>JAKQKF010000250.1 GCA_029560815.1 bacterium
GGTGCGCACGATCTGGTTGCGCAGTGCCGCGTATTCCGATTTGAAGGCCGGGGAGTCGTCGAGTCCAAGCGCTTCAGCCTCCGCGAGCATCAGTTCGGCGACCGCCGACTTGCGGACGAAATCTTCGACATCGTCCACCGAATTCCAGGGAAAGAGCAGGGGCGACGGGGCGGTGGCGAGCTGCGAAGCCAGCTTGCGCACATCCCAGCTTCCCCCCTTCCATTCCGCCACCCTGGCCTTTTGCAGCTTTTTGGGCATGGCGGCGAGATCCAGACGGCCCATTCCTTTTTCGGTCCGGTAGTGAGCAAAGACTTCCGGCAGCACGCCGGAGGAGACTCTGAAATTGTACTTGTCGTAGAGGCTTATCGAATAGGCTTCAGTGAGCTGGTTGAGCTTTTTGGCCTTGATCTGATTGCGGATGCGGGGATGAACATCCTCGAAGGGTGGAGCCGCCCAGGGGCGCTTGTCGATGACCTTGATGATATGAATGCCGAAGAGGGTGACCAGGGGCGGGGTGATTTCGCCGGGCTCCATGTTGCGCAAGGCGGCATCGGCCGCATAACCCATGGTTCCCCAGCGCAGATATTTGGGCACCTCGCCGCCGGACTCACGCGAGCGGCCATCCTGGGAATATTTCCGGGCCAGATCGGCAAAATCAGCCCCCTTTTGCAGGAGGGCGTGGACGCTGTCCGCCCGGGCCTTGTTCTTGAAAAGGATATCAGCGATCTTGTATTCGAAACGGGAGGATTCATAATCAGCCCGGACCTCCTCATCCGTCACCGTGATCTCGGCGGGGACTATTTTGGCATAGAGAGCTCCCTTGGGCCGGGTTAGAATGCGCCCCTTTTCGATGAAGAGGCGGGCCGTCACCACGCTGTCCCGCTCGAGGCCGCGCGCAAAGCCCTCCGCCTCGAAGAGGAGATTGTCGATATAATTATCGTCGATGAACTCCTTCAGTACGTCGATATTATAGATGACATTTTCGCGGAACTCGGGACTGCTGCGAAATTTCTTCTCAAAGACGACCGAGGGGATGACCTGTTTGGCCACCTTGACTACATAGGGTGCCTCTTCTTTGGCACAGAGGAGAAACAGGGAGGCCATGGAGAGCAGGAGGATAAGTTGGATCAGTTTTTTCATGCACACACTCGCAGGTTTTGGGGTGGTATTGACCTTAAAGATACAAAAATTATATGAATAAAAACAGTAATTATTGCCACCAGGGCGGTGCCGCGGTGATTTGCATTACTCCACGGCCGGCTCAAAACGCGCCGCCGCCCCCCCTCCAGGTGCGAGCTTGAGCGGAATCCGCTCGCCGACCGTGACCAGCCGGGTGGCGCTGGTGTAATCCATGGCGGCGCGTCCGGCATTGGGGCCGTCGCTGAACAGGGTCATGGTATAGCTCCCCACCGGCAGGAAGGAGAGGTCGAGGACAAGCTCGCGTCCGGTTCCGTCGGTCATCGCACCCGCGTACCAGACCCTGCCGCTGCGCCGGGCGAGCAGGAGATAATCGGCGATGCGGGCCTCCAGCACGAGGCTTTCGTCCCAGACCGCAGGCACGCCGGCAATAAAACGCGTGCACTCTTCCTCCCGGCGGTAGCGGCTCGGCGAGTCGGCGAGCATCTGCAGCGGGCTTTCATAGACGACGTACATCGCCATCTGATGGCAGCGGGTCGACATGCTCATCGGCATTTCGAAAACAGGCTGGAACTGATCCGGCGTGGCGTTGACCATGGCCCCGGGGGTGTAATCCATAGGTCCGACTGCCATGCGAGTGAAGGCCAGGGTGACATCGTGCTCAGGGGTCACCTCCCTGCTCCATTTCACATTCTCCAGACCCTTAACCCCCTCGCGGGTGAGCACATTGGGCCAGGCGCGTTCCAGCCCCGCCGGCTTGTAGGCGCCGTGAAAATCGACCAGCAGGTGGCGGCGGGCCGCCTCTTCGGCGATGCGCCAGTAATAGGTGACCATCCACTGGTCATCCCGCTGCATGAAATCGACCTTGATGCCCTTGACGCCCCATTGGGCAAAGCGGTCCAGGGCCGGCTCCAGCTTGTCAAGCAGGCTTTTCCAGGTGACCCAGAGGATGATGCCCACATTGCGTTCGCGGGCGTGGGCCAGCAGCTCATCCATATTGATCTCGGGATGGACGGAGAGCACATCACCGAGCTGATACCACCCCTCATCGAGAATGACATATTCGATGCCATACTCAGCGGCGAAATCGATATAGTGCTTGTAGGTGGCGGTGTTGAGGCCGGCCTTGAAATCGACGCCGTAAATGTTGAGAGCGTTCCACCAGTCCCAGGCCACCTTGCCGGGCTTGATCCAGGAAGGATCGGCGATCTTTTCCGGCTGCGAGAGCTGATAGACCAGACTGTTGCTGACGATATCGGCATCGCGCCCGGCGATGACCAGCAGGCGCCAGGGATAGCTGCGCGTGCCGGCGGTCTCGGCGATCCAGGGGGCACGGGTGAGGGGCTTGACATCGCGGTCCGAGGTGACCGTGTCGGTCAGGCAGAGATGGGGAAAACGGCCGACCAGGGCGGTCGGCCGCTGGTCGCTGCCGGTGAACCAGAGCCCCGGATAATCGCAGAGATCCGCCTCGCTGATCAGCACCCTGGGGCCCTCGCCGCCATCGATCAGCACCGGGGCGACCGCCTGACGGGCGCTGGTAACCTCCTTGAGACGGACCGGGAGATAATGGCGCTCCTGATGGCTGTAAAAACTGGGCTCCTCACCGAAATAGAGGGTGTGGTCTGCGGCGAAATCAAAGACGGCCTGCTCATAGAGCACCTTAACCCTTCCGGGCAAACGGGTCACCCAGCGCCAGGCCACGCCGTTGTCGTAGGCGCGGAAGATGAGGCTGTAGCCGCCCTTGAAGTCAAGCACCATTTCGTTATAATGGTCGCGGATGCGGGCGCTCTTTTGACGGACAACCGGTTCAAGCATGCGATCGATGGCAGCGCGCCGGCTCTTTTGCAGGCGCGGCTGGTCGCCAAGGTGGCGTTCCCGGTCGAGGAGCAGCGAAATTTCGGAGGGACGGATCACCTCCTGGCCACGCCAGGCCACCGCATAGCGGATGTTTTCGGCGATGTCGACGCTGATGGTGATGTTTTTATCGGGAGAATCCAGCGCCAGCACCCCCGCAAACGCGGTCCCCGCCAAAAACAGCAGGACCGACAGGACAAACCCCGAATACTTCATAGGTTCACATCCTCCCACGGAATGAGGGGAATCATCGGGCAAGCGGCAGCATGGGCAGACGGCCGCTGTGGAGCAGCGGCGCCCGCGCGATATCCTGCTTGATGATCTCCCGGTCATAGGTCATGAGGCCGTTAGCCTCGGTCTCGACATCGGTGGTCTGGGTATAGACGGCGGCGCTGAGGCCGGCCGTCTCCTGCAGCTCCCAGACCCTGGTCCAGAGCTGCTCATAACGTTTCTGCAGACCGGCGGCATCTTCCATCTTTTGATAGCCCCAGTTTTCCTCGGTCCACATATGTCCGGCGCTCTTGAGCCCGAGGCCGCCGAATTCACCGAGGACAGCGGCGCGCAGGGGCTCGGGTATGGGGGAGTCCGGCCCCGGATAGCGGTGCCAGTCGACGACATCGCCGCCGCCACGGTCCGTCCAGCCGCTGGCCTGGTTCACCATCCGGGTGGGATCGAGGCCGCGGATAAAATCGACCACCTTGCCGGATTCGAACTGCCCCCACCCCTCGTTGAAGGGGACCCACATGACGATGCTCGGATGGTTGAAATGGCTGGTGATCATGCGTTCCAGCTCGAGATAGTACTGGCTGGCGGATGCGGTACTGCGCACAATATCGTCATCCTGGGGCGAGATGGAACGATCGCCGCTGGGCATGTCCTGCCAGACGAGCAGGCCGAGGCGGTCGCAGTGCCAGTAAAAACGGCGCGGTTCGACCTTGACATGCTTGCGCAGCATGTTGAAGCCCATCCTCTTGAGCACCTCAAGATCATAGACCATGGCCTCCTCGGTCGGCGCCGTGTAGATGCCGTCGGGCCAGAAGCCCTGGTCGAGAGGACCGGCCTGAAAGAGGGGCTCGCCGTTGAGAAGGAGCCGGGTCACACCCGCCTGGTCCGGACCGATGGCAATGGTGCGGAGGCCGAAATAGCTTTTAACCTCGTCGATCACCTTGCCGCTGCGCAGGAGCTGGACTGTAAGGTCGTAGAGGTGGGGCGAGGCAGGCGACCAGAGCCGGGCCCCGGGAATGGTCAGCCGGAGGGCGGCATCGGCGGCGCCGCTCCCGGAAGCGACCACCCGGGCCTCCTCGAGTGCAGTGACGGCAAGGCGCTCATGGGACCCTGCGCCGGCGATGCGGCAGGTCACAGTGACAGCGCCGGCGGCGGCATCGGGAACAATGCGCAACTCCTTGATGCGGGTCACAGGCACCGGCTCGATCCACACCGTCCCCCAGATGCCCGTGCAGGCGGTGTAAAAGATGCCGCCGGGCTTGAGCACCTGCTTGCCGCGCGGCTGGGTGCCGGTATCGGTAGGATCCCAGACCGCGACGGTGATCACCTCTTCGCCGGCGTATTCAAGGGCGGCGGTGATATCAAAGGTAAAAGGGTCGTAGCCGCCCTCATGATAGCCGACCTCAATGCCGTTGACCCAGACCTGGGTCTGCCAGTCCACCGCCTCAAAATGAAGGAGGACCCGCTCCTTGCGCCAACCGGCGGGAACGGTAAAAGTGCGGCGGTACCAGAGACGCTGCTCCGGTGAGACCGGACGCTGAACCCCGGAGAGGGCCGATTCGACCGGCCAGGGAACGAGGATCTCCCCCTCCCAACCCATCGGCGCCGGTCCCGAACCGGGGAGTGCCTGGGCCAGAATCTGCTCCCCGCGCGGCCGGATAGCGTAGCGCCAGAGACCGTTGAGGTTCATCCACGACTCGCGCGCCATAGCCGGATTGGGGTACTCGGGCCGGGCCTTTTCCGGCCCCGCCTCGGCAAACCAGCGCGTCGCCAGGGGCGGCACAGCTTTCTGCCACTCCCCGGCCTTTGCACTCCGCGGGGAAAAGGACAGAAACAGCAGAATGAACGGCAGCAGCAGACAGCAGCAGGAAAATCTCATTCTCTCTCCTCTCGGGACGGGCTGGATGCAAATCCTCGCGAGCGGTGGGGCGCCGTGCGTGCGCTCCCGCCCTTGGGCATCGCCTAAAAATAATCATCCTGGATATAAAAAGCCAGAATTTTCGACTCTGGCCTGATTATTGTAAAACAGGCTTCGAGGAGCGGCAAATTCAATCCATAATGAATTGTATTTTAACAGGATAGAAATAATACAATTCATGGCACTGTCAAAGAAAAGGGACAAAAGTGACGCTGTTTTATGGCAGGGGAACTGCCTGGGAGCGCCCGACTTTGACCCGGGGAGAGGAACAAGATGAACAGAAGGAAACAAATCGTCGTCCGGGCGGCTGCGGGCCTGCTTCTGATCTGGGCCCTGGCCGGAGAGGCCCAGGAGGGAGGCTCGAGCTTTGTCTGCGCGGAAGGGCAGCAGCTTGAGGTTATCGCTCTCGGTCTGGGGAACAAATCGGTCTCGGCCAGTCCGCAGATCATTTACATCCCCAATCCCGAAACAGTGGACAGCATGCTGGTCCAGGTTGTCGCCAAGGTTCCGCCGGAGTACACCCCCCCGGAGGAGGCTTTTATCGTCACCCCGCTGGAAAAGTACCATCTTGATGTGCCGGCGGTCATCACCAAAGGGTACGGCTATCACTATGAAAAGATGCTCAAGCCCGCCTCTTTCATCAAGGTCTACATGGAGGGGGATGCCAACCCCGGCTACAGCTGCGCCCGCGCAGTGGTCGCCTACCTCTTTCGCAGAAATCCCCAAGCCCCCTTCACCGTCGGCAAGCTCGTCCATCAGGGGTTGTGGTGGGAAGCCGGCGACCGGCCCAATACCTGGAGTGAAGTCCAGACCATACCGGCCACCTTCGGACCGCGCGACGTCCAGATCACTTGTGTGATCACCGACAAGGAGAGTTCCAGCCGCATCGCCCGCCTGCGCGCCGAGGCCGGCCCCCGCGTGGTTGAAAAGAACTATGACGATCCCAATTTCGGTGACGAAGTGCTGGTCGAAACCATCATCCTCAAGGCCGTGCCCGGTGAGGTCACCGAGGTCAAGATGACCATTTCTTCCCCTGAAGACATCGGCGACTCGATCTTCTGGAGCGGTATGGTGCTCGCCACCAGCAAGGGTGAAGTGGATATGGGGGATGCGATGGAGCATGGTTTCCCCACACTGCTCAGCCACGACGGCGCACGTCACACCTACAAACCCGGCTATTTTCTCGGCGCCGCCATTGACACCGAGAGTGATGGCCAGCCCGGCGACAAGGCCGACGGTGATGATACCATCGGCATCGATGATGAAGACGGGGTTGAGTTCAAGAGCAAGTTCTATCAGGGGCAGGCGGGACAGATGGAGGTCACCGCGGCCGCTCCCGGCTACCTCAACGTCTGGTTCGACTGGAACGGCGACGGCACCTGGGACCAGGATGGTGAACATGCCATCATCGATCTCGCCCTGAGCGCTGGCGTCAATCCCCTTTCCGTCGAGGTGCCGATGACCGGACTCGAGGAACTCTTCTCCTTCTGCCGCTTCCGTTTCAGCTCGGTCACCGGCCTGCAGGCCGGCGGTCCGGCGCCGGACGGTGAAGTTGAGGACTATCTGGTCCCCGTCTACACCCCGGTCGAAATGAGCTCCTTTTTCGCCACAGCGATGGGCGGCGCGGTGGTGCTGCAGTGGGAGACCCAGTCCGAAACCAGCAACCTGGGCTTCAACGTCTATCGCGCCACCGAGGAGGGGGGCATCTTCACGCAGATCAACACCAGGATGATCCCGGGGGCGGGCAGCAGCGCGAGCGCACACCGCTACCGCTACGTGGATGAGACGGCTGAGGCGGGCGGGGTCTACTACTATCAGATCGTCGACATTGCCGCCGACGGGATGATGCAGTGGCACGGGCCGGTCATGGTCGAGGTGGCCAAGCCGGCGGCCAACCGCCTTGAACAGAACTCGCCCAATCCCTTCAACGCCCAGACGCGCATCTCGTACTCCATCAAGCAGGCCGGACAGGTTACTCTGGCCGTCTACAACCTGCAGGGACAGCGCGTTCGTCTGCTGGTCTCCAAGCCGCTTGAAACCGGCAGCTATTCAGCGATCTGGGACGGACGCGATGATGCCGGGCACGATCTGCCCACCGGCGCCTATCTCTACCTTCTCAAGATGCCCGACGCCGAGCTGAGCCAGAGGATGACCCTCATCAAATAACTCCTTCCTCTGCTCATCCATTAACCTGCTGTAAAAAGGCGGATCCTTCGGGATCCGCCTTTTTTTTGCCTCAGCACCACAGCACGCTCCGGCCCGGCCGCGAAATCGCTCAATTTTTCTTTAGTTAATGGTAAAACATGTGCGTATATTATGAACTGTTCAATCCGCCAATCATGAGCCGCCATGCTCAAATGCACCTTAACCATGCGAGGCCAGCAAGAGTGAAAAGGACCGCCACCAATCCCCTCATCCGCAATATCGCCATAATCGCGCATGTCGATCACGGCAAAACCACGCTCGTCGACCAGATGTTCCGTCAAAGCGGGCTCTGGCGCGAAAACCAGCAGGTCGAGGAGCGCATCATGGACAACATGGATCTCGAGCGCGAACGCGGCATCACCATCGCGGCGAAAAATTGTTCGGTCACCTGGGAGGGGATCAAAATCAACATCCTCGACACTCCGGGCCATGCCGATTTCGGCGGCGAGGTCGAACGCGCCCTCAAGATGGTCGACGGCGCCATCCTCCTCGTCGATGCCTCCGAGGGCCCCCTGCCGCAAACCCGCTTCGTCCTCAAGAAAGCCCTCGAGGAAGATCTCAAGATCATCGTGGTGATCAACAAGATCGACCGCAAGGATGCCCGGCCGCAGCAGGTCCTCAACGAGATCTTTGATCTCTTTATCGACCTCGACGCTTCCGAAGAGCAGATCGAATTCCCCATTCTCTATGCGATCGGCCGCCAGGGCGTCGTCCAGAACACCCTGAGCGAGCCGGGAAACGACCTCCGCCCGCTTTTCGCCGCCATCCTCGAGCATATTCCGCCGCCGGCCTACGATCCGGAGGAGCCTTTCCAGATGCTGGTCTCGGACCTCAATTACTCCGACTATCTCGGCCGTCTGGCCATCGGCCGGGTTTTCAACGGCAGCGCCCATAACAACGACGCCCTGATCTGCATCACCGAGGAAAAGGGCGGGATCCCGCTGCGGATCACCCGCATCCAGGTTTACGACGGCGTCACCCTGCGCGAGACCGACCGGGCTCAGCCCGGCGACATCATCAACCTGGCGGGCATCGAAGAGGTCCACATCGGTGACACCATCTGCACGGCCCAGGCCCCCAAGCCCCTCAAGCGCATCACCGTCGATGAGCCGACCATCTCGATGCTTTTCACGATCAATACCTCCCCCCTCTCCGGACGCGAAGGGCGGCATGTGCAATCGGGCAAACTGCGCGAGCGGCTGTCGAAAGAGGTGCTGCGCAACGTCTCGATCCGGGTCGAGCCGGGCGAAAGCCCCGACCGTTTCATTGTCAAGGGGCGCGGCGAATTCCAGATGGCCATCCTCATCGAGCAGATGCGCCGCGAAGATTTTGAACTCTGCGTCGGACGGCCGAGCGTCATCTACAAGAACATCAACGGGGTTCGTCACGAGCCGATCGAGCACCTCTTCATCGACTGCGAGGAACAGTTCCTTGGCATCGTCACCGAAAAGCTTTCCCGGCGCAAGGCGCGCATGCTCAATCTGGTCAACCATGGCACCGGCCGGGTCCGGGTCGAATTCTCGCTCCCCTCGCGCTCTCTCATCGGCTACCGTAACGAATTCCTGACCGACACCAAGGGCACCGGCATCATGAATTTCCTGCTCGACGGCTACGAGCCCTATCGCGGCGATTTCGTCTCGCGCCTCACCGGTTCGATCGTCTCCGACCGTTCGGGTGAGACCGTGCCGTATGCGCTCGGCAACCTCGAGCCGCGCGGCACCCTCTTCGTCGGCCCCAACGAGCCCACCTATGAAGGCCATATCATCGGCGAGCACAACCGGGACAATGATATCGACGTCAATCCCACCAAACAAAAAAAACTGACCAACATGCGCAGCTCAACCAAGGACGAGGCAGTCCAGCTCACCCCGTTCACTCCCCTGACCCTGGAACGGGCGATCGAGTTCATCAAGGAGGATGAAATGGTCGAGGTGACCCCGAAATCGATCCGGCTGCGCAAGGCCATCCTTTCGGTCCAGCAGCGCAAGGACTATGATCGCCAGAACGGCATGGCCGAATCCGCCTGACCGGCCCGGCGCATAAAAACGGGGCCCGGTCCCGAGAAAAGCGGCCGCCGCACCGGCAAGAGACGCAAGAAAAAAGCCCTGACTGTTGAACAGTCAGGGCTTTTTCATTTCACTCCGCACGCGGGGGCGGTTCTCATCCCTGGGCCTTGAGTTTTTCGATCCAGGCGAGCAGGGCTTCGGGATAACTCGCATAGAGAACGCCCTCCACGCTCCAGGTTGCGGGTGTGCCGGGCTGCAGTCCGTTGCCGGCGGCAAGCTGGTCGATCTGGCCCTGGGCGGCGGCAAAGTTCTGCAGATAAAAATGGGCTTCAGCCAGTCCCAGCCGCACCGCTGCCGCGCTGACCCGGGCATCATAGGCGAATTTGTAGGCGGGATTGATGGAGAGCACCTTGTCGAAATCGGCGATCGCCTGAGTGAACTGGTTCAGGGCGAGCCGGACAAAACCGCGTCCGGCGCTCGCATCAGCGTTGACAGCGTACAGCGCCAGGGAGCCGCTGAAAAAGCTCACGGCTTTTTCGAGTGAATCGACCTGCGGATGGGCGTAGCACCAGCCCAGCCCGGTGAAGGCTTCAAAAGATTGGGCCTGCGCCTGTCTGAGCGTCTCGAACATGTCCACCGCCTCGCCGATCTTGGCCTGCCGGTAAAGATCCCAGGCGGCCGCGGCTATGTCGGCGGGCGCCATCCCGGTGTGAAAAGTGCCCTCTTCGGAGCTGATCATGCCCCCCTCGGATCTCGAACGGACGACGAAATAGTAAAGGGTATTGGACGTCAGCGAGGTGAGCGTACGTCTGTGAACAGTCGTTTTCAGGGCGTTGCTGCTGTCTTTACGGGGATAGGATCCGCTCACAGTGCCGAAAAGCACCGCCGAGGTGGCCTCGATATCGGTCGTCCAGCTGATGGTCGCCTGGGCCGATGACAGCTCGCTGACTTCTGGGATATCAACGATCCGGGGCTTGGGCTTGTTGACCGGGTTGGTCCCGTTGTCGCCGCCGCACCCGGCGCTCAACAGCAGGGCTCCGAGCGTTAAAATGAGGAGCAGTCGGCTGCCGCCGCGGTTACAGGTTCTTAATGTGGAGTAACTGGTCTTCATGCTCGTTCCGTCGTTTCGATGTGGGGTTTGCATTCATCGCTCCGGTCTACTGGAGGATGAGCATTTTTCGGGTGAATGAATTGCCGGGGGTGATACAGCGGTAGAAATAGACTCCGCTGGCCACGGCGCTGCGGTTTTCATCGCGGCCGTCCCACTGCAAGGTGTGTACGCCTGCGGGGAGAGTGCCCCGGGTCAGCAGCCGGATGCGCTCACCGAGGAGGTTGTAAACGGCGACCTCGACCTCCTGCTGCACGGGCAGATCGAGATGGAAGGTGGTCGTCTCCAGGCCGCGCCGGAAGGGATTGGGGAAGTTCTGGTGGAGGCCGAACTGGCGAGGGATGACCTGCGTGACAGAGGCCAGGCGGAAAGTGCCCAGGCTCTGTGTGGCGGCCTTGACGACGCCGTTCTCAACCTCCCCGGCCAGGGGCTCCCAGGATCCATCCGGCCGCTTCTGCTCTATATAGTAGCGTTTGTCCTCTGCCGCCGGTACGGCGATGCGCAGCTGCACCGGACGCGCCAGGGTCAGGCGGGCGGGTCCGATTACGTATTCGGGTGCGGTCTCTGCTGCCCCGGCTTTTTCGGGCACCATGGTCAGATAGAGGTCATGGGGAAGACTTTTTTCGCCGATCTGCAGCGAAAGGCGGCCGTCGGGTGAGGAGAGCATGCCGCCGCTCTCCGCGAGCATGAACTGGGCGGAGAAGAGCCGTTCGCTCTGGCCCGCATTCCCGGCCAGATCTTCACCGGTGGCCTTGATCTGCACGATCCCGCTCTCATCGAGCCGGAAGTCGGCTTTGTAGATCAGGGCCTCACCGGGCACGCGCAGAGCCGGAATGGTGCTGCCACCAATCTCGACGCTGGGGTGCCTGAGCAGGGCCTCGGAGGGAAAGAGGTAGATGTCCATGTAACGAGTGAGCACCGGATTCTGGGCGATGCCGATGGCCAGGGCCGGCGGCTGCAGATCCTGAGTTCCAGTCCGGAAGCTCCAGCTGTAGTCATCCGCCGGTGATCCCTCGTCGATGCCGTTGCCATTGCCGTCCAGCCCGCTCCCGCCCTCCTGGGGAATGGTGCCGCTCAGCACGACTGTGATGAGATCTTCGGGGAGCAGATTAGCGTTGACATTAAAGAGGAGGCGGCGCTGGCTCTGATCGTAGGTGATAAAGCCGACGAGGGGGCCTTGAGCGGCGCTGGTGACCTTGAAGGTCGCCGCCGTGATCGAGTCGCTGATCACCCGCTGATCGAAATCGACCTGGATGTAAAAGTCCTGCTTGAAGTAAGAGATCCCCGCGGCATCGGCCTCCGGATATTTGGCGCTGACACGCAGCGGCTGACGCAAGGTTGCCGGCTCGGTCGGGAGATGGATATACTGGATCCGGTTATCGACGGTCGAGAAGCTGCGCATCCAGATCGCGTCCAGCGAGCCCGCTGGCACCCGCCGCGGCGTCTCCGGATATTCATTGGCCACATCATCGTTGCTGATGTTGCCGCCCGAAAGCCATACCTCCTTTTTGCAGAGGGCGAAAAATATATCTCCGTCCGAGGCGGAGGGTTTGGCCAGTGCGGGGCCGTCGGCCGTTTCGGCGGGTGCGGAGATATACCGGCCGAGGGTGGCGGAGCCCTGGTCGTCATGATAGACGAGGTAGAGTACGCCCAGGGAGTCGACGGTCAGGCTGGGGGCGCTGACATTGCCGGTGGCCGACTGGGCCACGGGGACGGGTTCGGACCAGCCGTCGCCGGCATGGCGGGTGTACATGATGCGGATATCGCCCGGGGAGTAGTTGTCCGCATAGGCGAGGTGGACGACCGAGCGGTCGTCAATCACCAGGGAGGGATAACGGTCATAGAGGACGCCCGAAGTGGTGACGGCGGCGGGAGCGCTCCAGTTCACATGATCGGCGCTGCGGGTATGCCAGACGTGGCGGCTCTCCTGATCAAAGACGCCGTCGGTCCATACCACCCAGATCTCGCCTGCGGGGGTGATGTCGAGGACGGGCACATGGCAGCGCCGGTCGCCGGCGCCGCTGCTGATCATCCTGTTGGCGCCCCATGAGAGGCCGCCGTCCCCGGAACGGGCGTAAAAGATATCGCCGGCATATTCATCATCGTAGAGAGCGATGTTCCAGACCGCATGCGGGTTTCCGTATGCATCAACCGCAATCGCGGCGTAGAGGAGATCGTTTTCATCATCGGAGCCGATGCACAGGGGCGCTGACCAGCTTCTGCCCAGATCATCGGAGCGGCTGTAATAGATTTTAAGCTTGTCTGTGGCCGAACCGGCGCGGGCGTGCCAGGCAACATGGAGGCGGCCGAGGTGATCGGCGGCGATGGCGGGCATGCCGCTGTGAAAGAGGCTCGCATCGACGGGGAGGGCATCGGACCACGTGGCGCCGTCATCGGCGGTGCTCTTGTGATAGATGAAGCGCCTGGCGCCGGAAACCTGATGATAGAGCAGATGTAGGCTGCCGTCCGGCATCCGCGCCATGCTCCGGCCTGAATAGGCATAGGAGTGGCTCTGTTCGACTGCAGCCACAGTATTGTCGCTCCCGAAGGCTGTGCGGAACTGAAAATCGGCACTGTAGCGGGGCCCATTGCCATAGGCATCGGTGGAACCGACCCGGTAGTGGTAGGTGGAGTTGGGTTCGAGTCCGGTGAGGGTGACCAGGTGCGAGGTGACGAGGGCGGTATCGGTGAGGACACTGCCGTAGGCGCTGGTCGGACCATACTCGATCAGGCTGGTGGACTGTTCATCGGTCGTCCATGAGATCGTGATCGAAGTTCCGGTGGGGATCAGTTCCTGCGGTCCCGAAAGGAATGTGGGCATAGCCCGATCGGTGAGATCGCTGGTCACCGAGTAAGTAAAGGAGTTGCTGCTGCCCAGGCTCACGGCGGTGAAAACATCAGCCTCGGCGGAGACGCCGATATTGTTGAGCGGGAACTGCCCGCTGTTGGTCGCATCCAGTGCGATCTCCTGCACGGAGGGGGTGGCTCCCGTAGCGTAGATCCGCGCCCGGAACTCGGCGCCGGGTTTCCCCTGCAGCTGGAGCACGGCGGTCGAGTCCTCGCCGGTGAATCGGTAATAGCCCATCGAGTAGCTGGGCAGGGTCCGGTTCTGCTCTTTCAGCGGATAGACGGCGTGCGGCGAGGAAGCCGGCAGGCTCGGGAGGCGGATCTTGTCGTAGGAGTAGTAGCTGTTCTCGCCCAGGACGGGGTTGTCGGCATAGTTGGCGATGGCGAAATTGGCAAAGATATCTTCAAAGCTGAGGGTGATGCCGCGCTTGATCAGCGCGCTGCGGACCCCATCCAGGCTGTTCTTGGGATCCTTGACGATGGCGCCGATGAGTTCCGGACCGAATTTTTCCGCCAGATAGTAGGTCCAGAGGGCGACCTTCTGATAGTCCCAGAGGTTTTCATCGCTGGCATTGAACTGGGTGAGAGACCGTTCAGGATGCAATAGGTAGTAGGTCGGCATGCGCAGGCCGTACCCGCAGAGCACCTCGCTGTATTCGGAGGCTCCCTCGTTCACCCAGAGACCATTGTTGTCTTCGTCCGCATCCAGACCGTTGTGGATGAGGTGCTGGAATTCGTGGGCGACGGTCGCCAGGGCTCCGGCATGGGAGGGATTCTGGGGATAGCAGTCGACGTTGATGAGATCCTTGCGGTTGCTGTAGGTGCCGGTAGTCTGGTCGGTGGGGCTGAAATAGCCCGCGATATAGACCCGCTTGCCTGTGTCCGGGTCGTAATTGTCCTTGATATCGTGAATGAGAATATAGACATACCCTTCGCCAAAACGGTTGGGAGGGCTGCCGTAGACGCCGGTGACCAGGCTGTAGATCCCCTTGTCGGGATCGAGCGAGCCGGCCGGCGTGCGCGATTCGAAAGCGGTCTTGAAGGCCAGGATATCGGCGTCGCTCACCCGGTCAAAGACCAGCTCCTCGGCGCCGACAAAGATGTAGGTCTGTGCGGTCTTTTCCCTGCAGACCGCCTTGATTGTGGTGTAGGAGGAGGTGCTAAAGTCGACAGTATAAAAGCTGAGGGTATCGCCGACCTCATGGACCACCTTGGCCTCCTTGGCCAGGGAGGCCGGCATCTCCGGCGACAGCAGCCGGGTGTTCTCGATCAGAAGCTGCTGCTGTTGAGCGATGATCGGCGTGCCGCAGAGCCGCCCCTCCTTGTCCTCCAGCACGACCATGCCGCTCTGGCCGGGTTCAGCGGCCGCGCTGGTGCCGGCCGTCATCAGGAGTGCAAGCGCGATGATGTAAAAGGAGATTCGTTTTCCCATGGTATTCCTGCCAGGTGCGATTTGAATGAGAGCCGCTGTTTTATGTTTGATCAAGAAAGGTACGACAATTTGCCCCCCCTCGCAAGATTTTTTTCAACCGGCGGAGGACAAAATCCTTTTTTTCAAGCACTGGAATATGTACATTTATAAAAACTCAGGAGTATGAACGGGGATTCCGGCCGTGATCAATACAGTATTTACACGCACTCAGGATGGATACCGCTGGCTCGATTCGATCCAGCCTGCCAGCGCTGAGCTGGGTTCCATCGCGGAGGCCTATGCCCTCCACCCCACTTCGGTGCAGGACTGCCTGCAGCCGGAGCATCTGCCCAAATTCGAGCGTTTTGACAATGCCTATTTCCTGATTGTCCGCGCCTACGATGAAAAATGCCCCGTTGATGCGGATACCGTCCAGGAGCTGACCCGCAAGATCGCCATCTTCTGGAACGCCCATTTTTTTATCACCATCCACCGCCAGGACCAGCTCTTCATGGAAGGAATGCGTAATCTCTGGAGCGTGCCGGGGGCGCAGATTCCGGCCGAGCCGTCGATCCCTCTTCTCCATGATCTGATCAAGCGGGTCCTGATCAGCTACGAGGCCCCGCTCGAGGCGGCTGACAGCCGGCTCGACGAGTACGAAGAGCAGGTCTTCGTCAGCCAGTCCGAAGCCCGCATCCTCCAGGAGCTCTATCTGCTCAAGCGCAAGGCGACGGTCTTTAAGAAGATGATCTTCCTGACCAAGGATGTCCTCAAGAGCGTGAATATCGAATCGCGAACGCATCGTCCCCTGGTGCAGGATCTCATCGAGACCGCCGACCGGCTCTTTTTCCTCGCCGATCAGCTTCTGGAAAACACCAACACCCTGCTGAGCATGCACATTTCGCTCTCTTCGCAGCGGACCAATGAGGTAATGCGCGTCCTCACCCTCTTTTCGGTCTTTTTCCTGCCCCTGACCTTCATCGTCGGCATCTATGGCATGAACTTTAAGTATATGCCGGAGCTGTACCATCCCCTCGGTTATCCCTTGATTCTTTTCGTCATGCTGCTGGTAGTAGTGGGTGTTTTTCTCTGGTTTCGCCGCAAGGGGTGGCTGGGGAGCAAGGGGGAATAGCACGAGTCCGCAGGGGCAGGACGACAACGGCTCATCCCCACACTATGTGACTGGGAATGAGCCGTTCAGCAATGTCATCCGGATGGATTCGGGCTGCTGCAAGGCGGACAGCGCGGTGGCGTACCACCTCAATCCAGCTCGTCGACCTCTTGCTCGCGGACATAGGCGAGGCGGCCGTCCAGCAGCCTGACCTGGTACCACTCCCCGGCAGAAGAGAGCGTCTCGAGTTCGATGCCGCCGGGCACGCGCACCAGCACCTTGCTGCCGGTATCCGGCTTTTCATATAGGGGAATGCGCTCCGATCCGAGGCCGTTGATGCGGATCCTGCGCGATAGGGTCGAGGAAACCTGTTCCTCGGTGAATGAAAAATCGTATTCCTTCAGCTCCAGCCCCAATCCCTTGAGTTCTTCCCAGTAGAGCTGCTGTTTTTCCACGCGCTGCAGGGCCTTGCGGTATTTCTCCTCCTTGCTGACCAGACTGGCGGCCGTCCGGAATTTCTCCACCGCCTGATCGTAATTGCCTACCACTTCGTGGAGCACGCCGAGGTTGAAGATAGCCGCATGGTTGTAGGGATCCTGCTCGAGGATGGCGCTGTAATTGATAAAGGCGCTGTGCAGATCGTAGCCGTCGACGCTCTCTTTGGCGTCCTCGGCCTGGCGTTTGAACTCTTTGCCTTCGATGCGTGCGAATTCAAACTTTTGCTGCTGAAAGCGGGGCATATAGTAATCGATCAGCTCTTTGGCGATCGCCTGCAGGCAGAGGTCAACGGTCTGGTCGGCCGGAGGCATCTCCGAACTGCTGTTGTCCTCGCAATTCTTGACCTCCTGCTTGCTGCTGGCCTCCCGGGTGCCGAAGAGCTGGCCGGTCTCGACATTGACGATGCGGATGGTCGCGGTGACGGTGGCGATGCGCTTGTTGCACCAGACTTCCTTCTTCTCCTCGGTCTTGGTCTTGCCCGAGCCCTTGGTCGTGGTGCGCGTCTCCGCCTCCCAGATCTCCTTGACGGCAGCGTTGATCTGGCCGGTGAGGATCGCATCCACACCGAGCAGCTTGCCCACCTCCGCCGCCTGAGACTCGTCCACCAGCCCGCTCTGCCCCAGCTTAAGTTCCTCCAGCAGTTGATCCATCCGCTGCCGTTCGACAACGACGAAGACGTTAGTGCGCGCCCCCTCCTGAAAGCTCCGCCCCTCCTTGCGTTTCATGCCGAGGAATCCCGAGCCGACGCTGCGGATGCCGCGGTCGGCCTCCACCATACGGGCGATGAGCAGATCGGCCAGCTTTTTGCCGGTATCGGCGAAGGGCTGCTGTTTGCCCTCCTTGCCGCTCGTGGCGACCTTTTCGATGGTATCCAGGACCTTGTCGATGTTCTTTTTTCCGGAGGGTCTCGGCTGGTATTCGTACCGCGAGGTCACGGAGAAATCGGCGACCGCGACCTGGCGCACACCCGCCAGGATCTGGTCCGGCGGCGTCAGGATGAAGCATTTCAACTCCTGCGCCCTCGCCCCGCCTGCCCAAAGGCCAAAGAGGCTCAGGGTACAAAGGATCATCCCCAGTCTGTGTAGAATAGGCTGTTGTGCCATAATCGCGCTCCCGTTTGATCAGACTTTTACCCGGCAACCTCGAACTATTTCAAAATATCACCCGCGGCGATAAAAGTCAACACTTATTTGCCTCTGTCGCTGGATGCGGCCGGCGTAAAAGTGCGCCAAATTTTGTCTTTTTTCCTTCGCGTAACAGTTGTATATTACATAGAACTGTATTCTAAACCGGAACCATAAAAGGTGAAATCGAGATCCAAGGTAACCAACGTCCTTCTTTCGGCCCTGGTCTGGCTGGTTTTTGTCATCCTCCTCCTTCTTTGGCTGCCTCTGACCACCATCGTCTGGCTGCTGGACCGCGATCCCAGCCGTTACCGCACCGGCCGTTTTTTCCGATGGCTGGCCCACCCCATCGCGGTGCTCGGCCCCTCGTGGCGCGTGCGCATGCAAGCTGATAAAATCGAGAACCCGCGCAGGCCATATGTCATCGTCGCCAATCACCAGTCCGTCCTCGACATCCCGATGCTGGCCCTCATGCCGCTGGAGTGCAAATGGGTCGCCAAGGAAAAGCTCTTTCGCATCCCGGTCCTGGGCTGGATGATGCGGATGGCGAGGGATATTCCGCTCGACCGCTCGAGCACCCGCAGCGGTGTCAAAGCGCTGCAGGCGGCGAGGAACCACCTGGAGCAAAAGTGCTCCGTCCTGATTTTTCCGGAGGGAACCCGCTCCGAGGACCGGCGGGTCTACGATTTCAACGACGGCGCCTTCCTTCTGGCCATCAAGAATCAGCTCCCGGTCCTGCCCATCGCCATCGAGGGGGCGAGTGACTGCATGCCCAAGCACTCGTGGATTTTCGGCGACCCTCACGAGATCAAAATCCGGATCATGCCACCGGTGGAAACCGCTGGCCTCGTCAAGGAGGATCTGCCCGAACTGCGCGAACAGGTGCGTGGCACGATCATCAGGCAGATCGCCGCCTGGCAGAATGTTCCGGCTGAAACGGTTGATGCGGCCGGCGTCTACCGCCCGCCCGCATGGTAAAACGAGTCACTCTTCACGAATCATCACCCAGGAGCAGTACATGGAGCAGATGCCCCCATTCTCCCAGACCCAGCAGCAGACGCCAACCGCCGCGCCCCGGCGGAAAAGCCGCTGGTGGATCGTCCTCCTCTTTCTGTTTCTCTTCTTTTTCTTCGGCGTGATCTTTTTCATCGTCGGACTTTTCGCCCTGGTCAAGGGGCCTTTCTCAGAAAAACCGGTTGATATCAAACCCGGCTCGGTGGTCGAGCTGCGCGTGCGCGGCGATCTGGGCGAGAACCTCCAGACCGCCCCCCTGAACCTGCTCGGCGGTGAGACGCAGAGCGCCACTTTTCTCGAACTGCTCAATGGCATCCAGCAGGCCGCCGGGGATGACCGTATCCGTGGACTCTATTACCGCTCCGGCGATCTGGTCTGCGGCATGGCCAAGGCTGTGGAAATCCGCGACGCCCTCATCGACTTTAAGGAATCGGGCAAGTTCTTCCATGCCTATCTCGATTTCGGCGGCGAGTTGGATTATTTCTTTGCTTCGGCCGCCGACTCGATCTTTATGCCGACCGAAGGCATGCTTGAGTTGAACGGTTTCGCGATCGAGGATATCTTCTGGAAAGAGAGCCTGGACAAGATCGGCGTCCAGTTCTATGTCGAACAGTTCGAAGAATTCAAGTCAGCCGGTGAAGCCTACAGCCGGACAGGATTCAGCGCTCCGGCCCGCCAATCCCTGCGTGATCTGCTCTCCCAGCGCCAGGAGATCATGCTCAAGGCCATCTCGGCCAGCCGTAAACTGGACCCCCTCGCGGTCTCGGCGGCTTTCAACCGCGGCGTCTACAGCGCGGACTCTTTGCTGGAACTCGGCTTCATCGACGCCATCCGCTCCGAAGGCGGCCTCCGTGATCACCTCCTGCGCAAGGAATTGCAGCCGGATAGCAGCAAAAAGAGCCCTCTGATCACGATGGCCCACTATGCCCGCAGCGCCGACAAGAGTGGCAAACAAGTCGCCCAGGGCAAACAGATCGCCCTCATCTACGCCTCGGGCGTGATCATGCCCGGCGAGGAGGAGACGATCCCGCTGCTCAACGAGGCGACCATCGCTTCGCGCAAATTCGTGCAATATATCCGTCAGGCGCGCGATAACAAGCGTATCCAGGCGATCATCCTGCGCATCGACAGTCCCGGCGGGTCGGTCATGGCCTCCGACGAGATCTGGGAGGAGATCGAGCGCACCAAAAAGGTCAAACCAATCTACGCCTCAATGAGCGATGTGGCGGCCTCGGGCGGCTATTATATCGCCATGGCCTGCGATACCATCATCGCCCATCCCGCCAGCATCACCGGCTCCATCGGCGTGATCTCGACCATCCCCAATGTGAGCGGGGCCCTGAAAAAGATCGGCGCCCATGCGGATTCGCTCAAGACCACAGAGGGAGCCCTCTTTCTCAATCCCCTCTACCCCTTCGCGGAAAAGGACCGGAAAAAGTTCCGTCAGCTCTCGGCCAATATCTATCAGCGTTTCGTCCAGCGCGTCGCTGACAGCCGGGGACTCTCCTTCGAGGAGGCGCGCTTGCTCGCCCGCGGGCGGGTCTGGACCGGCGAAGCGGCCTATGCCCATGGCCTGGTCGACACCCTCGGCGGCCTGCGCACCGCCCTGAACCTGGCCAAACGCCGCATCGGCATCAGCGAGGATCAGAAGGTGCGGCTGCGCATCTTTCCGCAGCCGCAGGAACCGTGGGATGCGTTCAAAAAGCTCTTCGAGCAGTTGAGCAACCAGAATGCCGGCCGCAGCCGGCTCGAGACCGCCACCTTCGCGGCCGGCCTGCCCGCCTGGCCGCTGCTGCCGGAGCAGGTGCGCAGCCAGCTCGAGTATCTGGCGCTCCTCCACCGGCTCGGTGAACGGGAACGGGTGCTCGCCGCGCTGCCTTCGATAGCCCCGCTTGCCGTAAAGTAAGCGCCCTGCGCCCTCAGGGCGTCCGCACGCGAAATATCCGCCGCCGCATTTTGTTATTACCATAACAGAATGCGGCGGTTTATTTTGAGAGGATATTGAGGATGGAAAAAATACAGGTCAGGATCGAAGGAATGACCTGCGCCGGCTGCGCAGCGCGGGTCGAGAAGAGGCTGAAGAGCGTGCCCGGCCTCAGCAATGTCGCGGTCAACATCGCCACCGGCAAGGCCGCCTTCTCGCTGGCCGGGAACGGGGCCGGGCTCGAAGCAGCGGCCGCGGCGGTGGCTGAAGCGGGCTATAAAATGGTGCTGCCCGAGCCGGAAGCCAAGGCCGCGAACGCCCCCGCTGCACCCGCCCCGAGCGAGCGCGACGAGGCTGACGACTCCCTCCGCCGCGATTTGCGCACCGCCCTCCTCTTCGCCCTGCCGGTTTTTCTGATCAGCATGGGGATGGAGCTGCCCCTCTTCCAGCGTCACTGGCCTCTCTCCCATGAGACCACCGGCGGACTCCTCTTCCTTCTCACCACACCGGTCATTTTCCTGCCGGGAGCCCGCTTTTTCAGGAGCTTCTGGCGTAATCTGCGCCACTTCACAGCTGATATGAACAGCCTGGTGGCGGTCGGCACAGGAGCCGCCTATGGGTACAGCACGATGGCGGTCCTCTTTCCCCGTCTCCTGGGCGGCGGTGCGGCTCGGCACATCTACTTCGACTCGGCGGCCGTGATCATCACCCTGATTCTGCTCGGGCGGTGGCTGGAACATCGAGCCAGGCAGCGGACCGGAGAGTCAATCAGGGCGCTGCTGGAGCTGCAGCCGCAGAGTGCGGCCGTACGCCGCGGGGAGGCGATCGAAGAGATCCCCCTCAGCGCGCTGGCCCCCGGCGACCACGTCGTGGTGCGGCCGGGCGACCGGATCGCCGCGGACGGTCTGGTCATTTCAGGCGCTTCCGCCGTGGATGAAGCGATGATCACCGGTGAGAGTTTGCCGGTTGACAAAAAGAGCGGCGACCGGGTGACCGGCGGCACTCTCAACACCACCGGCGCCCTTGAATTCACCGTCACCGCTGCGGGGGGTGATACAGTGCTGGCCCACATCATCCGTCTCGTCGAAGAGGCCCAGGGTTCCAAAGCCCCCATCCAGCGGCTGGCCGACCGCATCGCAGCCATCTTCGTCCCCGCCGTCGTCCTCATCGCCCTCCTGACCCTCGCCGGCTGGATGATCTTCGCCGGGGCCTCCCTGGACCGGGCGCTCGTCCCCTTCGTCGCCGTCCTGATCATCGCCTGCCCCTGCGCCCTCGGATTGGCCACCCCAGCGGCGATTGTGGTCGGCACCGGAGCGGGGGCGCGTCAGGGCATCCTGATCAGGAACGGGGAGAGTCTGGAGCGCGCCCACAAAATCGACACCCTGCTCATAGACAAGACCGGAACCATCACCCGCGGCGTACCGCAGTTGAGCGCGGTGGCGGCGGGTGCGCTGCCGGAGCGGGAGCTGCTGCGTCTGGCGGCCTCCGTTGAAAGTCTGTCCGGCCATCCCCTCGCCCGGGCGGTGACCCGAGCTGCGCAGGAGCGCGGCATCCCTCTCTCCCCCTGTCTGGAATTCGCCAGCCATACCGGAGCCGGAGTGAGCGGCCGGGTCGACGGACGGCTGGTGCGCATCGGCCATGAGGAGTTCATGGCCGCTGTCAGTCTGGAGAGCGAGGCCTGGCGGGACAAGGCGCAGCGCTGGGCGGAGGAGGGCAAAAGCCTGCTCTATGTGGCGGTCGACGGACATGTGGAGGGGCTGCTCGCCGTCGCGGACGCAATCCGGCCCGAATCGGCGCAAGCCATCCAGGCTCTGCGCCGGCGCGGTATCCGGGTGGTCATGCTCACCGGCGACAACCGCGCGGCGGCCGCGGCCATCGCTGCCGAGGCGGGGGTGGAAGACTTTTTTGCCGGCGTGCGCCCGGAGGAGAAGGCGGCGTTTGTGAAACAGGAACAGCAGGCCGGCCGCGTTGTCGCCATGGTGGGGGACGGTATCAACGACGCCCCGGCGCTGGCCCAGGCCGACATCGGCATCGCCGTCGGGGGCGGCGCCGATGTCGCCGTCGAATCGGCCGCGATCACCCTGCTCCAAGGCGACCTCGGCCGGGTGGTCAAGGCCATCGATCTCTCCCGGCGCACCCTGCGCATCATCAAGCAGAACCTTTTCTGGGCCTTCATTTATAATATCGTCGGCATCCCCCTCGCCGCCTTCGGCCTGCTCAATCCGATGGTGGCCGCCCTGGCGATGTCCTTCAGCTCAGTCTCGGTGCTGACCAACTCCCTGCGGCTGCGCTTCGAGCCCGCCCGGAGCGGGGCAAAAAAAGGCGAGGTGGTGAAAAAAGTGTAGCTTTTTATCTAAATTGCCCTTATTTTTGCAGGTATTCAAGCAGCCACAGCCGGGACGGGGGACAATCCGGCGGCGCGGAAAGAGGCTCGGCGGATAAAGGACAAGTGAAAGGATCCTCGTATGCTCAAAGGACATCCCAAGGGATTACTGGTTGCGTTTTTCGCCAACATGGGTGAACGTTTCGGCTTTTACACCATGGTGGCGATCTTCATCCTCTTCCTGCAGGCCAAATACGGCATGAACGCTGCTGCGTCCAGCCAGGTCTACGGTATCTTCATGTTCTTCGTCTACTTTTTCCCGCTGCTGGGCGGCCTCATCGCCGACCGGGTGCTCGGCTTTAGCAAAACCATCAGCATCGGCCTGGTGGTGATGTTCATCGGTTATATGCTGCTGGCGATCCCCTCGCCGATGAATCAGGGCTTCGGCCTGGTCGTCTCCGCCCTGGCCGTCATCGCCCTCGGCACCGGTCTCTTCAAAGGCAACCTCCAGGCGCTGGTGGGCAAGATGTATGAACCCCCGGAATATGCCGCCAATCGCGACCGCGCTTTCAGTATCTTTTACATGGGCATCAACGTCGGTGCGATGCTGGCCCCCACCGCGGCTGAAGTGATCAGCAACTGGATCCTGGCCAAAAAGTCCTTCTTCTATGACGCCCACATCCCGGCCCTCGCCAACCAGTTCCTCAACGGCGAACTCAAGGATCCGGGCCCCTACCTCGCTCTCGCCCAGGTGCAGGATGCCAATGTCACCCTCTCGTCTCTGGGAAATTTTTCCCAGGCCTATATCAACCAGCTGAGCCAGTCCTACCATTACGCTTTCAGCATCGCCTGCTTCAGCCTGATTGTCTCGATGCTGATCTTCTGGATCTTCCGCAAGTACTACAAGGATGCGGACTATATGGTCGGCAGCCAGGCGAAACAGGCGCAGCCCGCCCATGTAGAGAGCCTGACCCCCAAACAGACGCGTGACCGTCTCATCGCCCTGGGCCTGGTCTATTTTGTGGTGATCTTTTTCTGGATGTCTTTTCACCAGAACGGGGTGACCATGACCTACTTTGCACGCGACTATACCCAACCCAGCGTCGGCAAATTCACCAATCTCTGGTTCGATCTCTTCGGGCTGCTGCCGATTTTCTTCGCGGCCCTCGGCGGCTATTTCGCCATTCGCAAGAACAGTTCAACCAGGCTGCGCATCGGCGGTATGGTCGGCGCGGCGATTTTTCTGATTCTGGCCTATCTGCGCTACCGGACCTATGGCGAGGTCAATCCCTTCACGCCGCAGAAATTTCAGCATTTCAATCCCTTTTTCATCGTAGCCCTGACCCCGGTCGTTGTGGGTATCTTTTCCTGGCTTAACTCGCGGGGCAAGGAGCCCTCGGCCCCGCGCAAGATCGGCATCGGCATGCTCATCACGGCCGCCGGCTTTCTCATCCTGGTGCTCAGCTCGCTCGGCCTGCCGAGCCCCAAAGAACTCTCGGGCCAGGTGGCGCCGGTCGCTTCGCTGGTCTCTCCCTATTGGCTGATCAGCACCTATCTGACCCTGACCATCGCCGAGCTCTTTCTCAGCCCGATGGGCATCTCCTTCGTGGCCAGAGTGGCGCCGCCCAAGTACAAGGGATTGATGCAGGGTGGATGGTTTGCCGCCACCGCCCTCGGCAACTATCTGCTCTCAGTCATCGGCTACCTCTGGATGCGGGTGCCTCTCTGGACACTCTGGACCATCCTGGTCGTCTGCTGCCTGCTCTCCGCGACCTTTATCTTCGCGGTCATGAAACGCCTCGAGCGCGCCACCCAGAGTTGAACCTGCCTCCCGTTTCTGCGGCGCCCGGCGCGGTGCCGCAGAAACGAGGGAGGGAATTCCCATGATCACGCCAATCTATATCGATGACGACATCGCGGCCTTTGACAAGCCCCCGGGGCTGGCCACGATCCCTGAGCGTCTTCCGACCGCCGACTCGCTACTCAGAGCGGCGGAAGCTGCGCTCGGGCAGAGACTCTTTATTGTGCACCGGCTCGACAAGGAGGTGAGCGGCCTCGTCCTCTTCGCACGCCATGCCGGAGCGCACCGCTACCTCAATCTCCTTTTCGCCGGCCGGGAGGTGGCCAAACGCTATCTGCTCCTGGCCCTGGGACGGATCGATTCCGCGGGGGGGGTGATCGAGGCTCCGATCCGCCAGTTCGGCTCGGGCAGGATGGGCGTCGATCCCGTCGCGGGCAAGGCCTCCGCCACCGGGTACACCCGCCTGAAATGCTATGCCGGCACCACCCTGGTCCACGCCTTTCCCCACACCGGCCGGCGCCACCAGCTCCGGGTTCACTTTTACAGCATCGGCCACCCCATCGCCGGCGACAGCCGCTACGGCGAGAAAGAGCTGCAAGCCGCCTGGCCGCGCCTGCTGCTCCATGCGGAGGCGATTGAATACACCAGCCCGGCGGGAAAAGAGGTGAGCCTCAGCGTATCGCCGCCTTCCTCTTTCACGGAGGTCCTGGCGAGACTTGAAAGCGTAGAATCCGCCACGATCCCGGCCCGGGGTGAGAAATGAAAAACATGCGCATCGGCAGTTGCAGCTGAAAATCCCCCTCCTCGCAGGGGTTTTGCGCCGCGTACATAGCGAGGCTGCTCGAGCTTTTGGAGCTGGCAAAGCAGGAGTTGCAAATGAGCCGCGATTTGCTTACTTTTAATCGATTTGATTAAAACAACAGGAAGAGAAAATGATTAGATACCGTTGGTTCGGATTGCTGCTCGTCATCGCCCTCGGCGCCTGTGAAAAAGATTCGGTGTCGGCTGACAACAAAACGAAGGAGAAACCCGAGGGCTGGCAGCTGGTCTGGTCCGATGAATTCTCCGTCAACGGCCTGCCCGATGCGCAGAAATGGGGATACCAGACCGGCGGCAGCGGCTGGGGCAACGATGAAAAGCAGTATTACTACGCCGACCGGGTGGAGAACGCCCGGGTCGAAAACGGCATGCTCATCATCGAAGCGCGCCGGGACAATTTTGAGGGCCACACCTACACCTCCGCCCGGCTGGTCAGCCGGGGCAAGGGCGACTGGACCTATGGCCGCTTCGAGATCCGCGCCAAGCTGCCGGCCGGACGCGGCACCTGGCCCGCCATCTGGATGATGCCGACTGAATCGACCTACGGCAGCGGCGGCTGGCCCGACAACGGCGAGATCGATATCATGGAACATGTCGGCTACAACATGGGTACCGTGCACGCCTCCATCCACTCCAAAATGTACTATCACAAAATCGGCACCCAGAAGACCGCCACTACCAAGGTCAGTGATGTCGCTCTCAGGTTCCACGACTATATCCTCGAATGGGACGCGAACGAAATCAGGGCCTGGGTCGACACGACCCTCTATTTCACCACCCCCAATGAGGGCAAGGGATGGGAGTACTGGCCCTTCGACAAGGAGTTTTACCTTATCCTGAACATCGCCGTCGGCGGCAGCTGGGGCGGCGCACAGGGTATCGACGACTCGATCTTCCCCCAGCAGATGGTTATCGACTATGTCCGCGTCTATCAAAAAGAAAATTAGGTTCTCCCCACGGGAGCGCTGAGAAACAACTGCACGAGGTGAGGGGCTATGAAAGCATTTGGCAGATTTTGCTGTCTGCTGGCTCTGGTCAGCCTGACCGTGGCGCCGGATCCCGCTCTGGCGGACAAAGCCAGCGAGGCGAGACAACGGAACGCGGATGTCGCCACTCCGGAGGCTCTGGTGCGGGCGGCCTATGAATCGATCTCGGGCCCGGCCGGACGAAATCGTAACTGGGACCGCATGCGTAATCTCTGGCTGGGCAGCGCCCGGATCATCCTCTCCTCTAACGACTATGAGGGCAATCCCATCTGGGAGAACATGACCCTGGATGGCTTTGTCAATCGGGTCGCCGCCTGGTACAAGCAGGAAGGGTTCTTCGAGAGCGAGATCGCTTCAACCACCCAGCGCTTCGGCAACGTCGCCCAGGTCTGGAGCACCTTCGAGATCCGCAGGGGATCCTCCACCAGTCCCGTCGTCTACCGCGGCATTAACAGCTGGTCGATGGTCATGAAGGATGGCCGCTGGTGGATATCACAGCTCAACTACGATTTTGAAAGCAGAAAGCACCCCATACCGGAGCGTTATCGCTGAAAACCATGCCCGATCGTCCCTCCTATCACCTGACGCCGGAGGAGTTCCGCCGGCTTGGCTACCGCATGATCGACTGGATCGCCGACTATGAGCAGCGGGTCGCCGATCTGCCGGTCCTTTCCCGCGCCGAGCCCGGCAGCATCCGCGCCCAGCTCCCCGCTGCCGCTCCAGAAAAGGGAGAAGCTCTCGACCTGATCTTCGCAGACCTTGAGCGGATCATCCTCCCCGGCATCACCCACTGGCAGTCGCCCAACTTTTTCGCCTTTTTTCCGGCCAACACTTCCGGCCCCTCCATCCTCGGCGACCTGCTCTGCGCCGGCCTCGGCGTCCAGGGCATGATGTGGGCTACCAGCCCCGCCTGCACCGAGTTGGAGACCCATATTATGGACTGGATGGCGGACCTGCTCGGCCTCCCCCCGGGGTTCAGGTCGGACAGCGCCGGCGGTGGGGTGATTCAGGACTCAGCCTCCGGCGCGGCCCTCTGCGCCATCATCGCCGCACGCGAGCGCAGGACCGGCCTGGTCAGTAATGAGTCCGGCTGCGACGGACGCCTGACCGCCTATGCTTCGACCGAGGCCCACTCTTCCATCGAAAAGGCGATCAGGATCGCCGGCATCGGCCGTAAAAACCTGCGCCTCATAAGAGTCGACGAGCGTTTCGCCATGCGCCCGGCGGAACTCGAAACCGCCATCCGCGCCGATCTTGCTGCAGGACTCATGCCCTTCTTCGTCAGCGCCACCATCGGCACTACGGCTGCCAACGGCCTCGATCCTCTTCCCGAAATCGGCCGCATCGCCGCGAAGCACGGGCTCTGGTTCCATGTCGACGGCGCCATGTCCGGCACTGCCGCCCTCTGCCCCGAATACCGCAGCATCCAGGAGGGGCTGGAAAGGGCAGACAGCTATTGCACCAACCCCCACAAGTGGCTGTTCACCAATTTCGACTGCGACTGCATGTTTGTCCGCGACCGCGCCGCGTTGATCCAGGCCCTGACCATCCTGCCCGAGTACCTGCGCAACCGGGCGACGGAATCGGGCGCCGTCATCGATTACCGCGATTGGCAGATCCCGCTCGGACGCCGCTTCCGCAGCCTCAAACTCTGGCTCGTCCTGCGCCACTACGGCCGGGAGGGGCTCCAGTACCACATCCGCCGTCATATCGAACTGGCGCAGCACTTTGCCGGTCAGGTCGCAGCCCATCCCGATTTCGAACTCGCTCTGCCCCCGCCGCTCAACCTGGTCTGCTTCCGCCACCGCGGCGGCGATACCGCCAACCAGGCCATCCTTGACGGTGTCAACAACAGCGGCAAGGCCTATCTCTCCCATGCCCGCCTGGCGGGCAAGCTGACCCTCCGCCTCTGCGTCGGCCAAACCCGCACAGAAGCCGGGCATGTGGAAGCAGTCTGGCAGCTGCTCCAGCAGACCGCGGAGGCATGGCAAAAGTCACAGGAACCTGGCAATGGAGGAGAAAAAGATGACTTCAACGGGTAATCCGGGGGTGCGCACCTTCGCGGGCAAGGGGGGGCTGCCCATGGTGGAGGTCGAAAACAGCGAGGCCAGAGCTGTGATCAGCCTTTACGGAGGCCAGGTGCTCTCCTGGCAGCCTAAAGGGGAGGAGGAGGTGCTCTTCACCAGCGCCCGGAGCTGGTTCGAGCCCGGCAAAGCCATCCGCGGGGGCGTCCCCCTCTGCTGGCCCTGGTTCGGCCCTCACCCCACCGACCGGGAGAAACCGATGCACGGCTTCGCCCGCCTCCATGACTGGCGCCTCGTCCAGGTGACCACCACACCGGAGGGGAAGAGCATCGCCGTACTGGAATTCGAGGATTCACCCGCCACCCTGGCGCTCTGGCCCCACCCCTTCCACCTCCGTCTCGAGGTCGAGGTCGGGGCTCATCTCCGCATCGCACTGACCATGGCCAACCGTGCCGCCGAAGAGGTCGAAATCACCGCCGCCCTCCACTCCTACTTCCTGCTCGGAGAGGCCGGGCTGGTCCATATCACCGGACTGGACGACACCTTTTACATCGATACGCTCCAGCAGGAGCGCACCACCCTGCAGCAGGGACAGATCAAAATCGACCGGGAGATCAACCGGATCTACCTCGAGACCGGCAACAGCTGCACCATTCATGATCCCCTGCTCGAACGGCAGATTATGGTCAGGAAAGAGGGAAGCCAGTCAACTGTGGTCTGGAATCCATGGGAAGAGCGCAGCCGCACCTTTCAGGATCTGGGCGATGAGGAGTATCGCAAGATGGTCTGCATCGAGGCGGGAAATGTGCGGCGGGACCGCATCCTGCTGCCGCCGTCAGCCAGCCACACCCTGGCGACAGAGTTCGCACTTATGCATTAGCATGAACCGCAGCGCAGGCTGCAAACAATCCATTTTCTGCTTGCATTTTTGATTAATTATTTCTATTTTAATCGGCTTGGTAGGAAAATATTCAATATAGTATAAATGAGCAGGAGTTTTTCCAATGTCGAGAAAATGTGCTATATGTGGCAAGGGTCCCCAGGTCGGCAACAATGTCAGCCATGCCCACAACCTGACCAAGACGCGCTGGATGCCCAACATCCGCAAAATGCGCATCGTCGAAAAGGGCACGACGCGTAACGCCTACGTCTGCACCCGCTGCCTCCGCGGCAACAAAGTGACCAAGGCGATCTAGCCTCGTCCAATCCGCGACCGAATTCGAGCCGGGTCCTTGACCCGGCTTTTTTTTATTGCGCCTCCGCCCATCCCTTTAAAAGCCGCGCCTTTTCCAGCCCGTTATCGATGAAATCCCAGGGCAAGAGCTCCTCCGGACCCTTGGCGCGGTGAATCCACCCGGTAAATCCGCCATAGATCTCCTGCCACTCCCGGTTCTCCTGCACCGCCCGCACCAGGGCTTCACCTACCTCCACCGTGCCGATGGAAAAGAGCGCCTGCAGCACCTCCTCCCGTCCGCTTTTACGGCCGGCGCTCACCCCGTCGATGCGGTTGAGGGCCTCGATGACCATCTTCCTTTTAGACTTGATCTCCCGCTCCGTGGCCATGCCCGCCCACTGAAACGGGGTCCAGGGCTTGGGGACAAAGGTGTTGACGCTGACGCGCAGCTCCCGCCCGCTGCCGCGGCTGCAAAAAAGGGCGGCGGCCTTGCGGGTGAGATCGACCAGCCCCTGCAGGTCTTCCGGCTGCTCGGTCGGCAGTCCGATCATGAAATAGAGCTTGATCTGCCGGAAATGGAACTGCCCAATGAGGTCAACGGCCGCGAGGATCTGCTCTTCGCTCAGATGTTTGCGGATAACCCGGCGGAGTCGCTCGGTGCCGGCCTCCGGGGCGAGGGTGACCGTGCGGATGTCGGACGCTGTCATGGCCTTGAGGAGAACAGGCGAAATCCGGTCCGCGCGCAGCGAGGATAGGCTGATCCTGTGGCCGCGACTAAGCAGCTGTTCACAAAGCTGGTCGAGCCGGCTGTAATCGGAGAGTGCGGCGCCAACCAGGCCGATGCGGTCGCCGGGATGGGCGTGGCGTTCGACTTCCGCGATGATCTCCTCCAGAGGCCAGCTCCTGAAGGGGTGATAGAGATGGCCGGCGGCGCAGAAACGGCAGCCTCTGCCGCAGCCGCGGCCCACTTCCACCATGAACATCTCGAGATGGGTGTTGGGGGTGACGCAGACCGAGCTGGCGGGCGGATATTTCCTGAGATCGATGTAGCGCCTCCGCACGCGCCCGGACTCCGGCTGCAGGCCGTGCACCGCGGGCACCCAGGCCCCTTCGATGCCCGCCAGCCTCGCCAGCAGCTCCTCCCGGCCCTCCCCGCCATCGAGGTGTTCCGCATAGGCCCGGGCGAAATCGGGGATAAGCTCTTCTCCCTCGCCGATCAGGAAGAGATCGGCAACCGGAGCCATGACGGTCGGATTATAGAAAGCAGCCACGCCTCCCATCAGGATGAGAGGATCATGGTGTGTCCGTTCGCGGGCCAGCAGAGGGATACCCGCCCGCTTGAGCATCTGCAGGACTACCGGATAGTCCATCTCGTATGCGAGCGAAAAGGCGATGATCCGGAACTGGTTGAGTGGCTGCTGTGATTCCAGTGTGTGAAAAAAGGCAGCGAACGGGCCTTCCAGCTGGAAGGCCCGTTCGCCTTTGAGGAGTGGCTGCTCGTTAAGCAACCGGTAGACGGTCTGATATCCCAGACTCGACATACCCGTTGCGTAACTATTGGGATAGACGAGCGCCAGTGGAGTGGGGCCTTGGGGAGAGAACTCGCGGCGGCGGCTTTCTGCGCTGAGCAGCTTCCGGGCGTAGCTTCGGAAGGCCCCGTACTGATCAGCCATGACAGCCGCCCCGTATCACAACGCGCTTTTCCGCACGCGTGGATTCCTTGTCACAGGAGCTTCCAGCGGTTACGGCGGCACGCCGGTATGTCAAATTCAGTATCTTCATGGCCGTTGCCGTTTCCGGCCGTTACCTGCACATCCTGCAGTGTGCGTTCCACATCCTTCCAGGTGTAAAGCGGCTCAGGACGCTCGGCTGCGGGCTGGGGCTCACTCTTAGGCTCCGGCTGAGCCGGCCGGGCCGGGTTCGCCGGCACCGTCGTGCGCTGCTGCCACTTGGGATTGAGGATATCGCGGCTGGCTTCCCGGTTGACATGGTTGTTGATCTCCTCCAGCCGGGTCACCGCAGGAATCTCCTTCTGAAGCAGACCGCCCTGTTCGAACTGCATGTTCGTCCGGCTGCCGGCCTCGCGGCTGCGGCGGTAATTGCTGGAGAGCCCGGTGGAGATAACTGTGATCCGCATCTCGTCGTCAAGATTGTTGTCAATGACGGCGCCGAAAATAATGTTGGCGCGCGAACCCGCCTCCTCGAAGATGATGGTTGTGGCGGTGTTGACATCATTCAGGCTCATCTTCGGGCCGCCGGTGATGTTGACAAGCAGGCCGAGTGAGCCGGCGATGGAAACATCCTCGAGCAGCGGGCTGTGGATGGCCTGCTCGGCGGCGATCTTGGCCTTGTTTTCGCCGCGGCCGATACCCGACCCCATCAGGGCGTCGCCGGCTTCGCTCATGACAGCGCGCACATCGGCGAAATCGAGATTGACCAGGCCGGGCACAGTGATCAGGTCCGAAATACCCTTGGTGGCATTGAAAAGGATCTCGTCCGCGAAACGGAAAGCTGTGTCGAGCGGCGTTTCAGGCGGCACAAGGGAGATAAGCCGCTGGTTGGGGACGACAATGAGTGTATCGACTGCCTCTTTAAGAGCGAGAATCCCCTCATCGGCGCGCACCATGCGTTTCTGCCCTTCGAAAATGAAAGGCCGGGTGACGATGCCGACGACCAGGGCACCGATATCACGGGCGATCTGGGCCACAACCGGGGCAGCCCCGGTGCCCGTACCGCCACCCATGCCGGCGGTGACAAAGACCAGATCCGCATCCGCCAGAGCATCATACACGGCGTTGCGGTCTTCCTCGACCGCCCTCAACCCCTTCTGGGGATCTGCGCCGGCGCCCAATCCCTGCGTGGTCTTGGTGCCGATGCGGATCTTGGTGGGCGCCATACAGTATTCCAGCGCCTGCTCGTCGGTATTGATCGCGATAAAGCCTACACCCTTCAACCCTTCAGAGATCATGCGCGTGACCGCATTGCCGCCCGCGCCGCCGACACCTACCACCTTGAGCACCGCGCTGCCGGGGTTGGTATCATCAAAATCGAAAGTTAGATTCATAGCCCGCTCCCTTGAGTTATTTGTATCGTCCCTCAGACCTATCCCTTGTCCGGTGGATGATTTTGGTCCCATTGTAAACCCCTCTTGTTTAGAGCTCTCGCGAACCACTCCGGGTCCGGCGTGGAGCTTGCGGTTAGACGGGCGGCTGAAAGCCGCGCCGTCTGGTAAATCATATTTTACGGTCAAAGAGCTGTTTGAATTTTTCATACAGTGAACTGAAAGACTTTTTCTCCTTGCTGAAATCCGGGCCTTCCTCTCCGCGATGTTTGAGAGCATACTGGATCAGGCCGACGCCGGTGGCGCTCTGCGGAGTGCCCGCCTCGGCCACCATGCCGGTGAATCCCGTCGGATGGCCGATCTTGACCGGCATGTTAAAGATCTCCTCCGCCAGCTCCATGGTCCCCGGCAGCAGTGAGGCGCCTCCGGTCAGAACCAGTCCGGTGGTCATCAAATTGACGTAGGTCGACTTTTTGATCTCTTCATAGATGATGGTAAGGATTTCGACCATGCGCGGCTGGATGATGTCGACCAGCAGTCCCTTGGAGATCCGCCTCGAGGGGCGGCCGTTGACGCCCGGCACCTCGACGACCATCTCCTTGTCCCCTTCGCAATGCAGGGCATGACCATGGGCGATCTTGAGCCGCTCGGCGGATTCAATCGGTGTGCGCAGCATGATCGCCAGATCGTTGGTCACGTTGCGTCCGCCGAGGGCGACGACGGCGGTATGGCGAATGCAGCCTTCGTAAAAAAGGGCGATGTCGCTGGTGCCGCCGCCGATGTCAACCAGGATCACACCAAGCTCTTTCTCATCCTCGCTGAGCACCGAATAGCTGGAGGCCAGAGGCTCCAGCACCAGGCTGGCCGTGGAATAGCCCGCCTTTTCGATGCAGCGGTAAATGTTCTGGGCGGAGGCAATCGCCCCGGTGACGATGTGGACTTCAGCTTCGAGGCGCACACCGGTCATGCCGACGGGATCGCGGATGCCGCGCTGGTCGTCGACGATGAACTCCTGCGGCAGGATATGGATCACCTCGCGGTCGAGCGGCAGCGCCACAGCGCGGGCAGCCTCGATGACCCGGCGGATATCCTCTTCGCTGACCTCATTGTCCTCGCCGGTGATAGCCACCACGCCGCGTCCATTGATGCTGCGGATATGGTCGCCCGCGATGCCGGCGTAAACCATATCGACCTGGACGTCGGCCATCTCCTCAGCCTTCTCCACCGCCGCACGGATCGAACGCACGGTCTTTTCCGAGTCGACGACGATGCCATAGCGAAGCCCTTCAGAAGGCGCCGTCCCGACACCGATGATCTTGATCTCCTGGGCTTCATTTACCTCGGCAATGAAACAACCGATCTTGGTAGTGCCGATGTCGAGCCCGGCAATGATATCGACTGCATCCATACATTTATCCTTACGAATGGGTTCGGCTCATGATTTCTTCTTGACGATGATCTGGCTGGCCAGCCGCGCATCGAGGCAGCGGATCTGGCCCATCAGCGTGGAGGAACCCAGCTGACTGAAAAAGAGATCAAGGTTGCGCGCCTTGGCCTCCAGATCATCCTGTCCGAGCAGCACCGGCAGCATGCCCGTCTGCGAGAAATAAGCTACCAGCCCGAGCTCGGGATCGCAATAGATTTCAGAAAGCTGGCGGCCGAGCAGGTCGCTGCGGCTCTCTACCTCGTCGATAAGCTCCATCGCGTGATGAAAGAAAAAGCCGTCCAGGCGATTGGTCTTGCTGTTGAAGCGCAGGCCCGGACCGGTGATCACCGGCAGGTCCGGGACCGGTTCACCCTGCTTCAGCGTAATAATATGTCCTCTGGAGTCAAGACCACAGATCTTGCCCGCTGCCAGCAGAGCCACCGGACGCCCTTTCCGGCTGCTGCCCTGGATGAAGAGCTTGCCCTCGCGCGAATTCAGGGCGAGCATCTCTTTCTCCTGGTCAGCCCGGCGGATCTTCTCCTCCAGTTTTTCGCGCAGCTCGTCACCATCGTCATATTGCAGCGCGTACTGCTCGGCCATCTGATCGATGGAGAGCACAGGCTCTTCGGTATCGTGCGCCTCCAGCATCTGCTGGGAGATAAAGAGTCCTGCCACCAGGGCAAAGCTGAGAAAGAGCATCACTTTGCCATATTGAACAACACGTTCACTCATGCCTTTTCCCTGCCTCGATTGGATTTCAATTTCAATACTGCGCGCGCGAGATCCGCACTGGCGGAAGCGAACGCCGATTCCCTGGCCAGTTTGCCCATGGCCGCCCTGCGTCCGGAATCGCCGAACAGGGCGATGATTTCGGCCGCGATATCGCGATGCGCAAGCTCGCGTTCGAGAATGACCATGGCCGATCCCTTTTGCGCCAGGGCGAGGGCGTTGGCCTCCTGATGATTTCCAGCCGCAGCGGCAAATGGAATCAGGATGGCCGGCAGACCGCACACATTGATTTCAGCCAACGTCAAAGCCCCGGCGCGACACATCACCACATCCGCCGCCCTGTAGGCCAGGGGCATTTCGGTGATGAAATCCGTCATCCACACCTGGTTCTCACACCCGACAATGGCCTGCCGAACCAATTCCTGATTCCATTTTCCGCTGCTCCAGATCAGCTGCAGATCCGATTCCGCCAGCAAGCGGGGTAAAATTTTGACCATCAATTCATTGATCACCCTGGCACCCTGGCTGCCGCCGAAAACCAGCAGCGTGGGCTTGTCCGGATCCAGACCGAAATGACGCCGGGCCTCGGCCGGCGAAGCCGCCACTTCCAGGTCACGAACCGGATTGCCGGTGACGGTGACATTCTTCCGCCCCTTGAAGTAGGGCAGGGCCCCGGCAAAGCCGAGATGAAGCTGATCCACTCCGCGCGCCAGCAGCCGTGTGGTGACACCGGGAAAGCTGTTCTGCTCCTGAATGAGCGTCGGATAGCCGCAGAGATGAGCCATGAAGAGCATCGGCCCGCTGACATAACCGCCGGTGCCGATGACGACATCGGGCCGGACCCTGTGCAGAATGGCGGCGCTCTGGTAAAGGCTGCCGATCAGCCGGAAAGGAAAAGCCAGATTGGTCCAGACACTGCGGCGTGCAAAACCGCGCACAGAGAGCAGATGGAGGGGAAAACCCAGCTCCGGTATGACCCGGGCCTCAACGCCCCGGGCCGTGCCTACGAAATGGATCTCCGCCTGCGGTTCAAATTCACGCAGCTTTTCGGCGATGGCGATGGCCGGATAGAGATGGCCGCCGGTGCCGCCGCCGGCGAAGAGATAGCGAGGCTGATGCCCCTTATTCTCCGCAGGATGACTCATCGATAATTTCTCCGCAGGGCGACGGTTTTACGCACACCGCCGCGGTGTACGGCTGTGCGGACAGGCGCGGGAAAGGCGCGCTCCTCGACCCGCTGCTTGTACTCGCGCCACCCCGGACTGGCCGCATAGGCGGGACTACCCTGCGCTGAGATGTTGAGCAAAAGCCCGAGTGCGCAGAGGTGCGTCACCAGCGAGGTACCGCCATAACTGAGAAAGGGCATCGGGATGCCTGTGGTCGGCAGCAGGCCAACCACCACCCCGGCGTTGATGAAAGCATAAGTGGCATAGCAGGCGGTGATCCCCCCGGCCAGATATCGTCCGGCCAGGTCCGGCGCCTGCCGCGCAATGGTCAGCCCGCGGCGAACGACCACCAGGAAGAGGAAAAGCACACCCACTGTTCCGATCAGTCCGTATTCCTCGCCGATCATGGCGAAGATAAAATCGTTGTGGGCTTCGGGCAGAAAGAGGTACTTCTGATGGCTGCCGCCGATGCCCTGGCCGATCAACCCGCCTTGCGCCAGGGTGATGAGCGACTGCTTGAGATGGGGGTGCATCTCGCCGCCCGCGCTGTGGAGGTGATCGGTGATCCTCCTGATCATGTAGGGATTAATGCTGACATAGAGCAGGGCCATACTGAGGGTGCTCAGGCCTGCGATAACAGAATAGCTGAACCTTATCTCCGCCAGAAAGAACATGGTGAAGGCGATGAACAGCGTCAGGGCTGCAGTACCCATATCATGCTGCAGGGCGATCGGCCCGGCGATCGCCAGTGTGAGACCGAAAAGGATGGCGTAGCGGTTCATATCATCCAGCTCTTCACGCCAGAGGTAGAGTTGACCGGCTAAAAGCAGGATCAGGGCGTAGCGGGCGAAATCCGAGGGCTGGAACATGAAGAAATAAAGATTGATCCAGCTGTAGGCCCCGTTCCGCGGCGTGATGCCGGGCACGCGCGCCAGCAGAATGGCCAGCAGAAAGAGCGAAATTCCGAAAAAGATCCACCGGTCGGCCAGCCATTTGCGATAGTCTCGTCTGGCGATGAAGAACATCAGCAGGAGGCCGATGACAGCGCGCGCCAGCTGCTTGGTAAAATAATATTCGCTGTTGCCGTACTTCATCTCCATGCGGTACGAGCTGGCGGAATAGATCGTCGCCGCTCCGACGATAATGAGCAGGAGTATGCAGGCGAGGAGCGCAAAGTCCGCGCGCGCCCAGTCCATTTTCTTTTCTGCAGGTGTCATCTGATTTTAAAAGTCGTCAAGGTTAAAAGCGCCAGAATTATGCCCACGATCCAGAACCGCACCACCACTTTGGGCTCGGCCCATCCGCTCAGTTCAAAGTGGTGATGAATGGGCGCCATGCGAAAAACGCGCTTGCCGGTACGCTTGAAATGGGTGACCTGGATGATCACCGACAGGCTCTCGATGACAAAGATAGCGCAGATCAACAGGAGGAGGAGCTCCTTTTTGACCAGCACCGCCACCGTGCCGATCGCCCCGCCGAGGGCCAGGGCGCCGGTATCGCCCATGAAGACCTGGGCCGGATAGGCGTTATACCAGAGAAAGCCCAGGGAGGCGCCGAAGAGAGCGGCGCAAAAAACCGCCAGCTCGCCCGCCTCCGGCAGATAGATTATATTGAGATAGTCGCTGAAATCAACACGGCCGGTGAAATAAGCGATCAGGCCGAAAGCGATAGCCCCGATCGCACTCAGTCCGATCAGCAGGCCGTCAAGTCCGTCGGTCAGGTTCGAGCCGTTCGACATGGCCGTAATCACAAAGGCGACCATAAAAATGTAAAAGATGCCAAATTCCAGCTCGAAATTCTTCAGGAAAGGAATGGTGGTGCTGGAACGTTCAGCTTCAACTGCGGGCAGATAATAGACGACCAGCCCGACAAAGAGCCCGATGATCACCTGGCCGACCAGCTTGTAGCGCCCGATCAGCCCCTTGGGCATCTTTTTGACAATTTTGAGATAGTCATCGAGCAGACCCAGCATGCCCAGCCACAAAGTCACGATCATCACCACCCAGATCCCGGTCTCGGCGATCTTGGCGAGCAGAAGGGTCGGGACCAGGGTGCTCACCAGAATGAGGAGACCGCCCATGCTCGGGGTGCCGCGCTTGCCGAGATGGGTCTGCGGCCCGTCCGCGCGGATCTCCTCGCCGATCTGCTTTTCGCGCAGTCTCCGGATCAGGGCGGGCCCGATGAGCAGGCTCAGCGCCAGCGCCAGCAGCGCAGCGACGGCCGCCCGGAAGCTGATGTAGCGGAAAAGGTTGAAGATGATAAAATCGTCTTTCAGTGGCGCGAGCAAATAGTAGAGCATGGTTTTAATCCGCTATTTAGAATTCGTCGCCAAATGGTGTTGAACCCCCTCCACCAGGGTCTCCATCTGCATTCCGCGTGAACCCTTGAAAAGGATGACATTGCCGGGCTGCAGACATTCAGTCAGGGCTTCAGCCAACCCCTCCTTGTCGCTGAAATGACGGGCGGGGAGCCCCAGTTCTCCGGCCCGCTCGAGTGTGGCCTGGGTTTCGCGGCCGAAGAGAAAAAGCTGATCCAGCCCGCATCCGGCGGCGAGATCGGCGAGCTTGCGGTGCTCCTGCGTGGAGTAGCCGCCGAGCTCGAGCATGTCCCCCAGCACAGCAATGCGGCGGCCGCTGCCCTGAACGGAGATATCCGCCAAAGTACGAAGCGCCGCGGAACAGCTGTTCGGGTTGGCGTTATAGGTATCGTTCATCAGCAGCATCCCGCCGTGGGAGATCATGGCCATCCGTTTGTCCACGACCGGCAGTTCAGCCACTCCCGTCAGGATCTCCTCCAGAGCAAGACCAAACTCAAGGCCGACGGCAGCCGCCGCCAGCGCGTTATCGATGTTATGACGCCCGCTGACCGGCAGGGTCACATCCCGGCCCAGGATGCGCAGGGTGTAGCGGGCCCGGTCATCACAGCCGAGAACCTCTGCGTTGAGATCCGCCGGATGGTCGACGCCGAATGAACGGGTATGGGCCAGGGGATACCGGTGCCCGCGCAGGATCGCGTCGTCGGCATTGAAAAAGGCGGTGCCGTCGGGGCGGCAGTGGTTAAAGATCTCGAATTTGGCCCTGGCCACTCCCGCAAGATCCTGAAAAAACTCGAGATGCGCATAGCCGATATTGGTGATCATGGCCATATCCGGCCTGACCAGAGCGCCGAGGCGGTCGAGCTCGCCAAAGTGGTTGGTGCCCAGCTCCGCAAGCAGGATCTGATGCTCATCGCGCAGCCCGAAGAGGGTGAGCGGAACGCCGATGTGGTTGTTGAATGATTTGGCGTTGCGCAGGACCCGGAATCGGCGTGAGAGCACCGAAAAAATTGCCTCCTTGGTTGTGGTCTTGCCGACGCTGCCGGTGACCGCGATCGCGGGGATCGAAAAGGTGGCGCGATAGGCAGCGGCCGCCTCCTGAAAAGAGTGGAGCGTCTCCGGCACGACGATGAGATTGGCCGCAGCGGCCTCCCCCGCATGGTTCGCATACCAGCGGGCGGAGACCATCGATATGGAGCCGCCGGCGGCCGCGCGCGGCAGAACAAAGTCGTGGCCATCAAACCGATCGCCGGCCAGGGCGACAAAAAGGTCACCGGGCTGTGCCGTGCGCGAATCAGTGGAAACTCCGGAGAACGGACGCTGCAGCAGCGCCTCCTCTCCGAACCACTCGCCCGCGGTCCAGCGCAGAATATGAGCCGGTGTCAGGTCTGAATAAGCCATGTTCTTCTCAAAAAATGAGCAATTTTCTCAGGTCGACGGATGATTCGCACACCAGCAGCACCTGATCGCCCGGATTGGTACGACGTCCGGCAGGCGGCTGCTGTGAGACGACCTTGCCGCTGCCATTGACAACGGCGGTGATTCCTTCCGCAGCGAGCACATTCAGGGCGTTGCGGATGGGCAGCCCGGTCACGCGCGGCACAACATGCCGCACCTGATCGGAGGGGCTCTCCTTGCAGACCAGCTTGACGGTCGCGGGTACAGAAATCACCGCGCCGGCCCGGGGCTGCTGTTCAACGATCACACCCTGGCGCCCGGTGATGGCCAGATCGATCTTGAGATCACCGGCCATTTGCACAGCCGCAGACCGTTTGAACCCGACAAAGTTCGGGACGATCCGGCGGCCTTCCTGCACAAATTTAAGATCCAATTCCTTGCCCTCCTCCGCCTCCACATCAACCCCGCGCTGGTACATGATCTGCTGCGCTATGCGCCTGAAACAGGGCGCTGCAACATCACCACCCATATAGCTTCCCTTGGGATTGTCGATCATCACATAGATGACCACCTCGGGATTCTCCTTGGGAAAAAAGCCGCCGAAATTGGCCACATACTGGCCCTTGATATAGCCGCCGCCGCCGCTGCGCACCATACGCGCTGTCCCGGTCTTTCCGCAGACGGTCATCCCCTCAAGCTGTGCCTTTTTGGCCGTCCCTCCGCTCACCACGTCTGCCATCATCTCCTTGAGCGCATTCGCCGTCTCGGTCTTGATCACCCGGCGCACCGCCTTCGGCCGGAACCGCTCCTGCACATGCCCCTCTGCATCCTGGATCTCCTTGACCACATAGGGCGTCAGCAAAACCCCGCCGTTGGCGATCGTGCAGAACATGTTGGTCATCTGAATCGGCGTCACCGCGATTTCGTGGCCGAAGGCCATGGCGTAGGGGGTGAAACCGGACCAGTCGGCCATATCGCGCAGCTGCCCGTTGACCTCGCCGTCGAGGCCGATGCCGGTGCGGGCGCCAAAGCCGAAATCGCGCGCATACCGGTAGACGATCGCCTTGTCATGATCCTTGATCGCCTTGGCCATGCCGATATTGGAGGACTTGACGATCACGTCATGAATGGTCAGGCTGCCGTAGTGGTGGACATCGTGGATGGTCTCGCCCATTACCTTCCATTGCCCGTTCTCGCAAAAGATCTTGTCCTGCGGCGTGTAGATGCCCTCATCGAGAAGACCGGCCATGGTGACCAGCTTGAAGGTGGAGCCGGCCTCAAACTGATCGGTGATGGCGCGCAGCCGGTAGGAAGAGGGAGCGTACTTGCCATACGCGTTCGGATTAAAGCCCGGTTCCGAGGCCATGGCCAGCACTTCGCCGGTCTTGGGATCCATGATCACCACCACGCCGCTGTCGGCGTTGCTCTCCTGGAGGGTCCGGCGCAGCTCGCGATGGGCGATGCTCTGGATGGCGGCATCGATGGTGAGGACGACATGCCCGCCCGGCTCAGCCTGATGAACAGGATAGTCGGGGTGGTAAAAAGAGTACTGGTTGCCAATGGCGGTCTTGTGCTTCACAGCATGGCCGGGGATACCGAAGAGCAGGGGCTCCAGCTTTTTCTCGATGCCGCTGATGCCGTGGCCGTCCGCATCCATAAAGCCGAGGATCTGGCTGCCGACATCGCCCATGGGATACTTGCGGCCGTTCTCCTTGATGATGCTGATGCCCTTCAGCCCGAGGGACTCGACCAGCAGGCCGGTATGGCGGGACTCGCGGCGCACCAGATAACCGAACTTGCGGTCCCGGCGCAGCTTTGCCTGCAGGTTCGAGGAGGAGATACCCAGCACACGGCTCAGCTTGCGCGCGGTGGCCGCAGGATTGCTGATCCGCTGCGGATAGACACCGATCGAAACCGAGGGCACATTGATCGCCAGCGGGCGCATGCGGCGGTCGTAGATGGTGCCCCGCACCGGGTCAAGCCTGACTTCCTGCAGATACTGTTTCTCAGCCAGCACGGCGTATTTCTCCCGGACGATGATTTGGATGTAGATCAGCCTCAGCACGACAACGATGAAGATGGCGACGAGCACCCGGTAGTATGTATTCAGGCGCGATTGGTCCCTGCGCTGCTGAATTTTGCGGTTGGAAGAGTAGTTGATCATCTGCCTGCAACTTTAACTTTTCGAAGGCCCGTTCCGGAAGGTCAGCGCTGCCAATCTTCCAGTTTATCCACCAGTTTCCCCACCATCCCCTTCTCCTTGAGGACGATGGTCGGCACCGGCACCAGCTTCAGCCGGCTCTCCGCCAGCTCACCCATTCTCTGCATTGAACGGAGCTCGTCGATCCTGACCTCCAGCAGAGCCGTCTCGCCCTGCAATACAAGAAGTTCCTGCGCGAGCTTGTCGTTGCGCCGGATTTGATGGTCGACATTGACCTTCTGCCAGACCTTCATGAAAACCAGCACAGCGATGACCGCCAGGATCGCGATCACCTGCTCGCGGATGCGCAAATAGTCACTTTTGTGCGGCCGGACCTGATATCTCTTGCTCTGCAGACGCATATACTTCTCACCTAAACGATTTTTTCAGCCACCCGCAGCCGCGCTGAGCGCGCGCTCGGATTGGCTGCCACTTCCGCGGCCGTGGGGACGACCAGCCTGCCGACCGGTCTAAGCCGCGGCACTGCACCGCAGACACAGACCGGCAGCTTCGGCGGACAGATACAAGGATCAGCTCCCTCCCGGATGAACTCTTTGACAATGCGGTCTTCCAGAGAGTGAAAACTGATAACGCCAAAACGGCCGCCCGGCCGCAGCGCCGCCAGGGCTTGCGGCAGAAAAAGTTCAAGGTTCGCGAGCTCATCATTGACAAAAATGCGCAGGCTTTGAAAAACCCGCGCGCAACTCTTGATCGCATGCGCCCCCGGCACCGCTGACCGGATAATCCCGGCGAGCTGACCGGTACGGACAATCCGGCTCCGGCTGCGAGCGCGCACCACTGCATGGGCAATGCGCCGCCAGGCGCGTTCTTCACCCAGGGTGCGAATGATCTCGCCCAGCTGCCGCTCGTCAAAGTCGTTGACGACCGTTTCCGCGCTGAGACCGCTCTGCGGATCCATCTGCATCGCAAGCGGTCCATCCGCTGAAAACATAAATCCCTTCTCCGGATCGGTGATTTGCAGGGTGGAAATACCCAAGTCGGCGAGAATGACATCTACATGACCCCAATCAGATTGCGCCAGAAGAGTCTGAAGATCGCGAAAATTTCCCCGCACTACCTGGATACGATCTGCATAACTGGCCAGCCGCTGCCGCAGCCTCTGCAAGGCCTGAGGATCCCTGTCGATGCCTGTAACCCGTCCCGCAGACGGCATCACCTGGAGAAAAGCCTCCATGTGCCCACCGTCGCCGGCCGTCACATCATACACCAGCCGGGCCTCCGCCGCCCCGAGCAATTCCAGCACCTCATGGACCAGAACCGACTGGTGATACCCTTCCATTTCGCCCCTCCGCCGCTCAGCCCGGCTCAGGGGATGAAGCCTCACTCGCACTGAGCGAGATCCGGCCGAATATCTCCTGGATGGTCTCCTCACTGGCCGCTGCATCAGCCTGATAAAGCGCCGGATTCCAGATCTCAAAAACTTCACCGCAGCCGACCACCAGGACCTCGCCGTTCTCGGGCAGCTCCGCATAGGCGACCAGATTCTCCGGGAGAACCAGACGGCGCTGCTTGTCCAGCTCGCAATCCGCTGCCGCGCCGATGATATGGCGCTTCATAATTTGCTTGGATTTCTCGTCAATATTTAATTTATTGAGGGAGGAGACCAGGGCTTTCCATTCAGTCCGGTAATAGCCGGTCAGACACTTGGCGATCCCGCGGGTGATCTTGATCCTGTCCCGCAGGTCATCTTCCTGGGTGTAGTAGAGTTTGGTCGGCAATGCCAGCCGCCGATTGGTGTCCAGGGTGATGTTGTATGAGCCTGAAAGTTCAGCCATGATTCAAAGTGACCAGAAAGTGAAAGCAGTTAACACCAAATAAAACCAATTCTATCCATAATTTTCTAATTTTTTCCATTCTTCACCATAAGATAGCTTATTAGCTATTAAAAATCAAGAAAAAAAAGCAGTTTTAACTTATTTTTTTATGCCTGCGGGAGCAGTGTGTCGGGCTGTTTCAACCGTAATAGAGAGCGGCAAGAACGGCGGACAGGCAAAAAAAAAGAGCGCTCATGACGAGCAGCTCTTTTTTTTTGCCCTCCTGTTGCGGGGGATCAGAAAAGATAGGGGATAAAGCGGAAACGCACGCGGGATTTGTAGATCTGGTAACGGGGGTCTTGCCCGAGCAGTTTTTCCTCCGCCAGGGCGCGGTAGATCTGTCCGGCTGTGATCAGCACCGACTTGAAGATATTTCCCCAGTCCGGGTTGCCCAGCAGAAACGCCGCGAGGAAGGCGAGTTCGGCAGTGTAGAGGGGGTGGCGGATGAGCCGGTAAGCGCCCCCGGTTTTAACCGAGCGGTTAGCGGGCACGACGCCGAAGCTCCTGCCGAGGCTGGCCAGGGCATAGACGACGGCAGCGAGAGCCGCCGACTGCAGCGCAAGCGAGATATGCTGGAGATGGGGTGAAGGATCGGCCGCCGGCCGCAGGGAGAAAGAGAGCACGACCGTGGCGAGGGCGACCAGCCAGTCAAGTCCGTTGCGGGAGAGGGCCGCGCTGGAGCGGCGGGTGAAAAAAAGGTAGGCGATCAGGCTGTTATAGCAAAAGAGCCCCACTCCCGTCAGGTTGCGCGCTTCGAACCAGTGGGCAAGGTTGGCGATGACCATCGCCAGCCAGAGCAGAGCGAGGAAGAGATTGGCCGGACCGTGCAGGAACTGCCGCCACGCACCGGCACTGCCGGCCGGAACGGCATCCACGGTCAGCTCGAGCCGGTCGCCGGCATGGAAAGGCACAGCTGCAGTGGCGGCACCATCCCATTCCAGCACTTCACCAGCGCCGCGCACCCGCGGGATCATGCGGCCGGGATGCAGCCTCTCCTCGACGCGCAGCACTCTTCCGGCCCTGTCGAGAAAAGCCACGCCCAGGGGACGGTCCATGGAGAAGGTGTGGATACCGCTGCAGCGGCGGATGAGCAGGGCTTTGGGCTCCGCCTCCCCGGCCAGGGCCAGGAAGCCGAGCAGACGCTGGCGCACGCTCTTCGCCTCGAAGAGGCGGCACGGCCAGATCTCACCGGACGGATGGATCAGGATGGGCATGGCTCACCGGAATTCATACCTCAGGCTCTCTCTTTCGCACGCTGATCAGTCTCTCTGATCACCACCGCCACCGGTCGCATCGCCGGGTCTCATGGAGTGGACATACCCGCAAAGGTTTTCAGGATACTGATGATGCCCGGTCCGAGGATGACGATGAAGAGGGCCGGAAAGATAAAAAGAACGAGCGGAAAGAGCATTTTAATACCAGCCTTGGCGGCCTGTTCTTCGGCAGACTGGCGCAGCCGGGTGCGCAGCGAATCGGCCTGGGCCCTCAGGGTATCGGCCAGGCTGGTGCCAAGTTTATCGGCCAGGACGAGAGCGCCAACCAGGATGCGCAGGTTCTCGACGTGATTGCGCACGCTCAGGTTGCGCAGGGCCTTCTCCCGCGGGAGGCCGGTGCGCATCTCCTGGGTGACCAGCAGCAGCTCCCGGCTCAGGACCGGAGCGCGCATACCAAGCTCCTGGGCGACGCGCAGCAGAGCGGCATTCAGGCCGAGTCCGGCCTCCATGCAGATCACCAGCAGGTCGAGGGCGTCGGCGAGGCTCTCGCCGATCTGCTGCCGCCGCGAAGAGATGCGATGGCGCAGGAGATAGTCGGGAAGGCGGAAGCCGATCAGCAGGGTCAGCACCAGCAGCGCCGGAGCGAGCATCGGCTGATGGATATGCCGGTGGGCGAAGAGAAAATAGCAGACCGTAAAAAGGGCGAGGCTGCAGATGCGCAGGCCCATGAGAATGGCGGGGCCGTATTCGTGGTGGATGCCCGCCTGGATCAGCATCTCCCTGGAGTGAGAGAGGCTCTTTTCCCCGGTGCCGCCGATACGCCCCAGGCTGATGAGCAGCTTTTCGATACCGGCCGGGAGCTCGGATTGTTTGAGGGCGTCATGGATCGCGATCTCCTCATGGGAGGGGGTGATGGAACGGTCCAGTCCGCGCACGCGGCGGGCGGTGGGATCCAATCTGGCGCGAGCCAAACGCAGGATGAGCAGGATCAGAAAAAAAACAGTGGTAAAAACCGCCGCCAGGGCGAGATAAAGCCGCATGCCTCCCCCCTATTGATATCTGATAGCGATGAGTTTGCGGATAACCAGGAAACCGATCACCTGGAGAACGAATCCGAGGGTGAGCAGGTTCCGGCCGAAGCGTTCGGAGAGCATCGGTTCGAGATAGTCCGGATTGATCAACTGCAGGGCGAAGAGGGCCACCAGGGGCAGGCTGCCGAGCACCCACAGCGTCATCCTGCCCTGGGCGGTGTAGGTGCGGATCTGGCCCATCAGTTTGAAACGTTCCCGGATGGTATAGCTGATCTTTTCGAGGATTTCGGCCAGATTGCCGCCGGTTTCGCGCTGGAGCAGCACGGCAGTCACGAAGAGTTTGAGATCGAGGCTGTTGACCCGCTGGGTGAGATTGACGAGGGCATCGCGCAGGGGCAACCCCAGATTGTTCTCCTCGAAGGTCTTGCGGAATTCGATGCAGACGGGTTCCGGGGCCTCGATGGCGACCATCTGCAGGGCCTTGGTGAGAGCATGGCCGGCCCTCAGCGAGGCGGTCATCATATCCAGAGTATCGGGAAAGGCGCGGATGAAAGCGCGCAGGCGGCGCGTGCGCAAGACGAGAATATAGAACAGCGGCAGGGCGGCGGCACCCAGGGTGACCATAGCGCGCAGCAGCAGCCCCTGAGCTCGGGCCGTGACCAGGAAGCCGAAGGCGCCCAACGCCGCGGTCATGAGGAGGACTGTGCCGACATTCAGCTTGCTGCCTGCCTGTTCGAGCAGGTGACGCAGCCTGGCCGGGAAATCGAGCCGCGAAAGGAGGCGGTCGAAGAGCGAGATCTCACTCAGGCGTTCGTCACGCAGAACAAAGGGCATCCGGACCGGATCGAGCCCGGCCTCCGCGGCATAGGCCGCCAGACGGCGGTCAATTTTTCGTTTGCTTCCTGCCTTGCGCTCGTAAACCACCAGCAGGATGGTGAGCACAAAGAAGAGAAAAAAGAGAAAGAGAGCGGCGGTCAGAAGGATCATGTGGCGGGCTCCTCTTCCGGCGGCAGTTCATAGCGGGGCTCGAACATCTCATCCGGCAGCTTGATGCCCGCGGTCTCGATCTGTTCGATGAACCTGGGCCGGATACCGGAAGTGCGAAAGGTGCCGACCACCCGGCCGTCTTCGCGGATGCCCAGCTTCTCGAAAAGAAAAATATCCTGCAGGGAAACAGTCTCCCCCTCCATCCCGACGATCTCGACCACCTTGACCACCTTGCGGGATCCGTCGCTGAGGCGTGATATCTGCACGATGATATTGATGGCCGAGCTGATCTGTTCGCGCATGGCGCGGTCGCCGAGGTTCCCGCTCGCCATCAGCACCATGGTCTCGAGGCGGCGCAGCGCATCCCGCGGTGAATTGGCATGGAGGGTGGTCAGCGAGCCATCGTGGCCTGTGTTCATGGCCTGGAGCATATCCAGCGCCTCAGGACCGCGCACCTCCCCGACGATGATCCGGTCCGGCCGCATGCGCAGGGCATTGCGGACCAGGTCGCGCTGCACGACAGCACCGCGGCCTTCGATATTAGCGGAGCGGGTCTCGAGGCGGACGGTATGCCTTTGCTGGAGCTGCAGCTCCGCGGCATCCTCGACGGTGATGATGCGCTCGCCGCTGGGGATATAGCCCGAGAGGATATTGAGCAGTGTGGTCTTGCCCGAGCCGGTGCCGCCGCTGACGAGGATATTGAGGCGGGCGCGCACCGCCGCAGCAAGCAGCTCCGCGATCGAAGGTGTGAGGCTGCGCAGGCGGAGCAGATCGTCCATGTTCAGCCGGTGCAGGCCGAACTTGCGAATGGAGAGGATCGGACCGTCGATGGCCAGGGGCGGGATGATCGCGTTGACGCGCGAGCCGTCCGGCAGACGGGCATCCACCATGGGGCTCGATTCATCGACTCGCCGGCCCACCTTCGAGACGATGCGTTCGATGATGTTGAGCAGATGCACGTCATCCTTGAAGCGGGTGTTGGTGACCTCCAGCTTGCCGAAACGTTCGACGTAGACCTGGCTGCTGGTATTGACCAGGATATCGGAGATAGTCGGGTCGTGCAGGAGGGGCTCGAGCGGGCCCAGCCCGAAAGTCTCGTTGAGGATCTCTTCGGTCAATCCCTCGCGGTTGAGCTCGAAAGAGACCTCCTCATCGGCGATGAGCAGGCTCTCGATCACCTCGCGCACCTGGACGCGCAGGGTCTCCTGGGGGATGGTATCCAGCTTGGCGAGATCGAGCTTCTCGATCAGGCGGCGGTGGATGCGTTCCTTGAATTCGTGATAGGCATGCTGGCTCTGCAGGTCGCCATGGCCCGCGCTGACGTCGCGCACCGGGGCGGCCGCGGCGGTGGTCGCCGGCCTGGCGACATTGCCCCCCTCCTCCCCGGCTTTCAAGCGCTGCAGCAGACTCATGGTTTACTCCTTTCGTCCCGTCAAACGCTTGAGCAGCCCCCGGCTGTTTTTAACCGCCGGCGCGGACTTTTCTGACTCCTCATCCTGGATGCAGCCGAGGAGTTCCACCATCTGCAGGCTGAAGGGATGGCGGGGGCGGCTGAGCACGATGGGCTCACCCACATTGATGCTTTCAAGCAGGGCGCCGTTCTCCTGCATCAGCAGACGGCTGCAGATGGGACGACTGATCGATCCCTCGATGCTGTGCAATTCATCGCTCATGCGCTGCGGGTAGCGGTTGAGAACCACCATGATCTTCTCTTCATCGTACCCCATGCGCCGGAAAAGGGCGAGGGTGCGTTTGAGATTATAGACGGTCGAGAGATCCAGCTGGGCGATGGTCAGAATCAGATCCGCCTCATCCAGCATGCGGATGGTCACTTCGTCGAAATGGTTGTCGCAGTCGATGACAATCAGATCATACTCCGGGCGCAGTATCTCGAGAAGCTGCCCCATGCCGGCGGCGGTGATTTTTTCCGCCTCTTCCATGCTCTCCGGGCCGGCGATGAAGTTCAGCCCGCTGCCATGACCTGGGAGAATGGAATGGAGGCGTGAGGCATCGATTGTGGTGATATTTTCGAGCAGATCGAGGAGGGAGAGCCGCGGTTTGAGATCGAGAAAAAGGGCGGCGTTGCCGAGCTGCAGCTTGCTGTCGACCAGCAGTACCTTGCGTCCTGCCGTTTGGGCAGCGGCGACGGCGAGGTTGACCGCGAGGGTGGTCGTGCCGATGCCCCCCTTGACGCCGAAGCAGCAGATGGTCCTGGCCCGGGCATGCCGGCCCCGGCCGCTCTCGCGCTCTTTACGCGCCAGCTGCAGGGCGCGGCGGATCTCTTCGGCGCCAGCCTGGGGCAGGAAAAATTCTCGGGCACCGTGGCGCATGGCGCGGACAATCAGTTCGGGCTGGGCTTCACCGGCTGTGCAAAAGAAAAGAGTGCGGGGAAAAAGTCCACACCATCTGGCGAGATACTCCAGCCCTTTCTCCCCGCTGCCGAGGTCGAGCAGAGCCATATCCGGATGGAGCTGGCCAAGCAGGCCTTCTCCTTGGGCCCATTCTCCGCACTGGCCCAGCAGGCGGACACCCGGCTGCTCCTGCAGGGCATGAAAAACAGCTTCGGGATCGTTCTCGCTAATGTAGATCCAGGAGATTTCTTTTTCCATAGCGCTCGTTTCTGCGAATCATTCGACCAGGTGCACGCCGTAGAGGTAGGTATTGCCGCCGCCCCAGATGCCGTGCGTCAGCATCTCGATGAAGCGTCCGTAAAGTGCCTTGCCCTGCATTCCCTCGATAAAAAAGACCCCCAGGCCGGTGACGGTGACAGTGTTGCGGCCGGGATCCGGGGGGTAACGCTCATCATAAAAGGGAACGACACAGATGCGGGGACTGGTGTAGCCGGGGTATCTGGAACCCTGAACCGTATTGGTATTGTTATCCCAGTAGGCGCCGGAATCCCAGCGCAGGAGGTTATCCACTCCATGCTTGGTGGGGCCCACCATGTTGCCGGGTTCCACCTGGATAATGTCGCCTATTTCGACGATCCCGTCGCATCCCGTTTCAATATTATTGCTGTAGGCGTTGCCGCCCACCTCCGGGGTGCCGCGGTTGAGAGGCGGAAAATCGACCGGATAGAAAAATCCTGGATTGGTGCCGGGTGCACCGAGGGAGCCGGCCTTGAGCAGGGCATACTCGCCGACGCCGTAATTCTGATCGGGAACGGCGAAGGGGCGGAGGTGGTTGGTGCCAATGATGGAGCCCAGTTCCGCGGTGGCCGCCGCAGAGATCGTCACCCGGCCGATGCCGAGGGCGGAGGCAAAAAAGAGGGGCAGCTGGCGCGAGGAGGTGACCCTGATCCGGCTTGAGTTGGGAAAGCTGATATCACCCGCACCGACCGCCACCGGCTGATTGATGCAGTTATTCCGGCCGGCGAAATCCATCGCCCGCTGGATAGCCAGGTTCTGGCTGGTCATCAAGCCGGCGGCCCCGGCCAGTGCGGAGGCATCCACCCCCGCCTGCAGCTGATTCCGCGCCGTGAAAACATAGCCCACGTCGATGGCCAATGCGGCCAATCCCATCACCGCCACCATCGAGACCGCGGCCAGGACCATCACGGCCCCCCGCGTCCGGCGCAAAAAATGAGTCGTTCTGTGATCCTTGATCATGGCTTCAATCCTTCAGCAGGCATTTCGGCTGATCCGCTGGTGATCCTGGGAGAGACCAAAATCATCAGCTCACTCTCCTTTTTGTTGAAGCTTTCACTGCTGAAGAGACGGCCCAGGAGCGGCACGCTGCCCAGCAGAGGCACCCTGGAGAGGGTGCGGGCCTCCTCATCGGCCAAAAGACCGCCGATGATCAGGTAATGGTTCTCTTTCAGGTCCACAGTGGTCTCGGTCTTGCGCGTAGACAGGGCGGGGATCTTGAATCCGGAAAGGGTAATGCCGTTATCGAAATCAAGGCTGCTCACTTCGGCAGCCACCTTGAGGGCGATCATGCTGGAATCCAGGATATGGGGGGTGAACTTGAGCTTGATCCCGAACTCCTTGAACTGGATGGTCACCGTCTGCATTCCCGCTGACCCGGAAACAATAGGGATCGGGAATTCGCCGCCGGCGAGAAAGCTGGCCTCCTCTCCCTCGCGGGCGCTGAGATTCGGCTTGGCCAGGATGGTGATGAGGTTTTTCTCCTGCAGCGCCTTGATCATCACGGTCAAATTTCGCGCGGGTATCGCAAACAGGAGATCGACCGCCTCGGTCAGCCCGAGGGGATCGTTGACCGACGCCGCCTGTCCGGCAAAACTGCCGACATCGATGCGTTCGTCACCGACCTTTTGATCCTTGAGCATGAAATCGAGGCCGAGTTCACGCATGGCGATGCGGTTGACCTCGACGAACCGCACCTGGAGCATCACCTGATGGAGGGCCGCCGGCTTGCGCACCAGAATGCGCCGCTGTTCGTAGCGCCCCTGCTCATCCCAGACGATCAGGCTGGTGGAGCCCTCCGACTTGCCGATCAGCACCAGCTGCGAGGCCGAGATGACATTGGCATCGGCCACCTCCGGATCGGCGATGGAGACCTTGGCGATACCCAGACTGTACTCCATCACCCGCGAATGACCCGGCTCCAGAGTGAGCAGATCGGATTCCGCCGCAGCCCCGGAAAAAAGCACAAGAACAAGCACGATCGCTCCCAACAGCCGGAGCACCTTTGAAGCCGCGACGCCTTGCTTCCATACCATCTTGCTGCACTCCTTTCCGGACCAGCGGGATCTCACTTCTGGGGTTTCTTCTCTGTCGCTTTGCCTTCTTCCAGCACGACCTCGGAGCGTGTGCTGGAGCGGTAGACCTCGATGACCTGTTTGGGCGGTTCCTTGGCCGGCTCTTCGCGCGGGGCGGGCGCGGGCGCGGCTGCTGCCCGGCTTGGCCGCGCCGGCCCGGATGGCCGCTCATTTTTGTTGATAAGCTCTTTCAGGCTCACACCCGCTGTCACGGTCGTCTGCTGATCGGCGGTGTTGCGCAGGACCAGCTGCAGCTTGCCCTCGGAACTGGCCAGGGCCAGCTTTTCGGCCTGGGCCGGATTGACCAGCAGGGTCACCGATTTCACCGTGATCGGATCATCATCCTTGGGGGTGACGGTCTGGTCGACGGCGAGGACCTCGATATTCTCGAGAATGGTGGTTGTTGACGATTCCTCCTTGTCGAGTGTGGCCGAAACCGTGGCCAGGACATCGACGCGTGCGTGCGGGAGGATAAAACCGCTGACGCCGCTGACGACGTTGACCGCAACGGTCATGGCGCGCATGCCGGGCGGGATCACCGCCGATACACCGCTGCCGGAGCCCTCAGCGGCGAGGCGCGATGCGAGCAGGGCCTCCCCGGCGTAAATGTCGGATTTGACGATACGGCCGGCGAGTTCGGAGATCTGTTTAAAACTGCCCTCAGGGGCGAGAGCAGCCGGGAAGAGCCTGGCCTCGAGGAGGCTCTCTTCCAGCTTGGACCCGGCGGGCAGATCGATTTTGGCGATGACGACCGGCAGCATCGCAGCATGGTTCTGCTCGAGCGCTCGCTTCTGGGTTTGCAGGTAAGAGTAGGCACCCAGGGTCGCCAGCAGCGCGGTCACCAGTGCCAGGGGGATGATGAACTTGAGCTTGAGCAGAAACATCGCGCGATCTCCGGTTTAGCCTTCCCAGTGCATGGTGGTGCTGCGGCTGAGCGGGATGGGTCCGATCAGGCCGGGAATGATAGCGTTGGTCAAGGGGGTATAGGTGCCGCTGACGGTAACAGTCACCTCGTTTGAGCCGCCGGGTCCGCTTACCGAAACCGAGAGGCCGGCAAGCGTGACGCCGCCGAGCAGATTGAGCGCGGCGGCGCGGCTGCGGCCCACATCGGGCGCCGTGACCGCGGCCACGCGCGCCCCTTCGCGGGCCGCTCCGGTCATGGTGTTCAGGGTCTCCCAGATGCGGCCGAATTCGATAATGCCGAAGAGCAGCAGGAGAAAGATCGGGATCACCAGGGCAAATTCGACCAAAGATTGTCCGTCCTGCCGGCGAAAAAAGGATTTCATGAAAAGATTCCCTTCGCTACGGTCCAGAGGGTTCCGATGGAGATCGCAATGCCGTAGGGAATGCTGATCTTGCGCAGGGGTAAGGGCTGTCCGGCGCTCTCCCGGGCCGATTTCATCCAGTGCCAGCCGATGGCGCCCAGAGCGATAATCCCGCCGGCGGCCACGGAAGCGAAAAGGGCGGCCATCGCCGCAGGCAAAGCGAGCAGAGCCCCGACGGCGGCCATGAGCTTGACATCTCCGGCCCCCATGCCCCCCAGCCGGTAGACAAGACCGAAGATCAGCAGGGCGAGCGCAGCCCCGCCCAAAGAGGCAAGGAGACCCTGCGCGCCGTGGCTGATTGTATTGAGGACCAGACCTGCAGCCAGAGCGGGCAAAACAAGCCCGTTCGGGATCCGCCGGCTGCGCAAATCCCAACCCGCTGCCAGCACGACCACCAGGATGACCACGGCCATCTGCGCTTTCACCACGGCGACACCTCGTCGGTTACGCAATCAAGAGAAGGGGACCGGTTTGAGCTCCATCCGGCGCCGCCCTGCGGGAGCAGAGCGGCCGGATTATGCATCATGGCAGGAGGAGCACCCCGTCGGCCGGGATCAAAAAAACATCACCGCCCTTTGCAGATCGCCGATGCCGGTCCCCCAAATAAACCAAGTTTTGGAAGTAATTTTAAAGATGGCCGATGACCTGTTGAAAGATGCCGGAGATGCTGACACCCAGAGCGCCCAGCACAGCGACAGCGGCGATGGCGACCAGAAAAAGAATCAGGGCGTATTCGGCCAGAGTCTGTCCCTCTTCTCTGATGAAAAGAGCGCGGAAAAAGTTGATAATGGTCTGCATTTCATTCTCCTAGGTTTATATCCAGGTTGGTTAGGGTAACGCTGTGGTGCTGCTCGAATTGCTGCCGGATACCCCCTTTCATTTCAAGATGTGATGGTCCAATGCCCGGCCGGGCCCAGGGAACACCCGGATGCTATTTTAAAACGCAGCGACGATCTGATTGAAAAAGATGACAAGCTGTCCGCCGAACAGGCCCACCGCCGCGACGGCGGCCACCATGACAAGCAGCAGGATCAGGGCGTATTCGGCGATCGTCTGCCCCTCTTCATTGTCCCAAAAAACCGTACAAAAATGGTTGGATGAGCGCATAGTCTTCCTGTGCAAGAGAACAGATTGCATGTTGCAGACGGAGTAACCCCGGGACAAAAAAATGAGACGCTCACAAGAGGGCCATGGGCTATCGCCATCCTGAGGGAACGTCTCTCCCCCTGTGAAAATAAATAAAAGAGAGGAACCGGCTAAATTTGCATGTGCGAATGAAGCCGCTTTGTTACGGCTGATTCATCGGCGAGAACTCTCCGGGGAGGAGAGTGGTCTCTCCAGAGCCATCCGGGCCCTTGGGCCGCTGATGCCTGCACGTTCCCCCTGTGCCGGTTCCCCTCTTTAAAACCCGAAATAAAAGACGGGCCAACTCATCGATCCCGATGAGCATCTGTTACGATAAATGATTGGACAGCGTATGCCGGTTTGAATGGAAGAGCGGAAAACCCCTGGAGTGCCGAAATACCGTCTCAAGGCTGCCTGACCCGAGCAAGAACAGATCTTGATTTCTCGAAACGGTTCGAGTGCCTCCGCTCCGGGAGGAGCGGACCCCACCTGCGCCAGATCTCCGGCGCCAACAGCCACTATTCATAGTATAACCAACCGGCATATCAATGTCAACAACTTTTTTACTTTTTTTTCGAAATTGCGCAAATATTATACACCCCTTCGCTCTGATTTACCGGAAACGGGATATCTCTGTCCCGTAATCAGCCGCAGCCGGCAGACGGATGCCTTCCGCCCCTTCACCATGGCTAAAGCATGGGCCCAAAAAAATCCCTTGCTTCCTTGCATTAAAAGTGTAAATTACTTTTTTCATTCATCAACTGTGAGGGTGTATGATAAAAATCAAGGCTCTGCGCGGACTGAGACCGCGCGACGATATCGCAGCGCAAGTCGCTGCCCCACCGTACGATGTCATCTCTTCCGATGAAGCGCGCGAGATGGCAAAAAACAACCCCGTTAGCTTCCTCCATGTCAACAAACCGGAAATTGATCTTCCCTCCTCCACCGACCTCTATTCGGAGCAGGTCTACGCCAAGGGAGCGGAGAACCTGCGCCGTTTTATCGCTGAAGGCATTCTCCTTCAGGATCCACAGCCGGCCATCTACATTTACCAGCAGCAGTGGCAGGGCCGCACCCAGACGGGCTATTTTTGCCTGGCCTCGGTGGAGGATTATGATGCGGATCGCATCCGTAAACACGAGCTGACCCGGGCGAGCAAGGAAAAGGATCGCACGACCCTGACCGATCGCCAGAACGCCCAGATCGGCCCGGTCTTTCTGATGTACCAGGCTGAACCGGTGCTGGACGGTTACCTCGCCGAGGCGGCCACCACCTCCCCCCTGGTCGACTTTACCAGCCCGGACAGTGTCCGCCATACCCTCTGGCGTATCGACGATCCCGCCCGAATCGCTCAGATCGAAAAGGGCTTCGCCCGGCTGGAAAAGCTCTATGTGGCCGATGGTCATCACCGCTCCGCAGCGGCCAGCAACATTTGCAGGGAGCGGCGCGCCGCCAATCCGGACCATACCGGCGAAGAGCCCTACAACTATTTCCTCGCCGTGATCTTTCCGCACCATCATCTCAGAATTCTGCCCTACAACCGTGTCGTCACCGATCTCAACACGCTTGCACCCGCCGAATTCATGCGCGCCGTGGAGGAAAAGTTCGATGTCCAACCGGCCGGTGCAGCCGTCCCCGAGGTGCCTGAGCATGCCATGGGAATGTACCTCGAAGGAAAGTGGCATCTGATCACGCCCAGGCCGGGAACATGGGACAGCCGCGACGCCATCGAAGACCTCGATGTGAACATTCTGATGAAAAACCTGCTCGTTCCGCTGCTCGCCATCGGCGATCCGCGCACGGACCAGCGCATCGACTTTGTCGGCGGCATCCGCGGCCCCGAAGAGCTGGTCAGACTGGTCGATTCAGGCAAGTTCAAGGTCGCTTTCGCCATGCATCCCACCTCCATCGAGCAGCTGATGGCCGTGGCTGATGCGGGTTTGATCATGCCGCCCAAATCCACCTGGTTCGAGCCCAAGCTGCGCAGTGGACTGGTCATTCATCTGTTGGATTAATTATGACAAGAGGAGTTAAAAATGAAGATCGTACTGTGCGACAAGTTCGACGCCACCCTGCCCGGTCGGCTGGCCCCCTACGGCGAGGTGAGCGATGACAAGAACCTGGTCCCCGAGGCCGATGTCGTCCTGATCCGCAGCAAGACCAAATGCACCCAGGAGTTCATCGACGGCGCCCCCAATCTCAAGCTCATCATCCGCGGCGGCGTTGGCATGGACAATGTCGACAAGGCCTATGCCAAAAGCAAGGCGATCAAAGCCTACAACACGCCCAACGCCTCCAGCATTGCGGTCGCTGAGCTTGCCTTCGCTCTCATGCTGGCCATGCCCAACAAGCTGGTCACCGCGCACAATACCACCGCCGCCGGCCAGTTCCTTAAAAGCGAGCTGAAGCGGAGCGAACTCTACAACAAGACCCTGGGGATCCTCGGCTGCGGCCGCATCGGACTGGAGCTGGCCAAACGCGCCCGCGCCTTCGGCATGACGGTCTACGCCTACGACATGATCCAGATCCACAGCGAGTATATCCACGGACAGAAATCTCTCGAGGAGCTGCTTCCCCTTTGCGACTATTTCTCTCTGCATCTGCCGCTGACCCCGGAAACCACCGGCATGATCAACAGGGAACGCATTGCCCGGATGAAACGGGGCGCCTATCTGGTCAACACCGGCCGCGGCAAGACCGTGGTGGAAGAGGATATCGTCGAAGCCCTGCAGAGCGGACAGCTCGCCGGGTACGCTACCGACGTCTTTTATGCCGAACCGCCGGAGGGTTCCCCCCTGCTCAGCGCTCCCAACGTCCTCCTGACGCCCCACCTGGGCGCCTCCACCTCGGAGAACCTGCTCCGCATCGCCGACGAGGTGGTGATCCTGATCGATAAATTTGCCAAAGGTCAACTGGACTGAAACAGTCTTCTTAAAGAGGAGTCAAACATGGGACGTATCTATAATTTCAATCCGGGGCCCAGCACCCTGCCCCTCGCTGCCCTGGAGAAAGCCCAGGCGGAGTTCACCGACTATAAGGGCTCGGGCATGTCGGTCCTCGAGATCTCGCACCGCTCCAAGGATTTTGAGGCGATCCTCGCGGATACCCAGAATCTGCTCAAGGAGATGCTCGGCATCCCCGACAACTATAGCATCCTCTTCCTCGGTGGCGGCGCCAGCCTTCAGTTTGCGATGCTGGCGATGAATTTCATCCCGGCCGGCGGCTCCGCCGACTATGTCGTCACCGGCGAATGGGCCAAAAGGGCAATCAAGGAGGCGAACATCGTCGCCAAAGGGCGCGCAGCGGCCTCTTCGGAGGACAAGAACTTTTCCTACCTGCCGAAGCCGGAGCAGTGGGATCTCGATCCCCAGGCCGCCTTTGTGCATGTCACTTCGAACAACACGATTTTCGGCACCCAGTACCGCACCTTTCCGGCGCTCAAGGACAAATTCCTCATCTGCGACATGTCCTCAGACATTCTCTCGCATCGCATCGATGTCTCGCAGTTCGCGATGATCTATGCGGGCGCCCAGAAAAACCTCGGCCCGGCCGGCGTCACCCTGGTGATCCTGCGCAACGATCTCGCCGCCACAGCGCGCGAGGGGCTGCCGACCATGCTCTCCTACGCCACCCACATCAAGAACAATTCGCTCTACAACACGCCGCCCTGTTTTCCGATCTACATCATGCAGCTCACCCTGCAGTGGGTGAAGGAAAACGGCGGCCTGGCTGCGATCGAAAAGATCAACCACGACAAAGCCGATCTGCTCTACTCGACGATCGACCAGAGCGGCGGCTTTTACCGCGGTACGGTGGAGCCCGATTCGCGCTCCTGGATGAACGTCACCATCCGTATGGCCAGTGAGGAGCTCGAGGCGGCCTTTATCGCCGAGGCCAAGACGCAAGGCCTGAGCGGGCTCAAGGGGCACCGCTCTGTGGGCGGCATCCGGGTCTCGATGTACAACGCCATGCCGCTGGCCGGCATCGAAAAGCTGACCGCCTTCATGAAGGCCTTCAAGGCCAGCCATTAGACCGGACCTGATTAAAAAAAAAGGCGCTGGAGTGTCCAGCGCCTTTTTTTTATGGTTTGAGATCCGGTCAGGGCAGCAAGCTGAGGCTCGATTTGACGATTGTGACCTGCGGAATGGTCATGTTGGCGGGACCGGTGATGGCGATGGTCGTGTTCTGGTCCGTGCTGCTTTCGACGAAAACGAGCACCCCCCGGGAGTGGTCAAAATAGATGAGTCCCTCTACGTTCCCCTCGCCCTCGAGGACGATTTCGGCCCCCATCTGGCTGCCACGTCCGCCGATCACCATGGTGCCCTTGAAGGCGATCTTGTGGCAGTTCAGGCCGGCGCGCTCCTCCATGCCAAGAAAGGTGTAGGTGGTGTTGGGAGTGACAGTGATGGTAATGCCCCCCTGCAGGAGCGTATCCGTCTCACTCTCGCTCCAGCTTGCACCGATTTCGACCGGTTCCTGCGGAAGTTTGACCAGGAGGCGTTTGAAAAGCACGCCGGGCTCGACCCCGAGCTGCTGCATCAGCATATCCATCTGCTCCACGCTGTCGATCATGGTAGTGGAGAGCACCTTGCCCGCCGCCGTCTGGACGATCTCGGCGCGCTTGTTAAGGAGTCCGGTTATAACCATAGTGCTGTCCATCTGGAAATTCTTGATTTTGACCTTCAGATCCGCAAACGAGATCCAGCAGGTATAGTCGCCATTTTCAGATCTGGATTGGGGCTGGATGGTGAATTGGGCCTCCTGTCCCATCTCGGTGACGATCTCGCGACCGCCCATCTCCTGGGTGATCTGGGTGTTCGAGGTGACCGCATAGTTGTAGGCTTTACCCATCTCATAGGTATAGCGCAGGGTGGTCCCATTTTGACCAAAGGCGAGAACAGCGCTGCAGAGCAGAACGGCCAATACGATCTTTTTCATTCAATCCTCCTGATTATTGTTTTGCCGGCTTGACCGGCGGGATAAAGAGCGGTTTTTCCTTCTGATCAGCGATCAGCCAGGCGACGCGGCTGCACAGTTCCGTGACCCGGGCCATCTTGCCGGCGTCACATTTGTCCGCTTCGTCGCTCACCTTGTGGTAATCAGCGTGCATCCCGGAATGAAAAAAGAGCACCGGAATCTGCTTGCGTGCGAAGGGGGCGTGGTCGCTGCTGCCGCGCATAGCCCCCTCTTTGCCCATTTCGAGCATGAATCGGCATTTCCCGTTCGCCCTGTGCAGGGCTTTTTCGAGCTCCCGGCTGGAGCCGTGGCCGGTAATGGTCAGGGAATCGGGGTGGTTGCGTCCGATCATATCCATATTGAGCATGGCGGCCGTGACGTCGAGCGGGATGAGCGGCTCCTTTACATAGTGGGTCGATCCGAAGAGCCCCTTCTCTTCGCCGGCGAAAGCGATAAAGAGAACGGAGCGCCTGGGCCGCTTGCCGGCCGAGGCGAACGCCCTGGCGGCGGCCAGGACCCCCACCGTGCCAGAGGCGTTGTCATCAGCGCCGTTGTAGATGCTGTCCTGACCGGCGGCGCTCTTTTCAGTGCAGCCGAGATGGTCATAGTGGGCGCCGATGATGACTACCTCCTGCTTGAGGCGGGGGTCCCTCCCCTCGAGCAGCCCGGCCACATTGCGGGTCTGCTGGACGGTGTGATGGGTGGAGGTACGGATCTCCGTCCGGCAGCCGGCCAGCACGCGGGAACGCGGGGCCATGGCGCTGTCGATCGCCGCCTGCTCACCCCTGAGGGCGGCCACGCTGCCGAAGAGCTGGACCATCGCCTCCTCGCCGACCTGGATGGCGGGGATCTTTTCATCCTCCATTCCGCCCAGGGTAACCGGGACCGCCTCCGGCGGAAACCCCTTGTAGAGACTCGGCCAGGGAAAGCCGCGCGGGGTGAGGATGCGGTTGTGGAGGGGATCGGTGACCAGCAGGATGCCGGCGGCACCGTGCGCGATGGCATTTTTAATCTTTTCATCAATCCGGGAGGGGCGGACATCCTTGTGCATGAAGAAGGGGCTGGCGGGATCGTTCTGGCGCGGCCCCCGCTTGAGCACGAGGACGATCTTATCCTTGACCTCAATGCCGGCATAGTCGTCATATCCCGACTCCGGATCGGTGATCCCGTAGCCGGCGAAGACGATCTCGCCGCTGCAGCTTTTATTCGCGGTCATCTCATAGGGCATGAACTCCTTCTTGATGCGGTATTCACGCTCCTGCCCGTCAATGCCGGTGATGCGGCAGGTATTGGTATCCCCGAGAAAGATTCTGTGCAGGCCGAACTCCTGGAAGTAGCTGCCATTCACCGGAGCGAGACCGCTGGCCTGGAAGGAGCGGGCGATGAAAGCCGCCGCGGTATCGAGACCGGGGCCGGGCGTGTTGCGTCCAAGCAGAGCATCGGCGGCGAGAAAATCGAGCTGCGCGCGAATCTCCTCCGCCCGGATGGCAGCGGCAGCTTTTGCGGGCAGATCGCCCGCCGCAGTTGAAGAGAGAAATCCCAGTGACAAGAAGAGCAGAAAAACCAGCCGGCAGCGTTTCTCCATTTCGTCCATTCCGTCCTTGACGTTCCGTTAATTTCGATTCACCCGTTCCCTGCAGTAATTAATATACTAACCCTGCGCAGCAAATGCAAACCTCATGCCCGGGTTCATCCTGCGGCGATCGCGTCCGGAGAAGGCCTGCGAAATTCTTGTCATTCTCCTCGCAATTTGCTATATTGAGTCAGCAAAAATCCGAATATGCATACGCAGGCCCGGACGGGATGTTACAGCCGCCGGGCGCGCTCTCTTATAACCCTGACCGGAAGACGATGGCTCCAACCAACACGCCGCCCACCGAGAAACCGCTGCGCTTTATTTTCCACTATCTGGAACGGCACAAGGGTACTCTGGCACTGGGCCTTATGCTCACCCTGCTGATGACCGGCTTCCAGCTCGCCTCACCCATGGTGCTGCGCTACGCCATTGAATATGCGGAATGGCGCCTGGGCAGCGCCGGCGCGGTGCTGCCGGGCTGGATCCGCACTCTGGCCGACGGTCATACACCTTTCCGCAATCTCGGCTTCTTCGCCCTCGCCATGGTGGTGATGAGCCTCCTGCAGGGCTTTTTCCGCTATCATCTGCGCATGCAGCTGATCGGCATGTCGCGCCGGGTGGAATACGCTCTGCGCAATGACTATCTCGCCCATCTGCAAAGTCTCTCGGCCGGCTTTTTCCAGCGCCACAAGACCGGCGATCTCATGGCCCGGGCGACCAACGACATGGAGGCGGTGCGCTCCATGGTAGGGCCCGGCATCATGTATTTCGCCACGACCTTCATCACCGCCATCATCTCGATCGCGCTGATGGCCGGGATCTCGTGGAGGACGACCCTCTGGGCGCTGCTCCTCATGCCGCTGGTCGCTATCATCGTCAACCGCCAGGTGGGGCAGATTGAAAAGCTTTTCGACCGGATCCAGGAACAGTTTTCCACGCTCACGGCCAAGGTGCAGGAGAACATCTCCGGCATCCGGGTGGTCAAATCCTACGTCCAGGAAGAGCATGAGATCGGGGATTTCCGCTCCATCAGCCGGGAGTATATCCGCCGCAACCTCAAACTGGTCCTGGTGCGCGCCGGCATGTGGTCGACCATCGATTTTTTGCTCGGCCTGACCACGCTCGCGGCCCTCTTCGCCGGCGGGCGGGAGGTCATGCTCGGCCGTCTGAGTATCGGCGGTCTGGTGGCCTTTCTCTCCTATCTTGCCATGCTCGCCTGGCCGATGATCGCCATGGGCTGGACGCTCAATATGTGGAAGGAGGGGCTCGCCTCCACCGAGCGCATCCTCGCCATCTTCCGGGAAAAACCCGACGTCTTTGACAGTCCGGAGACCGACCACAGCATAACCGGAATAACCGGTGAAATCGAATTCCGCAATCTCTCCTTCGCCTATTCGGAGGCGGGACCGCAGGTGCTGCAGGAGATTTCGCTGCACATCCCCGCCGGCACGACTGTCGCCGTAGTCGGCGCCACCGGCTCGGGCAAATCCACCCTGGTCAATCTCATCCCCAGACTCTACCAGGCCGGCAAGGGAAGCCTGCTCCTGGATGGCCATCCCATCGAGACCATCCCGCTCGACCTGCTCCGCCGCAGCATCGGCATGGTGCCGCAGGAGACCTTTCTCTTCTCGGAGACCCTGCAGGAGAACATCGCCTTTGGCAGGGAGGAGATCGATATGGCGGAAATCGAGGAGGCGGCCGAGAGTTCGCAGATTCGCAGCGACTTCGACCAGTTCCCCGAGGGTTTCGCCACCATGGTCGGCGAACGCGGCATTACCCTCTCCGGCGGACAGAAACAGCGGACGGCCATCTCGCGCGCTGTCATACGCCGTCCTAAAATTCTTATCCTTGACGACGCCCTCTCCGCGGTCGATACCTACACCGAAGAGGAGATCCTGAAGCGGCTGCGGCGAATCATGGCCGAACGAACCACCATCCTGGTCTCGCACCGGGTTTCGACCATCCGCGAGGCTGACCTGATCGTGGTCCTGCGTGAAGGCCGGATCATCGAGCAGGGCCAGCACGATGAGCTTTTGGCGCGCAAGGGCGCCTACTGGCAGTTATACCAGCGGCAGATGCTGGAAGAGTCGCTGTCCACGATCGACTGAGGTACTCTGTGACACTGCATGAAGAAGAGGTGATCGGCAAGGCGTATGACAGCCACCTGATGCGGCGGCTGCTCGGCTATCTCTACCCCTACCGCTGGATGGTGCTGCTTGCTGTCATCATTCTGCTGCTGGGCTCGGTAGCTGAACTGCTGCTCCCCTATCTGACCAAGGTGGCCATCGACCGCTATATCGCCCGCAAGGAGCTGGCCGGCCTGGCCCGGCTCGCCCTCCTCTATTTTACCGTGCTGATGGTGCAGATGAGCTTCATCTTCCTGCAGACCTTCCTGACCCAGAAGATCGGCCAGAAGGTGATGTACGACTTGCGCAACCAGATCTTCGCCCATCTGCAGCGCCTCCCCCTCTCCTTCTTTGACAGGAATCCGGTCGGACGGCTGGTAACCCGCGCCACCAACGACGTCGAGACCCTCAACAGCATGCTCTCCAGCGGGGTCGTCACCATCTTCGGGGATGTCTTTGTCCTCGTCGGCATCATCGTCATGATGCTGATCTTCAACTGGCAGCTGGCGCTGCTCTCCTTCACAGTGCTGCCGCTGATCTTCACCGCCAGTTTCTGGTTCCGCGTCCATGTGCGCGAATCCTTCCGCAAGGTGCGGCTGCGCATCGCGCGGATCAACAGCTACCTGCAGGAAAACATCATGGGCATGTCGACGGTGCAGCTCTTCAGCCGCGAAAAGAAGAACTATCGCCGTTTTGACGAGCTCAACAACGACTATCTGCAGGCCTATCTCGAGACCATCTACTACTATTCGGTCTTTCACCCCCTGGTCGAATTGATCAGCGCCATTGCCCTCGCGATCATCCTCTGGTACGGCGGCATCAGGGTGATCAGCGGGGCCTTGACCATCGGCGTGGTGGTCGCCTTTGTCCAGTACGCGGAGCGATTTTTTCAGCCCATCCGCGACCTCTCAGAGAAATACAATCTGATGCAGGCCGCCATGGCATCGAGCGAGCGCATTTTCAAGCTGCTGGATGAGCCGGAACAGCATCTTCTGCCGGACAACCCGGCCGATATGCCTCCCCCCTGCGGCGAGATCGAATTCCGGGATGTCTCCTTCGGCTATAACGAGAACGACCACGTCCTCCGCAACGTGAGTTTCAGGATCAACTGCGGCGAAAAAGTAGCCATCGTGGGCGCCACCGGCGCGGGCAAGACCACACTCATCAATCTCATCTCGCGGCTCTACGAGCCCACAACCGGACAGATCCTGCTCAACCGCATCGACACGGCCCGCTATCCCCTCGACAACCTGCGCAGGCGCGTGCGCATGGTGCTCCAGGATGTCTTTATCTTTTCAGGGACGGTCGAGTATAACATCCGCCTCGGCGACCAGTCGATCCCGATGGAACGGGTCATCCAGGCCGCAAAGGATGTGCGCGCCCACGAGTTCATCGAAAAACTGCCCCAGGGCTATCAGACCGAACTCAGCGAACGCGGCAGCAACCTCTCGGTAGGCCAGAAGCAGCTCCTCTCCTTCGCCCGCGCCCTGGTCTTCAATCCGGAGGTCCTGATCATGGACGAAGCGACATCCTCGGTCGATACGGAAACTGAAATCCTCCTCAGGGAGGCCACGACCCGGCTCATGACCGGCCGCACCTCTGTCATCATCGCCCATCGTCTCTCCACTATCCAGAATGTGGACTGGATCCTGGTGCTGCACAAGGGTGAGGTGCGCGAGATGGGAACCCACAGCGAGCTTCTCGCCAAAAAGGGGATCTACTATCGCCTCTATGAGCTGCAGTATCAGAATTAACGGGGCCAGGCTTCTGGCGGCGGCTCTGCCGCTCCTGCTTTTCGCCTCTTCCCCGCCCTCCTGCGCCGGAGAATATGGACCGCGATGGCAGCCGCGCGTCGGACTTTTACGGCTGCCCGAGCCTCGCCGCGCCGTCGACTGGTCGCGCGAGACCATCTACCTCGTCCTCATCGACCGCTTTCATAACGGCGATACCTCCAACGATGCCGGTGTCAACCCCGCCAGTTTCCTCCCCTTCGACCCGGCCCGCGGCAATCATGAAGCACTGAAATATTACCAGGGCGGCGACCTCCAGGGCGTGATCCAAAAACTCGACTATCTCCACGATCTGGGCGTCTCCACCATCTGGCTTTCGCCGGTTTTTGACAACAGCGACCGCGACTTTGCCGGCTGGTGGCCTTACCACGGCTATCACCCGGTCGATTTCTTCAGTGTGGACGAACATTTCGGCGACATGGCGACCCTCAAACGGCTGGTGGAGCTCGCCCACCGCCGCGGCATGAAAGTCATCCTTGACATAATCTTTAATCATGTCGCCCCTGACCACCCCTGGGTCACAGACCCGGCCCTGTGGGAGACGGCCGGCTATAAACACTGGTTCCATCCTCACAGCGGTGCAGACGCCTCCACCAGTATCCAGGACTGGCAGGATCAGAAACAGCTCGAGGAGCGCGAGCTCAACGGGCTGCCCGACCTTGCCCAGGAGAACCCCCATGTCTATGACTTTCTCCTGGACATGGCCAAATTCTGGATCGTCGAGAGCGGCTGCGACGGTTTTCGTCTCGACGCGGTCAAACATATCCCTCCTGCCTTCTGGGCCAGAATCTGCCGGGATCTGCACGATTTTGCCGGCGACGGGTTTCTGCTCCTCGGCGAGGTCTTTGCCGGCGAAACCCCCTACGTGGCCGGCTACCAGGAGCTGGGCTTCAACGCCCTTTTCGACATCCCCCTTTACTACACCCTCAACCGCGTCTTCGCCCAGGGCGGCACGCTGCCGCTCCTGACCCGCCAGACCGCACTCAACCGCCAGTGGTACCGCACCATCCTCCTCTCCCAGGTCATCGACAACCACGATGTCGCCCGCTTCAGCTATTGGGCAGGGGAGGATGCCGCCGCCAAGATGCGTTCCGCCCTGACCTACACCCTGGTCCAGCCCGGCCTGCCTATGCTCTATTACGGCAATGAAGTAGCCCTGGAGGGCGCGGCTGCGACCAATGAGCAGACCGGCGCCGGGCAGGACTACCTCAACCGCCTGCCCATGCCCTGGGAGCGGATCGAGGGCACCGCCCGGGATCTGGTCGGCCACACTCGCCGCCTGCTCCATCTGCGCAGACATTATCCCGCCCTGGCCGGTGAGGGGCTGACCGAAATCTATCAGGATTACGGAGTCTACGCCTTTATCAAACACCGGGGCAAGGAAGCGTTCCTGGTTGTGCTCTCCAATTCCAGCGCGCCGGAAGAGGTGGCCATCCCCCTGCCCGGGGGCCTCTTCGGCCGCTGCACCCGCCTGCAGGACCAGCTCTCCGGCTTGCGTCTCAAATCCCGCGGTGACACCCTCCATCTCGCCCTCCAGCCGCGGGCGAACCACCTCTTCCGCATCAGGGGGCGATGGAATCCCGCCCTGCTGGACTCTCTCCCCTGGTCCTGCGTTTTTACGCCGCGCATCAGCGGAGACATGGCCTGGATCGCCTTCCGTTATGAGGGGGAAGCCCGCACCGTCAGCCTCGCCGGTGATTTCAACGGCTGGATCGCCGGCATGGACAGTCTGAGCCGGGACAGCGAAGGGATCTGGCGGATCCGGCTGCCGCTCAAAAAAGGACGCTACCGCTACAAGCTGGTCATCGATGGCAGCCGCTGGATCGCCGATCCCGCCGCGGCCGGGACCGAACTGGACCCCTACGGAGGCCAGAATTCAGTCGTCATCGTCAACCCGGCGCAGCGCTGAGATCCGCCGGCGCCGTGCAGAGTATTCAACGCAATAAAAAAGGCCGGGCGAAGAACCCGGCCTTTTCGTTTTTGGCTGCCGACGCCGCGCAGTATTTTCATCGCAATAAAAAAGGCCGGGCAAAAAACCCGGCCTTTTCGTTTTCAGGTCACACGGCAGCGCTATTTCATGAAGAGCAGCCGGCGGATTTGCACCTCCTGCCCTCTCCGCAGCACGGCGTGGTAGATCCCGCTCGGCAGGGGATGACCGGAGTCGTCCCGGGCATCCCAGCTCCAGCTTTGCACCCCCGGGGCAAGGAGGCCCTGATGGAGCAGGCGCACCCTCTGCCCGCGGCTGTTAAAGATCGCCAGGCTCGCCTCCATCGCCTCCGGCACCTCGACCGTAATTGTAGTGGATGGGTTGAAGGGGTTGGGATAGTTCTGCTGCAAGCGCAAAGCGGTGGGAAGAGCGGCTTGCTCCTCCACTCCGGTGAGGGCGACCAGCACCCGCCAATCGACCCGGGCGGTGTCCTCCTTGTCCATCACCAGAGCGGTGACCAAATAGACCTGTCCCATCTCGATCGTCGGATAGAGCACCATCTGGCTGTCCGTGGAGGCGACGACATCGTTGATCCGCCAGAGATAGCGCAGGGAGTCGCCATCAGCGTCGCGGACAGTCGTCAGCGCAAAAGTGAGGGGAGCGTAGAACTGGCCGTAGACCGGAGTTTCGGTCGGGAAATAGGTATAAATCTGCGGCGGCTGATTGGGCACCACCACCGGCAGGACCGTGACCACCGCGCTGTCGGCCAGGGTGCTGCCGATCCCCTTGACCCGGGCGTGAACAACGCACTCACCCGGCTGCGCAGCCGAAAGGGAGGCCATGACGCGGCCCTGGGCGTCGGTCAGGGTATCGGCGACAGAGAGCACATAGCCGCTGCCGCTCACGAACAGTTCGACCGTATAGCCCGCGCCGAGGGGCTGGCCGCTGCTGTTGCGCAGGGTGGCGATGATATCCGACTTGGCGCTCCCGTCCGCATAAATGGGTGAGGAGGCATCGACACTCGAGAGGGTTGTGCTCAGGTCGGCGGCCGGGTAGACGAAAGTGAATGGCGATTCGGCGATCTCTGTGCCGTCCAGCCACGCGGAGGCCTTGAGAAGATTCGCAACCCCCTTGTAGGGGCCGGGGGTCCAGTGGACGCTGGCATACCCCTCATCGTCGGAAAAGATTTCCAGATGCGTCTCACCGCGGAGGTGGCCGCCGCCCGCGAGCACCTCAAAGAGAACCGGCTGGCTGACGATAGGAAGACCGTACTGGTCCATGATGCGGGCGGTGAAATCATCTGCAAACTCCTGGCCCGGAGTGAGATCCTGGCCGTCACCCGACCCCTTGATCATGGTCGGGATGCGTGCCGGCTCCGCCGCAGCGGGTTGCAGAAGCTGGCCGGCGGCCGCGCCCTCGATATCGATCGTCTGCTCATCGGTCAGGATGACGCGAACGTCGCAGGTGGTCCGGGTGCCGAGCCCGAAATGGAGCTGGGCCGGATTCTGGCTCATATAGCCGAACTGGCTGCCCACCTCCTGGTAGCCGATGATGAATCCGGCTTCGCCGAGGTGGCCCGCCTCATAGAGGATCACTTTCGAGCCGATGCCGCCCAGATCGCCGCCGGGGCCGGTGCAGAGGATATCGATCCAGTTATAGCCGTTGTCGAGGTCGTTGCGCACGAGATAATTGGCCCCTTTGGCGCAGGCCATATAGATATCAAGATCGCCGTCCTGGTCCACATCGGCCAGCGCCGCGCTGCGCGCATCGGCTGCGGAGACCTCCACGCCCGACTCCCCGGCGAGGGTGAATCTCCCGCTGCCGTCGTTCCAGAAAAGCTGCGGTTTGGCGCCGGCATCCTTCTCGCCGTTGCGGAGGAGAAGCAGATCGAGGTCGGCATCGTTGTCCATATCGCCAAAGGCCGCGGTATAACCGCTGACGGGCAGGTTATAGGTCGAGGAGCGGTCGACAAAGTGACCGGTGCCGTCGTTGATCAGGACGTTGAGCAGGGGCACATTGCCCGAGGTCAGAAGGTAGTTGACGACGAAGAGGTCGAGATCGCCGTCATTGTCAATGTCCGCGAAAGTAGCGCCGTGGGAGCGGCCGTCGATTGCGGTTCCGCGCGCCGCCGCCTCTTCAGTGAAGTGGCCTTGTCCGTCATTGATAAAGAGCCAGTTGGGCGCCGGCTGACTGGTGGATTCCTGACGGCGGCAGATATAAAGGTCGATATCGCCGTCATTGTCGATATCGCCGGATGTTGCGCCCTGACGCCCGACATATTGGGTATCCTCGACGCTTCCCTCGGCCCCGCGCAGCACGAGGGTAAAGTGGCCGCTGCCATCGTTCTCATAGAGTTCATTGAGCTCACCGGAGTTGACGATAAAGAGATCCAGATCGCCATCCCTCTCCATATCGAATGCCACGCTGCCGTTGGAGGTTCTGACCGTCTGCAGCAGGCCGGCCGCTGTGCCGTTCTCGTTGAAAAAGCCGTCGCCGTTATTGAGATAGAGGGCGTTGATGCCGGCTGGATCGCCCGCTTCGAGGGGGACATTCCCGAAAAAGGCGTCCAGGTCCGCGTCATTGTCCAGGTCAGCCAGCAGGATCGCTTTGGTGAGTCCCCGGCTGATCGTTCCGCGTGCGGCAGCCTCTTCGCTAAAGGCCCCCTCCCCCTCGTTCATGTAGAGCAGGTCAGGCATGGGACCGTAGCTGGTGCCGTTGCTGACGAAAAGGTCGATCCGGCCGTCCTTGTCCAGATCGCCGAAGGAGCTGCCCTGGCCGTAACCCGAGGAGGAATAGCCACCGGTGAGGGAGTAGGCGGTCACATCGGTAAAGCCCTTGCCCGAGGGATCGGGCGCATCGGTGGTATCGGGGGGTGGCGGCGGAGGAGGAGGAGGCGGAGTACTGCCATCCGGTCCATAGATGGTCAAATTGGAATAAATCGGTCCGACCTGGGCTTCATACCCCCAAATCAGGTTCTCCTTGCCGAGGAAGATATAGCGGAAGGGTTCCAGCCGGCCGGAAAAGTTATGGTAGGTCAGGTTTCTGTAGTAATCGCCGAGAAGGGCATTGTTCAGGTAGAGGTAGGCCCGGTCGGCAGTCCAGACGATGCGAAAAGTGTAGGTTTTGGATTTGTCCCAATCCTTGTTCAATAGGTAATAGTCTTCCTCGCGGGAGTCATCCCCCGAGCCATGGGTCTGGGTGAGCCATTTAAAGCCCGCGCGCCCGTCGCCGTCGTTGTATTTGTCATGTCCGGAGGTGCGAATCTGGGTCCAGGAGGCCTGGGTCTCATAGGCATCCTTGTCCGCTTCCGGCCGTGACCAGATATTGATGCAGTGATACTTGATTTCCGGATCATCCGCCTGCTCCGCGGGGTCAAAATTGGTCACGTCGACCTCGAGAGAACCCTCCCAGGGCAGTTCGGCGGGCAGGGTGATGAACAGTTTGCTGGTGGAGGCGACGGCCTGCCAGCCCCTGCCCGAAACAAAGACCCCGTCCGTGTTCTGCATGGTGCCGAGGGCATTGGAGTTGGGGTTGTCGAGGTTATCGTGATAGAGCACCTGGGTGTGCCAGGGCTGCCCGAAAAGCGGCAGCGCCAGGAGCATGAACATCCAGAGAACTATCGGAAGCATATTTTTGCATCGTTTGCACTGCATGATGGGGTCTCCTGCGCATACTGAAACTGCCAAAATTAATTCATGACTGCACCGGGTCTGAAACCCTGAGGCAGGGGTGCTGTTCCGGTATTATTAAATACAGGCACAGCCACAATTTGCGTACAGGAGAGTTACCGCTCTGTGCGGGGGATCACATTGACGGGAGAGGCGTGAAAAGCGCTTCCGCCGCCCCGGAATCCGGGACGGCGGAGAGCTGCGGAGTTTACCTGGGCGGGATGGTTTCGCCTGCGGCGCGTTCAAAGATGACCCGGCCGTCAAGCACAGTGAGATCCACCTGGAGTTCGCGGATCTTTTCAGGCGGAATAGTGAAGAGGTCTCCGGAGAGGACGACCAGATCGGCGAGATAGCCTTTTTTCAGCGTTCCCTTGTTCTTTTCATCGAAAGAGGCATAGGCGCTGTTGCGGGTATAGCAGGCGACGGCCTCGGCGACGCTGATCTTCTGCTCGGGGATCCAGCCCCCGGGATGGCCGCCGTCGAGGGTGCGGCGGGTCACAGCGGCATAGATGCCCAGCAGGGGATTGAGCGGGGCGACCGACCAGTCGGTGCCGAAGCAGAGATGGACGCCCTGATCGAGAAAGCTGCGGAAGGGATAGGCCTCATGGCAGCGCGGCTCACCGATGCGTTTATGGGCCCAACGGCCATCATCGATGGCGTGGAACGGCTGGGCGGAGGCGATCACCCCCAGTCTGGCGAAGCGGGCGATATCCTTTTTGGCGATGTGCTGGGCGTGTTCCAGCCGGAAGCGGCGGTCCCATCGGGGGTTTTCGCGGACGCAGCGTTCAAAGATATCGAGCATCAGGCTGTTGGCGCTGTCGCCGATGGCATGGACGGAGAGCTGAAGTCCGGCCTTGTCGGCGGCCAGGGCCCATGTTTCCATCCGGCCGTCGAGGACGATGTCCATGGGCAGTCCGCGGCTGCTGCTGCCTTCGTAGGGTTCGAAGAAGAGAGCCGTGGTCGAGCCCAGCGATCCGTCGGCAAAGGCCTTGAGTGAGCCGATGCGCACCATATCGCTGCCAAAGTGGGCGCGAATGCCGGCATCGGCGAGCAGTTTGTACTGGCCGAGGGGAATGCGGCAGTCCACCCGCACGGTCAATTCGCCGCGTTCGAGCAGGGTCTGATAGGTCTGCAGGTCCTCCGGAGAGCCGACATCCTGGATGCTGGTGACGCCGCAGCGGCGCGCCAGTTCCATGGCGGCGGCAGCTCCTTCGAGGCGTTCGGCTTCGCTGGAGGGGGGGATCACGGCGAAGACGGCGTTCATCGCCTCATCCTTGAGCAGGCCGGTGGGTTCGCCGGTGGCCGGATCGTGGACGATCTCGCCGCCGGGGGGATCGGGGGTGTTGCGGTCGATTCCCGCCAGTTTGAGCGCTGCGGAATTGGCGAGGGCCATGTGGCCGTCGAGGCGGTTGACGAAGACCGGGGTGGCAGGGGTGACCGCGTCGATGAGGCCGCGGTGGGGTTCGCGTGCGCCGGGCCAGCTTTCATGGTCCCAGTCGCCGCCGGTTATCCAGCGGCCTGGATATTTTGCAGCGTACCCGGCGATACGCCGGGCGAACTCTTCCTCGCTGGCGGCGCTGCGCAGCTCGATGCCGAGCAATTGCATGCCGCTGTTGAGAAAATGGACGTGGTTATCGATAAAACCCGGCATGACCACGCGGCCGGCGAGGTCGACCACGCGGGTCGAGGGACCGGCGAGAGCCCCGATCTCTTCGCTGCTGCCAATGGCCATGATGCGGCCGTTCTGTACGGCGAGGGCCTGCGCTTCGGGCATGGCCTCATCCACGGTCCAGACCCGTCCGTTCAAAAAAATCAGATCCGCAGCCGCCGTTTTTTGCGCCTGGACACCGGCCGCGATGAAGAGCATTGCCAGGGAGAGGGCCAGATAAAAGCGGCCGCCATGCAACAGCCATTCTTGTACGATCATCACGCCTCCTTGTTCACATGACCGGCGGCGAAAAGCCGCCTTGCTGATTCATCCGGGAAGAGAGCGCATTTCAGCGCAGCAGGGTCATCCTGACCGGCACGGCCAGCCCGGGCTCACAGCGCAGAAAGTAGAGCCCGGTGGCGAGGTCTCCGGCCCAAAAGGGGAATTCATGCCCCCCCGGTTCCAGGGGACCATCGAAAAGCCGCGCCACCTCGCGTCCGAGACGATCAAAGACAACGAGCTGAATGTTGCGCGGCTTGTCATTATAGAAAAAAATGCGCGTCTCCCCGTTGAAAGGATTGGGATAGTTCTGCAGCAGCCTGAACTCCTGCGGCTGCCCCTGCGGGGGTGGAGCGGTTACGCCGCTCTTGACCGGATAGGTGACGCGCAGGTTGTCGAAATAGAGGGTGCCTCGGCAGATTTTGCCCGCCACCCGTTCGCCCTTGAGTTTGATGCCGATGCGGACCAGGGTGATGGGAAAGTGATAGATGCTGCCCGCTGACTCCGGCAGGGGCTGAGCGGTGGCGACCCCGATCGTATTCCAGCTGCCGGCCTCGCGGAGATTGCGCCGCGGAACATAGCGAAAAAGCTCGCCGTTGTCGTCGGCCGCGAAGAGATAGGCCGCATGCACGGTCGAATCGGTGCGGATATCCACAATGATCGAATCAGGCACACCGCCGATGGGCAGCTCGGCCTCGAGATAGAGCCAGTTGTCATAGGCGGGGTTGAAGGTGAACTGGTAGTCGGCTCTGAGCGCGTAATCCCCCTCGGTGACGAAATCGCCGGCGAGGGTGAGGCGGCAGTTGACGGAGTCGAGGTTCTGGCCGTTCAGACTCCACCCCTCCATCTTTTCCATCCCCTCCAGCTGGTGGGTGCCGGAGTAGACCGCGACAGTCACCCGGGCGGTATCAGCCAGGCCGGCGGCACGGATGATGACCAGGGTCTCACCGATCGCCCTGGGAGTGAAATGGCCGTTCTGATCCACCATGCCGATGGCCGGATCGGTCACCTGCCAGGACAGCGAGGGATGAGGATCAAGGCCGTCGCTGTCCAGGCTCTCCACGCTGAACTGGATCGAACCGGCGGTGTCGACCACAGCCGTCGCGGGCAGCAGCGAAAGCTTTTCCAGGGTCTTGACCGCGACAAAGACCGAGTCATGCACTCCCTGATAGTTGAAATGAACATACCCGCTGTCCCGGGCCGTTCCGGCGGTGAAACGCCCCTGCGGTGTGATCGTGCCGAAGCTCCCCGCGACGGAGAGGGTGAAATCGGCCGGGGCGGCGGAGATGATATTGACAAAGGTGTCGAGGGCGGCCATGCGAAAAGCGACCGATTCCCCCTCGAGAATACGCAGGGTATGCGGAACGAGTTCGAGCCGGATCGCCTCCCGCTGCGGCGCTGTGGAGATGACCAGCAGCGCATTGGCGACATAGCGCTCCCAGCCGTCCGAGGGCGAATTGACGACCTGATCGCGGATCACCATCGTGCTCGAGCCTCCGCCGTCGAGGTTGACGGCCTCGTGGCAGCCCTGACTGATCATGAAATCGGCCAGTTCGATGAGATTCATGCCGATGCTGAGGTCCTGCTGGCGGCCGTCCACGACCACCAGCATCAGCCTGGTGCTGTCCTGGTTAAAGCCGACGGCGGTGCGCGGATGACGGTCGGTGGCGAAAGTGGAACTCCCCCCCTCCTCCGCATAGCCGCGGAGGGCATAGTTGGCGCCGTCATGGACGATCTGGGTGAAACCTCCCACCACCTCCTTCACCCGGGCGCGGGTCTGCGGCAGGTGCAGGGCGATGCGAACGGTATCGCCGGGCTGCAGGGCCGTGACAAAGGGGATGGAACGGCCATGACCGGAGAGAACCACCTTGTCGTCGGGGATGGGCATGCCCCCCTTGTAGAGTTCCACCGCCTCGACCCGGCAGGCGACGGTATCGTTCATCATCCAGCCCGAGAGGGGGGTGAGCAGGGCCTCCGCGCCCCAGGCGTTGGTGCGGGTGGAATCGGCGAAAAAACGGTTAAAAAGAACCAGCATATCGGTGCCCCGGCCGGCGTTGACGCGGTCAATGCGGGCGGTCGTATCGCGATGCAGGGCGTAACCCGTAAAGGTATAGCGCTCCAGCAGGGGCCGGTTTTCCGGCGTGAAACCGATGGTCGAGCGGTCGATGGGCATGCAGACCATCTCCCCCCGCTCCACCTGGATGTTGACCGGCTCGCCGGTGTAGGGTGCGGTATTGAAAAAATCGGCGTTGATGGCCGCGACGACGCGGTGCCCCGCGCGCTGGTTGCGTCTGGCCATGCTGGAGGTGGCTTCGCGGGAGCCGGAGGAGACCTGCCAGCGCCGCAGGATCTCATGACCTTTGCAGGATTCGAGAAGAAGATAGGGATTGGTGAGATCGGCCTCGAAGAGGTCGAGGCTCCAGGGGGTTGCGGTATCAACCATCTTGCGATAGCGCATGCCCGGCCCGACATTCTGATCGCTGACGGTGACGAAACCCTTCTGCGCCATCGCGCTCCCGCCGGCAAGCAGGGCGAGAAGTACAAAGAGACTGGTTAGATGAGTGCGGGTCATAGCGAGCTCCACCTTGGCTGAAGTACGGGCGGACATAAAACAAAAAAGGCTGATTCGCCTGAATCAGCCTTGAGATACGCAATTGTCACCGCAGAAAACTATTCAACGATGATGGCGCCTGCGGGGCAATTATCGGCAGCGTCACGGGCGGCCGCTTCCATATCGGCAGAGACCTCTTCGGTGATAGCGACCGCGACATCGTCTTTCATTTCGAAAAGCTCAGGATGGTCGCCAACGCACAGTTCACAGCTCGTGCAGAGATCGGGATCGACTTTAACCTTCATTACTTCCTCCGTATCAAGGGTTATCCTCGTCATTGCATGACATTGCAATGATCGGCATAAATATACGAACTTATCGATAATCATACAAGCTTTTTGTGGAGTGCGCCTTTTTTGCCCGGCGGAGATCACCCGGAAGCCGGACGATATTTTTACTTGTTTCCTATCATAAAAGGTGTAATTTTACTAAAAGCTGAACGGAGAGGGCACCTTGCTGAGGAAAATCCCCGTATGATGAATTATGTCTGGTTCGGACTGGTGGCCATCGCTTTTTTAACAGGCGCATTCACCGGAAACATTGAGGCCGTCACCAAGGGGGCCCTGGATTCGGCAGCCACAGCCGTCAATATCGCCCTGGGTTTGATCGGGATCATGACCATGTGGCTCGGCATCATGAAGCTGGCCGAGGAGGCCGGACTCGTCCGCATCCTCTCGAACATCATCAAACCCGTCAGCAGACGCCTCTTCCCTGAAATCCCCGCAGACCATCCCGCAATCGGCTCAATTCTGCTCAATGTCTCGGCCAACTGGCTTGGGCTCAGCAACGCCGCCACGCCGATGGGCCTCAAGGCGATGGAGCAGCTCCAGTCCCTCAACGACAAAAAAGATACCGCCAGCAACTCGATGATCATGTTCCTGGCGCTGAACACCGGCAGCATCACCCTCATTCCCATGACCGTGATCGCGGTCCGCGCCAGCCTGGGATCGACCAATCCGACCGAGATCATCGGCTCGACCATCTTCGCCTCCACCATGGCGACGATCTTCGGCATCCTCGCCGCCAAGAGTTTCCTCGCCCTCGACTCGGGGTGGAGCCATTTTATAAAAGGCGTGCGTGGGGCCTGGCGCTTTTTTCTCTACGCCGGAGTTTTTCTCGGTGCCATCATTCTGCTGGTTAAAACCGGCCTGATCGCCTCTCTCTTCTCTCTGCTGCCGCCCAACCTTTTTCGCGGCCTGATCACCTTGATCTCCACCTGGGCGATCCCCTCCCTGCTCTTCGTCATTCCGCTCTATGCGTTCATTAAAAAAATCAAGATTTATGAAGTTTTCATCGACGGGGCCAAGGAAGGCTTTAACGTGGCCATCCGCATCATCCCCTTTCTGGTGGCGATCCTGGTGGCCATCGGCATGTTCCGCGCCTCGGGCGCCATGGATGTCTTTGTCTATCTCCTGACCCCCTTGACCAACCTCATCGGCATGCCCGCCGAAGTGCTGCCGGCGGCCCTGATGCGCCCCCTCTCGGGCAGCGGCTCCCTCGGCATCATCACCGAACTGCTTAAAATCCATGGTTCGGAATCGCTGATCGGGCGCATGGCCTCGACCATCTTCGGCTGCTCCGAAACGACCTTTTACGTCGTTGCGGTCTATTACGGATCGGTCCAGATCAAAAATGTGCGCTCCTCGATCTGGGTCGGATTGATCGCCGATCTGGCCGGCATTCTCGGTACGGTTTTTATCTGCCGCTATCTTTTCCTGTAAAAAGTGCTTTACATTTACCCCGCCAGAATGTAACTTGCATTGAGGGAGCCGGGCGGCAAGACGCCCGCTTCCCCTCCCACGAAAGGAGGCCTTTTTATGCCAGTGCAGATGCATTCCATGGGGTGGCTGCCGGACTATCCCGATTTCCGCGACTACACCACCGAGCATGCCACTGTCAACCCGCTGCTAAAAAAAATCGGCCTGACCGGAAACCGCAAAAAAAGCATACCCGAAAGCACGGACCTGCGCGCCTGGTGTTCCGCCATCGAGGACCAGGGCAGTCTGGGCTCCTGCACCTCTCAGGCCGGAGCCAGCATGGTGGAGTATTTCGCCCACCGTTCGATGGACCGCTACACCGATCTCTCCAGGCTCTTCCTCTACAAGGTCACCCGCAACCTGATGCGCCAGAAAGGCGATACCGGCGCTTTCATCCGCACCACCATGGGGGCTCTCGTCCTCTTCGGCATCCCTCCCGAAGTCTATTGGCCCTACAAGGAGAAGGATTTCGACAAGGAACCGCCGGCATTCTGCTACGCCTTTGCCCAGAATTATCAGGCGATCAGCTATTACCGGCTGGATACGGCCGGCCTGAAAAAGAACGAGGTGCTGCAGGCAATCAAAAACAATCTGGCTGGTGGTCTGCCCTCCATGTTCGGATTTTCCGTCTTTAGCTCCATCGGCCAGGCCGGGGAAAGCGGGCAGATCCCCTATCCGGTGCCGGGCGAAAAGATCCTCGGCGGCCACGCTGTCATGGCCGTCGGCTATGACGACCGCATCGAGATCGCCAACACCAATCCCGACGGCCCGACCTGCAAGGGGGCGTTCCTGATCCGCAACTCCTGGGGTCCAAAATGGGGAGTGGAGGGCTACGGCTGGCTGCCCTATGAATATCTCCTCAAGGGACTGGCCATCGACTGGTGGTCGATCATCAAGAATGAGTGGATTGAAACCGGGGAGTTTGAACCCTGAGTGAAGTAAAAAAGCCGTCGGATTGACCGACGGCTTTTTAATTTATCCCGGCGCGAAGAGGCACTCTTCCCATCTTCATCGGGCCGGCTTGACCGGAAAGATTACCTGGTCAACACCATTTTTTTCACGCTCAGCAGGCCTGCGGCCTCGAGCCGGTAGAAATAGAGCCCGCTCGGCAGGCTCATTCCCGCGCTGTCCACAGCCCGGAACTGTACCCGGTGGGCTCCCGCTTCATGCATCCCGTCCGCCAGGGTGGCGATTTTCCGCCCGGCCAGATCACAGACGGTCAGCTTGATCTCGCTCCGCCGCTGCAGTGTGAACGAGATGGTGGTCTCGGGATTGAAAGGGTTCGGATAGTTTGCGAGCAGCTCAAAGTGATCGGCTCGCACCGGCTTCTTCTCCTCCACCTGCAGCCATTTTTCACCCGCCTCGATCAGAATATACTGCACAGATCGCCCGGGAGAGTCGAACCTGATCGATTCCCCGACCGGGCTGGCATAAGCGGGAATCGCCTCCAGCCCCTGGTGCGGTCCCCAGGCCGGCGCCACCGGTTTTTCATCGTTCACCACGACCCCCTGCGGCCACTGCTTGCCATCGGACCCCTTCAAAGAGTAGTAATAAAAACGGTCACCGACGCCCACACCCTTGGGCACGAGTTCGACGACCCGGGCATAGGAAGCCATATTCACGACGACAGCACCAACCTCCCCGGAGGCGAAACGGGTGGCGTAGACCAGCACATCCCGGTCCGCGCCGAGGGTTATGGTTGTCTCCACGGAATGGTCACCTGTGAAATGCCGCAGGTAATAGAGATAAAAATAGTCCGGCCGCGGGTTCCACATCGGTATCGCCGAACTGGCGCCGTTATAAAAAATCCCGTCCGACTCCCAGTTGGCAATCAGCCAGCGCGAAGACATCCCGACGTTGTGTTTGATCATTTCGGAGAGGAGCACCACCGCCTGCATCCCGTTGGCGATGGAGCTTCTCTTCTGATCATCCGCCGCGCTGGCCCATTTGAGATTCCATTCGGTCAGGGCGATCGGCCTGTCCGGGGCCCCGTTGGCAAGAATGTCCTGCTTGATGAAAGAGATATTCTCCACGATCTCGGACCGGGCGATGCTCACCTGCTCCTTCAGTGTCGCACTGGAGTTGCCGAAATAGTTATGGATGACGTAGAAATCAGCGGCGTCACCCGCTGCCCTGAAAAAGCCCGCGTTCCAGCTGCGGTCCGCTGTGTTCCAGCTGCTGGACCCGTCGTAATGGAGTATTTGCCCGCCGATGTAAATGGTTTCGCCCAGTTCGGCGGCCGCGGCGCGCATCGAATCGGCGAAGATTCTGAAATGCCGGCCGTAAAGATCTCCGCTGATGATCTCAGGCTGGCCGTCCCGGTTCACAGTGGTGTCGATCTGCCAGCCGGCCTCCCACGGTCCGCCGTTCTCGTTGCCGATCTCCCAGAACCTGGTCATGCCGCCGTCCTGGCGCACCCAATCCGCAGCCAGATGGGCGGCCTGCTCGACCGGCTTTTCGCTGGTGCCGTAGCGCGCATAGCCATAGTTGACTGTGATCAGGCCCTGGGAACCGATCTGATCGCGCATATCCAGATAGCGGTCGAAGGTGAGTTTGTAGTAGAGCCCCGATTGGGGATTGAGGGAGATGGGACGGCCGCTGTTGCCGCCGTCGGGTATGGTGCCCGGCAGGTCTTCAGGAGTGCCGTTCCAGAAGTAGATATCAGACCAGCTGCCACCGGGGAAGCGAATAAGGCTGGGCGCAAGTTTCCTGAGATGGCCAACCAGCACGGGGTTATTCTGATCTTCACCAATCCAGACCGCAGTGGCGAGGCCGAACAGATAGGGAGAGATGGTCCCGAGGGGTTCAGCCGCCAGGATTTCGGCGCGCACGACGGGTTCCGCCGTGGTCTTGTCAGCCAATTTAAACGGTGGAAGGGTGGCATTACGGGGTTCATAATCCTGCAGGAAGCAGTTGGCACCCACCTGCCCCGTTACTTTTACTGCGCTGCAAACGGCGAGGATGCAAACGAGCACAATCCGGCCTCTCATGTCGTCACTCCATGGTTAGCGTTAGCCTTGAGACAGATTGCGCTGATCCCGACCCTGCTGCGTACGCCGCAGCACTCAAAAGCAATCCCTGATTGAAAACGATAATATGCCTTGCTACTGAGCATTGGTGATGCCCATGTCCGCCCTGTAAACAGTCCAATCCTGTGCCGGCGCGGCATTGCCGGTGATCAGGTAGAGATAGTTCCCGTTCCCCCAGGCCAGATCCTTGCCGTAGGAGGGCACAATGCCCCCGTAAAAGAGATCGGCGCTGCCGGCGGCCGGATCGATGACCAGGAGGGGATCAGGCGCATCGGTGGCAAGATACAAGGTCCCGTTTGCAGCGACAGCTATCGCCCGCACCGAGCGCGAGGAGAGAGCGGTGCCCGCCGCAGCCAGATCGAAAACCAGCTCCTGCGCGCCCACATTGCCTGCGGAATCGATCGGGTGTTTCCAGATCTTGACCGGGTCCTGGGTGCCGTAGGTCCTGGAGACGACATAGACGAAATCCTTGAATGCGCGGATGGCGGTGATATCATCACCCGCATAGGCGTTTGCATAGGTCACAGAGAGATCCGGATGGACGACGATGAGATCGCTGCGCGTTCCGCCGGTGTAGAAATTTCCATAGCTGTCAAAATCGCCGTACTTGACCACCTTGCCCGTGGGCAGCCGGGTCCATACTGTCACGGCTCCGGTGGTCGTGTTGACCAGGTCGATGGCGCGGTTGTTTTCGGTCAAATAGAGGTGACCGTCGGGCCCGATGGCGGCATCGTAGGCCGTGCGCGTCGCCGTGCCGAGCAGGGTTTTGCTGCCATCCGGGGTCACCTTGCGGATTGTCTTGGAATATTCGACCACATAGAGATTCTCGTCCTTGTCGACAGCGAGAGCGGATAATTCCAGGTTGTCCACAAAGGCGCCATAGTTTTCGAGCACGCGGTCGACCTTGTAGGGACTGTATTTGGCGACGGTGAGCGCATGCCGGGTGGCCACCTTGACCGTGGAGGAATCAGCGTCCAGATTCGGCCGCCGCACCCTGATCATGGTCGAAGTGGCTTCAGTGACCTGCGCCGTGATCGCATCAAAATAGACGACGTTGCTATCCGCTGAAGGTGAAAAATTAGCTCCCTGTATTGTAATAATATTGACGCCAGGGATGGCGACAGCCGGTTCGAGTTGATGGATGACCGGCGCAGCCGGCTTGGCGTACTCCTTGTACCAGACCGGTTCGGCCGCGTCATATTCACAGCCCGCAGCCGCGACCAGCAGGAGCGTCATCAAGAGCATCATTTTTCTTGAAAACAGCAAAGATATCGTCATTGTTGCATTCTCCTTCTTCAGGATGATTTCCGGCCGTCTGCAGGCTCTCCGGCGGTCTTGACTGATCTCCCGCACGGCAAGGCTCCCCTTGTGCACCTCCTGCGGCTTGAGGAAGGCAGACCGGGGTACTCTCGCTTCCTGAACAGATAGTTGCCGCGTGCGCAGCTTCCAGGCAGATCCCGCCCGGTGGTCAGGCAGGATCCGGCCACCCGAGCGAGGTAAAACCAGCCTGCGATCAGGCCGGTCGGGAAGAGCGCGCGCTCTTCCCGACCGCCTGCTTGATCCTCCAGATCCAATAGTGCTGAAACTGAAAATACTTGCCGGGCCCGTGTGAGCCGCTTTACATCATTTCGTCAATGCCATCTTTCTGGTGATCGTCCCTGCGGCTGTCTGCAGCCTGTAAAAATAGAGACCGCTGGGCAAACCGGCACCCGAGAAGAGCTGCGTATGGCTGCCTGCACCCTGAACCCGATCCACCAGAACAGCCACCTCCCTGCCGAGGAGATCATAGACCGCAAGCCGGACCTGGCCGGTGCTCTGCAGGGAATAGGTGATGCGGGTGGCGGGATTGAATGGATTCGGATAGTTCTGAGTCAGCGAGAACTCTTGAGGTCTGACGCCATTCTCCTCTACAGAGGTGATTTCCGACGAGAGATCGGCAAAGCCGGAGGCCAGCCGGATTTCGTCAAAAACAATCAGCCCGCCCGCGGTATCACCGCCGAACTCGATGCCCACCGTGTTGACCGGACCGGGTATCGTCGAGTTGCGCTTCACCGCCGCCGCCATCGTGTCAGGCTCCACCGTCGGGTCGGGATCCACCCACATGAACGTACGGCACGGATCGGCTCCGCCCGAAAGATCGATCCGCACTACCAGCCAGACCGGCCCCGCCGTGATCTCCACATTCGATACATCATCGCCCGAACCACCCGGCCACCCGCTACCGCAGGTGAAGACCGGCGCATTCGCATCTCGTCCCCCACCCTTGCCGATGGCCATGATCTCGCTCGCATCCGAAAACAGCTTGACCATGAAATAGGCGTTACCCAACGGCAGCGGCTCCTGAACATCCATCAAATAGCTCACCCACAACTGCTTGCCCGCCTCGTTGGCAAATGGCGTGGCCAGAACGCGTTTGTAACGCTGATGATCCGCCCACGCCGCCTTGCGCGAAATCGCCAGATGATTGCCGACATACGGCAGCACCCAGTTCAGGGCATCATAGTTGAAAAGATTGCCGGCAAGCACCGCACGGCCTTCCACACCGTTGTCGGCGGCATCGATCGCCCAACTCCCTGCCCAGCCATCGGCCGCAGCGCCCGCTGCGTTGATCGAATTGGGATAATCAAAAGATTCCTTCATGACCGGATTGGCAGGGGTCTCCGCCGTCAGGTCGGCAAAACCGGAGGCCAGCCGGATTTCGTCAAAAACAATCAGCCCGCCCGCAGTATCACCGCCGAACTCGACACCCACCGTGTTGACCGGACCGGGTATCGTCGAGTTGCGCTTCACCGCCGCCGCCATTGTGTCAGGCTCCACCGTCGGATCGGGATCCACCCACATGAACGTACGGCAGGGATCGGCTCCGCCCGAAAGATCGATCCGCACTACCAGCCAGACCGGCCCCGCGGTGATCTCCACATTCGATACATCATCGCCCGAACTGCCCGGCCACCCGCTCCCGCAGGTGAAGACCGGCGCATTCGCATCTCGTCCCCCACCCTTGCCGATGGCCATGATCTCGCTGCCATCCGAAAACAGCTTGACCATGAAGTAGGCGTTGCCCAACGGCAGCGGCTCCTGAACATCCATCAAATAACTCACCCACAACTGCTTGCCCGCCTCGTTGGCAAATGGAGTGGCCAGAACTCGTTTGTAACGCTGATGATCCGCCCACGCCGCCTTGCGCGAAATCGCCAGATGATTGCCGACATACGGCAGCACCCAGTTCAGGGCATCATAATTAAAAAAGTTGCCGGCAAGCACCGCACGGCCTTCCACACCGTTGTCGGCGGCATCGATCGCCCAGCTCCCCGCCCAGCCATCGGCCGCAGCGCCCAGTTTGTCGATGGTGACGGGATGATCGAACGACTCCCTCACCACGGTCTGTGACAGCGCAAGCGCAGAAAACAGGAGCACGAACAAGAGGCTGATAACAGCTTTTCTAAGTTCCATGATTCATCTCCTTGCTGAAAGTTGTCAAAAAAGTGACAGGATACTTGATCGCAAGACAGGACTGCAATCACCCTCCCTTCTGAGTTAAAATTGCCGGTTAACACCAGCTGCGGCGAGGTCACTCGCTCCGGAGGCGCAGTTCAGCCGGTTCGAGTCCTTCCGATCGGGCCGTCAAGATCACTTCTCCTGCCTCAGCGCGGGACTGGATCACACACAGGCACTTGCCGTTGAAAGCCCTGCGATAGTCCGCCTTGAAGGACTCCATGCTGATCTGGTGGCCGTTGTCGACCCCGGCGATAAAGCCGGGGCCCTGAAGCGAGAATAGCACCAGATGGTCCGCCCGCGGGACCAGCACCCCGTTCTGGTCGACGATATCCACGGTCACAAAGGAGAGATCGCGGCCGTCAGCCTTGATCCGCTCCCGGTCGGCCGTGAGCACGATCCCGGCCGGGGCGCCGGCGGTCTGCACGCACTTTGCCAGCGCCGGCTGACCAGCCTTGTAGGCCACCGCCCTGAGCTCGCCCGGAGCATAGGGTACCCGCCAGACCAGCTGGAAGGTATCAGCCGTCTTGGTCTTGCGGCCAAGGGATTGGCCGTTCAGGAACAGCTCCACCTCCTCCTGATTGGTGTAGGCCCAGACGTCGATCTCCCGGCCCGGCTGCCAGTTCCAGTGGGGGAAGAGGTGCAGCATCGGCTTGTCCGTCCACTCGGCCTGGTAGAAGTAATAGCCATCCTTGGGAAACCCGGCCAGATCGATGAGGCCGAAATAGGAGCTGCGCGCCGGCCAGGTATAGGGAGTCGGTTCGCCGAGATAGTCGAATCCGGTCCAGATGAACATGCCGGAGATGTGCGGATGGTCGCGCACAATCCGCCAGGTGTCCGCATGGGTCGACCCCCAGCCGGTCCGGCAGTTGTCATAGGCGGAACAGGTATAGTCAGCATTCATCGGCAGGGGTTCGTCCCATTTAATCGGCCAGGCCCGCACCGAGTCGGAGGGCATGTCGTAGGCGCCGCGGGTGGCCAGGGCCGAATTGGTCTCACTGGCGACAAGGATCTCGCCGGGATACTTTTCCAGAAAGGTGACAAGATCTTTCTCATGGTAGTTCTGCCCGATGACGTCCAGAGCGCCTGAATGCTCGATGCGGTTCCACGGGGAAGGATCGTTGCAGGCCGATGTGATCGGCCGTGTGGGGTCGAGGGCGCGCACAATTCCGGCCAGATCGTTCGCCATCGCAGTCCCGCTGTCGTCCCACTGCTCGAGGATTTCGTTGCCGATGCTCCAGAGGATGACGCTCGGATGGTTACGGTCGCGCAGGATCAGATCCTCGAGATCGCGCTGGTGCCACTCATCCCAGTCAAGGTGATAGTCGAAGGGAGTCTTGGCGATCTTCCACATGTCGAACGCCTCATCCATCACCAGAAATCCCATGCGGTCGCAGAGGTCGAGCAGCTCAGGGGCCGGCGGATTGTGCGAGGTGCGGATGGCGTTGCACCCCATCGCCTTGAGCATCTCCAGCTGCCGTTCAAGGGCGCGCTCGTTGACCGCCGCGCCGAGACAGCCGAGAACATGGTGGTTGCAGACCCCGCGCAGCTTCATCTGGACGCCGTTGAGAGCAAAGCCCTTTTCGCGGTCGAAAGTGAAGGTGCGGATACCGAAAGTGGTCTCATAGGCATCTTCCACCCTGCCATCCGATTTGACCAGGGTCACAGCGCGATAGAGGGCCGGCCTGTCGACCGCCCAGAGCTGCGGCTGCGTCACGCTCACCCGCTGTTCAAACCGGCCCAGGTCTCCCGCCGCCACCTCCGCCTCGCTGCTCGCAGAGGCCACTTTGCCCCCGCCGGGAGCATAAATAACGGTCTCCACCCTCACCCGCTGCGGAGCCGCCGCCGCATTGCAGACCCTGATCTGCAGGGCGACCGCGGCTTCTTGCGCCGAAACCTCCGGGGTGGTGATAAAAATGCCCCAGTGATCGACATGCACCTTGCCGGTGAGAGTGAGCCAGACGTTGCGGTAGATCCCGGATCCCGAATACCAGCGCGAGTTGGGCTGCTGCGCGTTGTCGACGCGGACGGCGAGCACGTTGGTCTCGGAGCCATAGTGCACATAGGGCGTCAGTTCGTAACGGAAGGAGCTGTAGCCGTAGGGCCGCAGGCCGAGGGAGCGGCCGTTGATCCAGACTTCGCTGTTGCGGTAGACCCCGTCAAAATCGATGAATATGGCCTTGCCGGAATCGGCCGCCGTCAGAGCGAACTCTTTGCGGTACCAGCCGATGCCGCCGGGGAGGGCGCCCCCGCCGGGCGTGGCCGGATGCTCGCTGCTGAACGAGCCTTCGATACTCCAGTCGTGCGGCAGATCGAGCACGCGCCATTGCACATCGTCAAAGCCGGGCTCCTGCGCTCCGGGCAGGTCCCCGAGGTGGAATTTCCAGCCCCGTGTGAAGCGTTCGACCCGGCGCGCTTGCTCAACCGGCGCCGCGCAGCGGCTGGCCAGACCGGTTACAGCCAGCATCGCGAAAGTCAGGACGGCAATGGTCTTGCACTCTCTTCTCATGGCTCTCCTGATGGTTATTTCATGGTCAGCGTCACGGCATCGCCGGAGTAGCGCACGGTGGCATCCGGGCCGGCGCTGAAATCGAGCGGGGCTGGTTTGTCCTTGCTCACCCAGACGATCTCGAAGGTGCGCTCGCTGAGCATGCCCGGAAAAGTGCCCTTGCGCGCGCCCAGGGTCAGCCTGCCGCTCTTCTGCGACCAGGTGAACGGTATGAGCGCATGATGTCCGTCTTCATAATTATAGTTGGTCCCCTCGTCCTCATAGAGGCTGAATTCGCCGTCGCTGCCGGTATAGACGTAGAGGCGGATGGGATCAGCCTGTTTTTCGGCTGTGTACTGCAGCTCAGGTCCGAAGGGGATGATCGAGCCGGCGCGGGCGTAGAGGGGAATCTCCGCCAGCGGAGCCTCGGCGATGATGCGGCTGCCGCCCGCCACATAGCGTCCCGACTTGAGTTCGTACCAGCCGCCGGCCGGCAGATAGAGGGCGCGCGCGCGGGCTTTGTAGGCAGTGACCGGATTGACCAGCAGCGCAGGTCCAAACATATATTGGTCACCGATCGAACGCACGCGCGGATCGCCGGGAAAGTCCATGACCAGGGCGCGCATGAAAGTGTAATCCTCAAAAGTCACCTTCGCGGCCAGGGAGTAGATGTAGGGCAGGAGGCGGTAGCGCAGCCGGTCGTATGCGAGCATCGCCTGATAGGCGGGATGCTCCGCCGGAGCGATGTTCCACATCTCCCGATAGGGGAACTCGCCGTGCACCCTCAGCAGGGGCACAAAAGCGCCGAACTGGAACCAGCGCGTATTCAACTCCCGCCACTCCTCGAGGTCCTCTGGCTTGACATTGCGCTCAAAACGCGGCTCGACCGAAAAGCCGCCGATATCCATGGTCCACCAGGGCACCCCGGAGAGATTGAAATTAAGGCCGGCAGAAATCTGGGCCTTGAGATCGAACCAGCGCGTGACGATGTCGCCACTCCAGGTGGCTGTGGCGTAGCGCTGCTGGCCCGCAAAGACCGACCGGGTGAGGATGAAGACCCGCTGGCCGGGATTGGTCTTGCGCTGGTTTTCATAGATGCCCCCGGAATGGACCAGGGTATAGCTGTTGAGGTAGCGGGCCGAGGTGCCCAGCCCGGTCGGGCCGATGCGCCGCCGCGTCTCCTCCAGCGAGAGGTTGCTGTGAATATCGGGCTCGGTCGCATCCAGCCACCAGGCGTCAAATCCCTTGCTGAAGAGGTGCTCGTTGATCTGGTCCCAGTAGAGCTTGCGCGCCTCGTGGCGGTAGGGATCGTAGAAGGAGCAGGTATACCCCGGGCCGACCCAGTCGCGCTCCTTGAGGAGCACATTGCGGGGATAGAGCCATCCCCGTGCATCGAACTCGTTGTAATGGCCGGTGCCGACGTAGAACTTGGGCCAGACTGAAATCATGATGCGGGCATTGAGATCGTTGTGAAGCTGGTCAACCATCCCTTTGGCATCCGGGAAGCGGCTCTTGTCGAACTCATGGCTTCCCCACTGGTCCTCCTCCCAGTAAAACCAGTCAAGGACGATATTGTCGAAGGGGATCCTGCGTGCGCGGAACTCCTTGACCACCGACAGAATCTCCTCCTGCGAGGTGTAGCGCTGGCGGCTCTGCCACAGTCCCAGACTCCATTTGGGCATGAGGGGCGCCCGGCCGGTGAGGATGCGGTAGCCGCGGATCACCTCATCGAGGTTTTGACCATGGATGAAATAATAGTCGATCTGATCGCCCACCTGCGACCAGAGGGAGAGGGTATTGGGCGGTGTTTTCCGGTCCGGGGGCAGATATTTCAGCCCGATGTACCCGCCCATATGAATCCACTCAATGAGGATCTCATGGCGACTGCCCTTCTGCATGGTCAGCCGCGGCAGGGTCGTCCAGGGCAGCCAGTTCTGCCGGTAGTTATCGGCCACCAGTTTGCCGTCCAACCACATTCTGGTATAGCCGGAGGCGTAGAGGCGGAACTTGAACTCCCCGCTCTCCGGGGCCTCGATCCAGCCGCTGTAGCGCACACTGGCGACATTTTCCTTAAAGCCGTCGGGAAAGGGATCGTTGACATCGATGAACTCATGTTCGATGCGCGGTTCCATACGCGCAGTGTAAAGATCCTGAAAATCGGCGTTCCTGAAATATTCGGCGGTAAGCCCCCCCGCCGCGCCGTTCTTGTCATAGAGCTTCAGGTCTGAAAGCGAGAGATAATCGCGGCAGTCACCGAAGCGGGTCTGGGAGTTGTTGTCCCAAAGCAGGCCGTAGTTTCGGCTCGAGACCAGGAAGGGGTTGACGTCGACGATGTTGAGCTGGAAGAGATCGACATCATGGCCCTTGTAGTTCATGACATCGTTCTGATGCTCGCCGAGCCCGTAAAAGGCCTCATCCGCAGGCGAATGGAAAAGCTGCTGGAGGTGCCAGGTCTCCTCCTCCATCACCGTGGCGGGGGTGAGCACGCGGCCGCCGTCAGAACGCTCGGCGAGGATGAGCCGGCCTGCGGGTGTGTAGAAGGAAACCGCTCCGCTCCGCCTGGCCACACGGACCTTGAGTTTGGCGGTGGTGATCTCGAAATAGCGGCCCCGCTCCTTCACGCTCCAGACCGGGGCCGGTCCGGCGAGGGGCACTCTCATCAGGCTCGGGCGCGCAGAAAAGGTGTCCGCCGGGGAGGCGACAACGCGGATGAGTTCATCTCCGCAGACCTCGATCTTGAGCAAAGAGATTCCGTTCGCCGTGCTTTTGTCGAGCCTGAGCAGGATGCCCTCCTCGAGTTTTTCGAACCCGGAGAGAGCAGAGGCCAAAGCCAGCACGATCCCGGCCAGGAGCAGCAGCGGCGGCCGTAAAAAATTCATAATATGATCCTTTCATCAGAAAGCGGTGACCCGGCTCTTGTAACAGGCCGGCGCCGATAAAGCCCGGCAGGGGGCGCTGTCACGGGCTGACTGCCTTTGTGATCCGGCTGTGGTCCAGCACCAGCCTCAGGATCCGCCCTGCCGTCCGGGCGTCGTTCTCCACCCAGCAGCCCGATCGTTAATAGGTGAATCGTGCCGTGAAGCGCTGCACGTTGTCAAAGACCCCGAAGGGTGTATAGGCGTAATCGATGGCCAGGCCGAAGCGGGTGATGCCGAAGCCGAAGGAGAGGCCGTGCTCGGACTGGTTCGAGGCATAGCCGGTTCGCAGCATGAACATATTTTTAAAAGCGTATTCTCCGCCGAGGCTGATATATTCCGGATAGGAGCGCGGATGCACCGCATCGAGGGCGACCTTGAAGGCGTGCTCTTCGGCCGGAATCGACGGGATCAGATCGAAAAGGTTCATCGAGATGCCCATCTTGAAGATGAGGGGGAGCTGAAAGCTCTCCATCTCGTACTCGATCTCCTGGGAGAAATTGCGCACCGACATGCCGAAGGCAAGGCTCTTGACGCCCGTCTGGAAGATGGTGCCAAAATCGACGGTCCAGGCCGAAAGGGTGTTGCGCTTGGAAGCGAATCCCGAGGCGGCGGCCGGGACGGCGACGACGCTGTGGCCGAGGGACTGCGCAGCCAGGCGCACCTGCCCGCCCACGCTGAAGCGGTCGGTCAGCGCCTTGGCATAGCCCACACCGAAAGCGAGGGCGTTGGGGCTGAAGGTGCCCGTATCGACATACTCGCCGGAATTGCGCCAGACCATGGTGCCGAGGAATTCGCCGTAATCGACCCACATGGCGCTGAGCCCGAAAACCCCATAGGCGCCGCGCTTTGGATTGTAGCAGAGGCTGACGGCGCTGTGGTTGATATCGGCGATCCAGGTGTTGTAGCTGAAGGCGAGATTGAGGCGCTCCTCCATCCGCGCCATGCCGGCGGGATTGTAAAAGAGCGAGCTGGCCCCTCCCTCCATGGTCGTAAAGGCTTCGCCCATGGCTGAGGCGCGGGCGTCCGCCCCGACCTTGAGGAACTCGAAGCCGGTTTGGGCCAGTTTCTCCTGCGCAGAGCCGGCCTGGACCATGACAAACAGGAGGGCAATCATCCCGGCTGTATATTTATAAAGTGACATGCCTAACCTCCGTGAGGTGATGATCTTCAACTTGCCGCTATTCCGGCAAAATGACCACTTTGAACGACCTCAGATCCACCGGTGACGAAACGATAAAGCGGACCAGATAAGTGCCGCCGGTTCCGTCATAGCGGCAGCGGGTGCGCAGGCGGGGCAGCACATAGCGGTGACCGGTATCCTCGAATTCGAGATCGTCGATGCAGCCGCTGACCGCCTCGATCGGAAAGGTGTCGAAGCGGGCCGGAAACAAGCCGTCCTCGCCGATCAGGGTCACTTCAACATAATCATCGACATTGGCCTCGGTGAAGGCCCAGGAGATATAAAAGGTCATCGATGCTGCATCAGAACCGTTGACCAGCACAGCAAAGGAGGTATCCGCATTGGTGCTGTCCAGCCCGGCCGGCGGGGTCACCAGCATCAGGGTGTCGCGTTCAAGCCGTGCGATCTCCGCCAGCCTGGTGGCGAAGATCTGCTTGACCGTCGCGGGATCGGTCTCCTGCGCACCGGCGCCGGCAAGATCGGAGAGCAGGGATGGCACCACCGGCAGAAATGCCACCGAATCGGTGTCCGCGCCGATCATCGCACAAGCCTTGCTGTCCATTTCCGTGATCGTTGTGGTCTCCTCATTATAATCGCTGGGCAGCATTTTGTCGCAGCCAGCCAGGCCGAGCAGCAGCGGGATGAGGAGGAGGGCATGGAGCGCTGGGTTTCTGAAATGAAATCTCATAATCTTCTCCCGGTTTTAGGGGGCCACCCGCACTGCTCAGCGGATGACCACAAACTTGCGGATGATATGATCGCCCTTGGCGAAGAGTTTTTCTCCGGTACCCTCATCGAAAACATCGCGGGTCACCTCGAAATAGGCGAGATAGACCCCGCTGACGACGATCTGGCCGTATTTGGTCTGCGAGTCCCAGAGTTCATCCCCGCTGCCGTCGTTGTGGTCGACTGACCAGATCATATCCCCGCTCTCGGTGAAGATCTTGATCTCGCAGTAGGGCGGCAGCCCGTAAAAGGCGAGGCGATCGTACTGGTTCTCCTCGCCGAACTGCAGTGCGCGCCCGCTGATGTTGTAGGGATTGGGAACGACGCGGATCTGCTCCAGATTGCTGCCCGAAGGGCGGCGCAGCTGGGCCGGGACGCTGGTGAGGGTGAGGAATTTGCTGCTGTGGAGCGGAACGCCGGGATGAAGCTCGTTTTTGGAACCGTCATCCTTGGACTGGATGTAATAGTAATAGTCGAAGCCGCGCCGGGCGGTCAGATCGTCAAAGCTGTTGGCCGTGTAGGAGGCGTCGCATTCAAAGATTTTGGTGTAGACGGTCTCGTAGGTCTTGACGCTTCCTTCCGAGCGGTAGATCACATAGCCGTTGAAGCCGGGGTGGCTGGCCGCGTTGCCTGCCCAGGTGAGGCGGATGCGGTCACCGCCGGAGCTGACGACGAACTCTTCGGGAGCAGGCGGGGCGGGCGGCATCTTGTAACCGCTCTGGTAGTTTGCGACGGCGCTGCGCAGCACCTGCAGGATCGAATCCTCGCCGGTCTCGCACCAGGCGCGGGTGTACTGGCCCCGTGTCGAAGCGGTCCCGCCGCCCGGCAGATCGAGCGTCGGCGTTCCCGATCCGGAGTAGTAGGCGTACCACTTGGCCCCCACCTCGCGCGCCTTGGGCCAGCTGATGCCGTTGACACCCTCGGCATATACGATGCGGATACTGTCGCCGGGCGCGAGGGTGTAGGGTCCGAAACCCTGGCCCTGGGCCCCGGCGCCGCTGGTCCCGTTGTTGCGATAATCAGAGGTGGTGACGTAATTGTCCACGTAAGCATCCCCCACCGCCTCTTCGAAGGTCTGGCTGAGATGGCCTTCCGTCATGATGTTGTAGCGCGGCTGCATGAAGAGTTCGTCGAACTGGCTGACCGCAGTTTCCATCAGGGTGCCATCGGCGCCGGTGAAGGCGGTGGTGCGCGGCTGACTCATATCGTTGGACCAATCCGAGGGAGAAGTGGAGGCGTCAAGGATGACCACGCCGGTGTACCGCGCTGAGCCGAGCAGGCCGTCCTTCTGGTCGTTGGGGCAGCCCCAGTCGTCCTCGTAGGCCACGGGCCGTTCATGATGCGGCCCGTACCAGGAGATGAAGCCGCGCAGGTCGGAGCCGGTGGCCGGACGAAAATCGCGGTAGAGGGTCGAGGCCCCCCACTCGGAGCTGAAGGCGCCCCAGGTCGATCCCCAGCCGCTGGAAGTGACGCCGGCAAAGGCATACCGCCAGGTGAAATAGACGTAGAAATTGGCGAGGGTCTGCTCATGGACCTCTCCGGTCTTGCTGTAGATGCCGGTGTTTTTCAGGACATACTCGTGAATGAAATAGTCGTCGTGGTTGTCCTGCACAAATCCAAGCACCTTGCGATGGACCGATACCCCCATCGAGGTATTGAACGTCGACTCAACCATGCGGTCACAGGGGAGATTGGCATCCACTTCATCCAGAACATCGTAGAGAGTGTTGGCGGTGCCGACGGTGTTGTCGACCAGGACTGTGGGATGACGGAACCGGCCCACCAGTTTGAGACTGGTCGGAAAGATCATCGTCGGCTGATTCTCTGGATAGCGCGGCCCCGCTCCAACAACCTTGACGCTCTTGGTCTTCTTTTCGATCGGATCGTAAAAGTCGGTCGCTCCGAGCCACAGGCCCTTGAACCGGGTGGTGTGCTGGTTGTCGCCGTAGAGCGTCGGCCAGGTCAGAAAGTTGAGATCCTGTTCAGGTTCAGCACCGTCATCGCGGAAATAGCCCTGGACTTCCCCGATGCGAATCCAGCGCTGTTCCTGGCCGGCCGCGGTGGTCAGCAGGGCGGCGGCCAGAATCAGGGTCAGGGTAATGATCGGGATTCTGCTTTTCGATTCAGATATTTGCATGAGCATCCTCATCAGGGTTGGGATCAGTTCAAATCGAAAGAGAGCCGCAAGCCAAAGTTCCAGCCGCGCGGATTGAGGAACGAAAAGGTGGAGGGTTCGGGATTGTCGATGTAGGCCTTGGTCCTGTTGATCTCTTCGATGCGGGAGCTGGCGACCTCTCCCCAGCCATCGGGGCTGTACTGCCAGTAGCGGCCGCTTGAGCCTTCGTAATAGATGGCCCTGCTGCTGGCGGAGGCCTGGCTGCGATCGACAATATAGCGGTATTCCATCGGCTGCCATTCCACCTCCGGATCGCGATACTCGCCGAACTTGTCGTCGCCGGGGATGGCATCATAGGCCTCACTCCGGGGCAGATGGAGGGAGAGGCGATAGCTCTGGCTGCCGGTATCGCGCAGGTCAAGACGGTTGAAGATGTTGCCCATATCGAAGAGGGCCTGGATTCTGAACTTGTTGATAGAGAAGGTCTTGCTGGCACGCAGCGTGCCGCCGTAATAGTCGATATACTGGACGTTGTAATAGATGCCCTTGGCCCCCTTGGGATTGTAGGTGGTCCATCCCCCCTGGCTCCAGTTGAGGATCAAGCTGAGCGACAGGTCGCCGAGAACGGGATGACCGAGCAGCGTCGGGCCGAAATCGCGCGGCACTGAGAAATTGAGATTGGCCCTGGCAAAAGGCGAAGGCAGGGGCCTTTCCTGATAGACATTCTCGGTATCCTCGTCGTAGGTCTTTTGTTCCGAAGGATCCTCAAAGCGCTCGGTGGAGCCGAAATGACCGCTGCTGGCGGCCTGGTAGGTGTAGTTGAGAAAACCCGTGAGCCAGGTGCCGGCGGATTTACGCAGGGTCGCTTCAAAGCCGCGTACATCCTCATAGCCGGTGCTGGTGGTCAGGTAGTAATCCTCGTTGTTGATCGAATGATAATAGGTGGTGTTCTGCTGGTCCGAGATATCGCGGTAAAAAGCCGACAGCTGCATTAAATAGTTATCGAAGAGGATGTGATCGTACCCCAGCTCGTAGGCGATGGTCCTGGCGAGGGTCAGATTGGGATCGCCGATCCGCTGCAGTTCCGAGCTCGCATTGCGGTCGAGGCGGAAGAGCGTCTCGTACTGCGGCATCTCCTTGAAGTGGCCATAGTTAAAGTAGAGTTTGGAGTGGTCGGTGATGGGATGGGAGATGCCCAGGCGCGGGCTCAGCTGCCACTGGCCGCTCGAGGGTTTGGTCTCGAACTCGCGATCCGCCGCATATTTCTTCGAGATAAAATAGGCATCATAGGGCGAGAAGGCCCACCAGTCGGTGCGGGAATGGGAATAGTCGAGGCGCAGTCCGGCATTAAGGGTAAAGCCCTTGGTTTCGAGCTTGTCCTGCAGATAGATAGCGGCACGCACCGGAAAGTTACGCATCTGCACCCGGTTGGCATAGCTCTTGCCCTGGGTCTGCATCTGGATGAAGCCGTAATCGAGATCAAGGTCGTTATAAACGAACTCGGCGCCCGCCTTGACCAGATTGTAAAAGTTGGCCTGGGTGGTGAGATCCGCCTTGAAGGTGGTTGCGCTCGACACCGAGGCATCACGGGCGAGGGCGGCCGCGAGCCCGGGACCGAGGATCAGCCCATCAGTGGTCGCGGGCGCATAGCCAAAGGGGTTTTCATCGCGGTAGTAGCCATCGACGATCTCGTAGAGGGTGCCGGTATTGCGTGCGCCGGTTGGCCGGGTGTCGTAGCGGCGTCCCAGGTGCTCCAGCGAGACTTCATAAAAGGTCCTGGGTGACAGGGTGTGGGTCAGCCGGGCCGAAAGCGAGGTATGGGAGATGTCCGTCAGACAATAGGCCCAATCGCTGAACATGTCAAACATGCTGGACCAGGCGGTGCCGATAATATCGCTGGGCCAGCGGGGGTAATAGCCGGCGCTCCAGTTGTGGGCGATGGTGGCGGCATTACCGGTCACAGCCGAGAAACGGATTTTCATGTTGTCAGAGAGGTTTGAGGTCAGCCGACCGGTCCAGTCCCAGTCGGCGTAATCGGGGCGGGTCAGCGGCCAGACCAGCACGTCGCGCTGGCGGCGGTAGGAGGTGAAAAAGCGCAGGTCGCCCAGCTTTTCGGAGATGAAGGGGACCGGTCCGCCGAAACCGCCGTCGATCTCGTAGTCGGCCAGGTTGTTATTCTGGCGCTTGCGGGTTTCGTACATGAAGACGCGCTGGGCGGCCTCCGGGGTCAGATCGTCATCGGGATTGTTATTGGTGAGGAGCTGGCGGGAGATCTCGTTCCAGCCCACAAAGGCGGGGTAATGATCACGGGTATAGACGTCCCACGCGCCATTGGTCGTGCCGGTCCAGCAGACCGCATCATCGAGATAGGGCCGCATATAATACGAATTGATATCATGAACGTCTGGCAGATTGTCTCCGAGCCAGTATTTGCGATGGGGCGGGCTGCTCTTGACTGTGATGGTGCCCATATAATTCTTGCGGCTGCCCTCCTCGGTGACGACGTTGACGATGCCGGACTGCACATTGCCATACTCGGCGGTGAAACCGCCGCGTTCAACGTTGACCTCCTTGACCGCGCTGAGAGCGACACGGTAGATCGGCTGATTGTTGCGCGGATCGCGCATGGTGACGCCATCGAGCATAAAGAGGGCCTCTTCGCTGTCGCCGCCGCGGATACGCAGCCCCCCCTGCACGCCAGCCTGAAGTCCAACCACGCTCTCCACGCTGCTGACGGGCAGCTCCTGCACCTCTTCACTGGTCACCGAAACCACACTGGTCGCCACATCGGTCTTGATGACGGTGCGCTCGGCGACGACAGTGACTTCACCGCCCTCGATCTGCTCCTGACTCATCCTGAAATCGGTGTGCGCGGTCTGATCGATGCGCACACGGACATCGCTCATCGTCATTTTCGCATAGCCGACCAGGGAGATGCGGACATCGTAGGCGCCGGGCGGAACGTATAGTATGGTATAATGCCCGTTCAGATCCGATATGGCGCCCAGGGTCGTGCCCGCCACGACGATGTTGGCGCCCGGCAAGGGCTCACCGGTCGACTTGTCGGTGATGGTCCCGGCGATCTTGCCGGTTGTGCCGGACCACAGCGGTGCGATAAGGATAAGGGCCAGCAACAGAGAGAACAGAAGGCTCTTTTCAAGCTGCTTCATAATGGCTCTTCCCTATAATGGATGAGGATATGGAGAGAGATTGGGATTTGTGTAATGCTGGTCAGTCAGTGGTTAAGTAATAACAGGGTCAGGCCCCCGTTTGAATTCAATATACAAACACTGGAATAAAAATGCATTAAAAATGTTGAAATCAACGCTGCAGGTTTTTGGAGGAGAGATCGCGGCTGTGCCGGCAGCCGGACGAGTTTTCGTCCGGAAAATCGCTGGCCGCACTGGCGCTTTGTCGAGGAGGTATGAGAGCAGTAGGGGCGGCCTCCCGGCCGCCCCGATAAAAAAAGGAAGATCAGAAACGGGTTTGCAGGGAGCAGAGAAAACGGGGCTGGATGAAGCCATCGCCGAACTGCAGGTTCCACTCCACCCTGCCGGCCTGGCTGCTGTTGTAGCGGTTGACGCTCCAGACTGCGTCGATGGCGCTGATGAGATGGTTCGCCAGTATAGCGCCGAGGACAAAGGTGCTGCGGTTGCGCGCCTTGTCCGAGGAGATGCGCAGCTGGTCAAACCGGTCCCTGTTCGCAGCGGAATCCCACTGCCAGTGCCACTTGTCCACATCGCGATAATAGTCGTTGAGGTTGCGCTGGCGCAGTTTGGCCTCGTTGTACTGGTGGATCGTGTCAAAGTTGCCGATATTGGCATAATAGGTATCGCTTTTATCTGCGGGGTCCACCCCGGCGTGCCGGGCGGCGTAACTCTCCATTTCATCATGCCGCCACTCCGACCAGGTGATGAAACCGGCATAACCGAGCCAGAGGCTGATTTCAGTGCCGAAAAAGAGCCGGGCCTTGCTGCCGGCGCCGGCATACTGCTCCCCGAGACCGGGTAAAAGAAAAGAGAGCATCAGGGCCTTGCCCCGCGATTTTTCCGCCAGGGCGGCCGTGGTCTGCGGGGCGTCATCCTCCCCCATGATAACCGGAATCGGGGAAGAGAAAAAACGGGCGGGCTCCAACCCGGGTTCGGCCGCGGCCGCGGCACCGAGGAGGAGCGTCGAGATTAAAAGGGAGAACAGTGCGCTTTTCATCATCTCTACCAATCCACACGAAGGGTTAATGCCGAATAGGGCTGCAGATCAAGGCGGCGCGGCTCGACCAGAAGCCGGGCTTCAGCGATGTTCCGGTTGTGCCGGCTGACCGTCCAGACGGCATCCAGGGCGCTGGCGAGATGGTTGATCATAACCAGGGTGAGGCTGCCCGTCGCCCGTTTAAAGGCGGTGTTGCTGGCATTGCGCCGGCCCTCGTAATAGAGACGCTTCTCCGAGCGCTCCTGCTCCTTGAGATAGATGATCTTATCCGTGGGGCGCGGGGTGTCATTGTAGACGTCAATCCAGCCGTAATTGAACTGATTATATTTGCCGATCATCTCATAATACTGCTGGTCTTTCTCCAGATGCAGTCCATGGCTGAAATTGGCATGTTCCCATTCGCGCAGGGCATCGCGGTCGTCCACCGAGAGGCCTGCCATCGATGAGATGGCGTTCCAGTACTGATCCTCGCTCCAGTTGAGATTGGCATAGGCCTCGAACTCGTCCTCGATGCGTTTGCCGTCACCGGTAAAGTCGGAGTAGAGGTACCAGCCCGCCGCCTCGACGGCGATAAAGCCGAGGGCCTTGAGGTAGCTGCCGGCGTAGAGCTGCCCGGCGCCGGGCAGGGCGGCGGAGAAGATCAGCGCCTTGCCCCCATTCCTGGCGTCGACCATGTATTCTTCTTCGACCTCCTCAAAGACCGTATCCTGCAGGGCGATTTGCGCGCTCGGGGCCGCGATCATGAATTCCCGCCAGTCGGTCGCGCCGGCGGTTCCCGCCAGGACAAGCGCAGCAAAAAGTGCAACCATCAACGCCGTCTTCCTTGTCATACCCGTCTCCCGTCGTAAATCTTCCAGTCGGGCCAGCGGGAGGCCTGCGCCTCCCTGCCCGCCATCAGTCCATGAAATCAAAGAGCGCCATCAGATAATAGCGCCACTCCCGGCCATAGCTCTGGCCGCCGTTCTCGATCCGGTCGAATCCATAGGCCGCCTCGAAAGAGAGGGCGGTCGGAAAACCGTAAAAGGAAAAACCGTTCAGACGCAGCGAGCCGCCAGCTGTCTTTTTAAAATCGCCCGGATCAATCTTGTCCTCATCGAAGGCGTTGCCATAATCGAAAAAGGCGCCCAGGTAGAGATTGCCGCCGTTGAGATGAAGAAACTGCTTTTGCACCCCCGTCAGCAGGGGCAGGCGGTAGGCGAAGCGGCCGAGGATCATCTTGCGGCCCTCGATACTGTAATACGGATACCCGCGCAGTCCGGGCAAACCGCCGGCGAAAAAATTGAAAAAGCTGTCCACCGGGCGGTCGATCCAGCCGGCGTGGATATTGGCTGAGAGGCCGTGCCGGCTCGCCCAGGGGGCGGGCAGATACTCATGCCAGTTCAGCTCGACGCGGTGATAGTTATAGCGGGCGTAGACCTCCTGGAGGGTGCCGTAGCTGTTGTCCGTGGCAAAATCCTCGAAAAAGCGGTTGCGCTCGTAAGAGTAGCGCAGCTCGGCCTTGCGCCCCATGCGGGGATTGATGTCGGAGGTGACACCGGGGACCACCGCATTGAGATTCCAGGTGGCGATGAACTGATTGCCGATATAATAGGTATTGGCCGGCGAAACCCAGTCGATCCCCTTGAAAAAGAAATCCCCGATCTTGCTTGTATAGCGGCTGTGGACGAAGGCGCCGCGCAGGGTTTGCCCCTCGGTGAGGTTGATGCGCGCACCGAGGTCCGCTTCGAGGATGTTAAAACGGATGCCGGCGTTGACCTTTTCCGGATAATCCTCGATCACATCGATCTCGCGCTCGATATGGCGCGAGAAGGAATAGAGCTCGAGGAAAAGGGTCGGCTTGAAGCGGCGCATCTCGACGATGGCGAAGGCGTCGAGATCCATTTGCGGATTAAGGGTGGCGCCCCCGAAGATGGAATAGCGTTCGAGGACGTCGCTGGCGTAAAAATAGCTGCCGAGCTTGAGGGTTTTATAGTCGATCATGGCCCGGGGCAGGAAGGAGATCTGGCCGTAGGTCATCTCGTAGGGCTCGGCCTTGATATCGGGCAGCCGGGTGTCGTCATGGTCGCGCAGGGCCGCCAGCTCCGCCGGGGTCGCCGGTTCGGTCAAACCCAGCCTGTCGGCATTGTCGGCCGGCGCATAGCGGGCGTATTCTTCCGGCAGGCTTTGAGGAGCGCGCAGGCGGGCGATCTTGTAGCCGTTATACTGGAACTGCGACCAGACCAGCTCACCCTCAGCCGAGAGCGAGGGCATGAAAGCCCCGCCGCTGGTATTGGTCCAGAGTTTGAGATCCCCGCCGTCGGGCCGGATACTGTAGATGTTAAAGATTCCGCTCTTGTCCCAGGCGAAATAGAGGCGCTGGCCGTCGGCACTGAACCAGGGATCGCGGGCGTCGCCGTCATCGACGACAAGAGGGGTGCGCTCACCGCTGTCGGCGTCGAGGATGATAAGGTCGCGGCCGTGACGGCGCGCTTGCGAAAAGACGATATGGCGGCCGTCGGGCGACCAGCGCGGCCCCATTATCCCCTCGCCATTGCTGAAGGCGGTGAGATCGCGCAGATGCTTGCCATCGCTGCCGAGAAGCGCGAGGTTGTCGGTGCCATCCTTCTGCACCGCACAGAGCAGAGTGCTGCCGTCGGGCGAAAGGTCCGGACCGAAAGCGCGCATCCGCCTGGTGAGCTGTTTCTCCTTGCCGCTCTGCAGATCGTAGCGGAAAAGATCGCTCAGGCTTGAGCCGTGACGGCCGCGCTCGATGCGGGCGTAGAAGAGCGAGTTGCTGTCGCGGCTCCAGGAGATCTGGCTGCTGACGCCGCGTTTGAGCAGCTTTTTCTTGCCGGTGGCGGTGTCATAAAGCCAGAGATGGGTCATGCTGAGATAATCGCTGCTCTCGCTGCCGCAGTAGGCGAGCTTGCGGCCGTCCGGCGACCAGGCCGCAAAGGTATTGCCCATTCCCTTGGGGGTGAGGATCTCCCCCTCGACGCGATGGGAATCGATCACCGCCAGGCGCTGACGATAATAGCGCCCCATCTCCTCCTGCCATTCCCTGTAGAGGACCTCGCCCCCCCTGCCTGTGGCCGCCCTGATTGCACTCTCGGCCGTGAAGGCCAGCGGCCGCGAGAGGCCGTCCGCGAGTTTTTGCAGGGCCTCCTGGCCATGCTGGCGCACGATATAGCGGATGAGGGCATAGCCGCTGTTGTAGGTGCGCTCGTTGCCGAGGCTGTTCTTGCCAAAAACCCCCATTTCGTCATAGGTCAGCTGCTCACCGGCCACAACCGCCGTACGGATGAGCATATCGCGATGGCTGTCCCACAGGTCGTACTGCAGCCCGGGAGTCTGGATCTGGGCCATCCCCTCCGCCATCCACATCGGCACCGAGGTCATGGCCACCGGATAAGAGGCGATGACGTTGGGATAACCGTAGAGCACATCGTCGCGCTTCTCCGGCTCATAGCCGAAGGCCTGCAGGTAAAAGGCGGGGATTTTGCGCGGCAGCTTGCGCGCGGCCCCGAGGGAGATCATGTGGGAAAACTCGTGGGTGACGACATTGCGCAGCCAATCGTGGGTGCCGCGCAGAATGAAGGTCATCTGCGGGGCCCAGATCTCCACCTTGTTGTCATAATAGTAGGCGGCGCCGTTGGAGTTGTCGTCGTAATCCTTGATGATGAAATGGATGGCGCCGTCCGGACGGTAGTTATAGAGACTGGTAATGGGTTCGTAGATCTCTTCCGCCACCTTGGCAACGATGCGGGCAGTGCGTTCGGCCCCTTCATGAAAATGGACCTGAAAATGGTCAGTCCTGAGGGTGTACCAATCCAGTTCGGGATGGTTGATCGGCTCCTCCTGGGCATGTAGGATTGGCGCAGCGTAGCAGCAAAAGACAAGAATAAATCCCGTCCATCGCAAGAAATATCCTAATTTACTCCATCTCATAAAAGAGTAGATCCTGGCATAATTCGTAAACTCGGCGTGCAGGAGCGTCCTTTCCTGATCAGCGGACAGGAAAGCCAGCTTGCATCTCTGGATTAACCGCATCAATGTGTGACAGCAATTTTGATGATCTCGAAACGGCTATCACTCCCGGACTGGGCGGTCACCCGGGCGAAATAGACCCCGCTCTGCACCTTGCTCACCTCCCAGGCCATTTCGTGGTCGCCGGCATCCAGATTCTCGCGCGAGAGTTCCCCGACAAGGTTGCCGGCGAGGTCAAAAATGCGGACGAGGACCCGTTCGACAGGGCGGGCGAGGGTGAAGCGGATATTGGCGGCACCTTCAGTCACCGGGTTGGGATACGAAAAGACTTTTTTCGCAAGCATAAGATCTGAACCCGGAACCGGGGTCACGGAGGCGCCCGCCAGTGCGAAGGTGCGCTGCGCTCCACCCGCCTCTCCCCACACCGTGCAGGTGCTACTTGCCGTGCCGAGGTCCCAGAGGTTGAGGCTGCCGTTGTTCCCGGCGGCGGCCATTTCGAGGATGCCGTCGCCATCCACATCCCCGAGGAGCAGGGCGCTCTCAGCCGATATTCCGCCGCTGAGGGGAAATCCCGGCTGATGTTCGCCGTGCTGGTTGAAGGCTTGAACCAGACCGTCACCGCCGGCGAAGGCGAGCCAGGCCTCGCTGTTGTCCAGCCGGCGCAGGAAGAGCGGGCTGCCCGGCTTGCCGGTGCTATCACTGACGGCTGAAACGGCCGGATAGTTAAGGGTCATGGCTCCGGTGTACTCGAAAACGGCAGCGCCCTCGCGCGCCACGCAGAGGATCTCAGGCAGACCGTCGAGATCGATATCCCCGAGCGCCGGCGCGGTGATTCCGCTTAGAGCGACCGGGGGCTGATAGCCGCCCTGAAAGACGCCGTCGATGGAATACCTCTCCAGGGCCCCCTCCCTCCCGACCAGGGCGATCTCATAGCCCGGCACTCCGTCAAAATCGGCAACCAGGGGCTGGGCGGAAGTCAGGCTGCTCCCTTTCTGCCAGACCAGAGTCAGGGGATCGAGGCGCAGGGCGGTGATCAGGCCATCGTCGCAGGCGGCCACGATCAGGCCATCGGGAGAGACGGCCAGGCCTGAGACGGCGGAACCATTGCCTTCGAGGCTTGCGGCTACTGTCAGGGAGCCGCTGACGGGGTCAATACGGATGGCTGAAATTCTGCCGCGGCTGCTGCCGAGAATGAGGGCGGGATCGGCACCCCCGGTCAGGGCGATGCACATCGAGAGCGAATCGCCCAAGGGGTAAATGCCGCGCAGATCCAAAAGCCCGGGGGCTGAGGCCCTGGGCAAAAGATCGTAGGCCAGGATATCCCCGCCGGCCGAAAAGTAGTAGAGTTCCTCCCGGCCGTTCCGGTCAAGATCGGCGAAAAGAGGGGCGGAAGCCGGCGCGGCCAGAGGCCAGGCGATGACGTGGTTGCCTTCGGTGAAGGGTTTGGTGCCATCGCCGCGCCAGCCGTAGAGCCGGCCGTCGCGGGTGGCTGCGACCAGGAGGCCGCTCTCGCCGGCCGGGCCGGGCAGCAAGGCCAGGGAGGAAGGAACGAGGTTTTCACCCGCCGCCTCGAGGCGCGGGAAGCCGGGCTGAATGAGGCCGGAGCTGATGCGCAGGGTCATCACCGTGTCCGGAGGGGAAAACTGGTCGAGGCGGATCCGGGTGACGGCGCCGCTGTAGGCCCCGCTGTTGGGAATAGAGGCCTCCGAGAAGACGACCTGATCGCTCTCATTGACGATCTTGTGGGATTCGTTGCCGGCCCACCAGGGGTCCCACCAGTCGCCGCTTTCGGTGCCGTAGCCGGCATCGAGAAAATTGTAGATATAACCGATATCCTGGGCGCCGTCGCACTCGACCAGGTCGACGCCGCGATGGTCGCGGTTGTTGTTGACGGTGTTGGCGGTGAGGTTGGCGGCGATCACCTCCTCATCGACATGCCAGATGAGAAGGCCCGAGCCGGGCAGGCCGAAATCGTATTCGTCAATCCGCGTGAGCACACCGATTCCGGATGGAGCGACGACGCGGCCGGTGGAGTCGAACTCCGCCTTGCGCCCGTTCTCATCGCGGCCGATGGTGATACGATCGCGGTTGGGGTCACGCTGACGGTTCTCGATGAGATAATACTCGCTAGAGGTCACCGGCACCTTGAGAATGCGGGGTGCGGAGCCGGTACGGGAGCTGCCGATGCGGACTTCCGCAGCGCTCTGAACGGTGAGCGCTTCGTCCCAGCCCATATAGATCTTTTCCCAGGCGCTGGGCTCGGCTGGAATGAAGCCCTGAAAATTATAGGAGCCCTGGTCCATCAGCCCCCAGGAGCCGATGCCGGCCCGGCCACTCTCGGTATCGAAGAGGCTGGGCATGCCGATCTGGCTGCCGAAAAGCAGGGTCATGGTGCCGAGCAGCCCGAGAGTGTAGGATTCCTGGTTCTGGGTTTCGGGCAGAATGATACCGTCCCGCAGATAGACCCCGCCCAGGCACTCGATGCCCTTGAAAGTGGCGGGATCCTGGCCCAGTCCGGCGGCCAGCGAGGGGGCATCCATATAGACCGACTGGATATCGTAGGGTGTAGTGTCGAAATCGAAGGCGAAATCCTGGCCCACCCCCGCATGAAAGACCATCAGATAATCATAGCGGCTGAAATCGATCCCGCCCCCGGCCGCAGCCAGCTGCACGGCGTCGCGGAGAAGCTCGGCCCAGCGCTGCTGCTGTTTCTTTTCGTCTTCCTGTCCGCTGTAATAAACCATGTCGTGGGCGAGCTGGTAGGCCTCGGTCGCGGCTTCGGGAAAGACCTCCCCCGTCACCCGCAGCCGGTTCCCGGAGACACGGGAGAAATAGCTGTCCAGGGCGAGAAGCTGGTGCTGAAAATAGCTGCGGTCGTGGGGAGAACGGTCGAGGGAATAGGTGGTCGAGGTGCCATAGTCGAAACGGCCTGTGCCGGTCGTGGTCGCCACCTGATCCTGGACGAACTCGACACGTAAAGCAAGGACGTGCAGCAGGGAATCGCTCGCACTGCGGCTGGAGAATCCGCGCGCGCCATCGAGCCTGGCGGCGGCTTGACGGGGGGCAGCGCCGATGATGAGGGGCGTGACGAGGCCCAGTAAGAGAAGCAGGGTGATCAGAGAGCGTCTTTGCATGGGGCGACCCGGTAAAAGACAGTGAGAGCAGGGTATTATAGTGCGAAGGGCAAAAGCTTTGACAAACTTTTGCCCTTCCGCGGATTGAACAAGGGAATGGCTAGAAGCCGATGCTCAGCGAAAAGCGCATGGTGTTGGCCAGCGGATGGCCCTCATCGGCGGAGACATAGCTGAAATCGAAACGGTAGAGATTGTAGGCGATGCCGGCACCGAGGCTGAAATAATCCACCTTGCCATCCTGGTCCCAATAATAACCGGCGCGCAACGCAAAGAGGTCGTTGTACCAGTACTCGGCGCCGCCGCTGACGATCCCCTTGAAGACATTCTCGGTGGTGGTGTCTTTTTCACTGATGGTCTTTTTCTCTTCAAACCAGGGCGAGGTGAAGATAGCCTTGTAAAAGGGATCCGAGGTGCCATCCGAATAGCGCTTTACCATGGTCTTGTTGACATCGGCAACGAAAGTCAGCTTGTTGTATTTATTGTTGATGGCATGAGCGGCGAATCCGACTCGGAGGTTGGTCGGCAGCGGATCAGCCTGGGCGGCGTCAATGTATGTAATCTTGGGACCCATATTGGAGAGGTTGGCGCCGACGCTGAAACGGCTGGAGACCTTGTACAGGGTGGCGAGGTCAAAGCCGAAAGCACTGGCACGGCCATCCCCCTCTTCGGAACCTGCACCAAAGGGGGAGAGATTCGACTGGATGAAACGCGCGCCGAGGCCGACAGCCCACTTTTCGCTCAGCTGGGTGCCGTAGGTGAGTGAAACGGCGTATTCGTTGCTCGAGAACTCGCCGATGGGATCGGGACCCGATTCATCGGTGCGCGATTGCGTGCCCAGATTGAGGTAGGTCACGTTGATGCCGATGGTGCCGATGTTCTCGAAATGATGACGATAGGCGCCGAACTCATAAAAGAGATCCGTGCCGAGCTGGGGGAGCCAGTTGGTGTGCATCAGCGTGATCTCCTTGCCGCGCTGAAAGCCGAGGCCGGCCGGATTGTAATAGACCGCCGTGGCATCGTCGGCCAGAGCGACAAAGGCCTCGCCCATGCCTGCAGCGCGGGCGCCGGGCGAAATCTGCAAAAAGAGCACTGCGGATTCACTTACGGCGAGCGCGGGAACGACAGAGGCCAGTACGACAACCGCTGCGATCAGGGATTTAAAAACGTTTTTCATGACAACCTCCTGGTGAAGACGATATCTAATCCTGAATTGAGTCCAAAAAAAATCCGAATGCCGGGCTTTTGATGATAGCTTCTCGCCGAACGACATTCGGAAAAGTAAAAAGCAAGAAGCCTATACAGAGATTCGTTAAAGCGCTCGCACAGCTAATTTTTGAGCGGATGCGTGGTCAAAAATTATGGAAATCTTTAACGAAAGGGTATAGGCTCGCTCCTGTATGTTCTAACTCTGTTACTGTGTTAAAAGTTAACAACGAAAATAGAAATTTGCAAGCACTTTTTTCAGTACAGATGACAATACAATAATCATACCAGAAGAGATGCTTCCAAGGCTGCAGAGTCCAGCGTATCTTTATAATTTGATTATTATAGCCTTACAAGAAATCGCCCTGACGCCGCATGGTCACCCCTCTGCATCGGAGTGTCTCAAAATTGAAACAGTCGCATGACTTTCGGCCACATACATCGGATATAACCCGAAAAGAGGGGCTTTTGTTCCCGTCAAAACTGGCGTTTAAGCCCTGGCGCCAAAGCCCCCCTTCCAGTGCGGGTGGGGGTCCGCTTACCCGACCAGCTGTTTGTAGGCATCCGCCTTGAGCAGGTTTGCCAGCTCCCCGGCCGAGGAGAGGCGGACCTTGACCATCCATCCTTCGCCATAGGGATCCTTGTTGACGGTCTCGGGAGCGTCTGTCAGCAGGGGATTGACCTCGACAACCTCACCGGAGGCCGGCGCAAAGAGGTCAGAGACCGCCTTGACCGCTTCGATGGTGCCAAAGGCGTCGGCCTGCTTGACGGCCGTGCCCACCGCCGGCAGCTCGACAAAGACCACATCGCCCAGCTCGCCCTGGGCGTAATCGGTGATGCCGACCACAGCGACGTCGCCCTCGACGCGAACCCATTCATGTTCATTGGTGTACAGGAGATCTTCAGGGACTGTCATGGTTTTCCTCCGTTGGTTTTCAGGATGAACTGTTCGATGTAACTGGTGTTGATATTGCCGGAACGAAAATTCTCTTCGCTGAGGATCTGTTTGTGCAGGGGGATGGTGGTGAAAATACCCTCGACGATGAACTCATCCAGAGCGCGCTGCATGCGAATGATGGCCTCCTCCCGGGTCGGGGCGTGGACGATCAGCTTGGCGATCAGGGAGTCATAATTGGGCGGCAGCAGATACTGGGCATAGGCGTGGGTGTCGACGCGCACCCCCATCCCGCCCGGTACGTGCAGGCTGGTGATCGTGCCCGGCGAAGGGCGGAAGCCGTGGGCCGGATCTTCTGCATTGATCCGGCACTCGAGGGCATGGCCGCGCATCTTCCAGAAGCGCAGATCGGCGCGCAGCCGGGCCCCGGCGGCGAGGCGGATCTGCTCCTTGACGAGATCGAGCCCGAAAACCATCTCCGTGACCGGATGTTCGACCTGGATGCGGGTGTTCATTTCCATGAAATAAAAATGGCCGCGGCTGTCGAGCAGAAACTCGATCGTCCCGGCGCTGCTGTAATGAACCCGTTTGGCCCCCTTGACAGCGGCCGCGCTCATCTCGCGGCGCAGCCGCGGGGTGACCACGGGCGAGGGGCTCTCCTCGATCAGCTTCTGATGCTTGCGCTGCACCGAGCATTCACGCTCGCCCAGGGCGACGACATTGCCGTAGACATCACCAAGAAGCTGCACCTCGATATGGCGAGGCGACTCGAAATACTTTTCGATATAGAGATCGGCATTGCTGAAGGCGGCCCTGGCCTCGCTCTGGGCGGTATTATAGGCATTGGCCAACTCGTGGGCGAAGCGCACCACGCGCATACCGCGCCCTCCGCCGCCCGCCACCGCCTTGATGATGACCGGATAGCCGATCCGCGCCGCCACCTCCGCTGCCGCCTTGACGCTGTGAACGGTGCCGTCAGAGCCGGGAATGACCGGCACCCCTGCGCTGCGCATGGTCTCCTTGGCGCGGGCCTTGTCCCCCATCAGGGAGATCACCTCCGGGGTCGGACCGATGAAAACAATTCCGCAGGAGGTGCAAATGTCCGCAAAATGGGCATTCTCGGCCAGAAAACCGTAGCCCGGGTGGATGGCCTCGGCGTTGGTGATCTCGGCGGCGCTGATGAGATGGGGAATGTTCAGATAGCTTTTGGGGCTGGGGGCGGGACCGATGCAGACCGCCTCGTCCGCAAAGCGGATGTGCAGGCTGTTGGCATCCGCCTCGCTGTATACCGCCACCGTGGCGATGCCAAGTTCCTTGCAGGCGCGGATGATACGCAGGGCGATCTCACCGCGGTTGGCTATGAGGATTTTCTTGAACAAATAGTTCCCTGATTAATGGTCAGAACCGGTCAGACATCCCCGGTCAGGAAGCAGGTTCCACCAGAAATAGAGGCTGATTGTATTCCACAGGCTGGCCGTTCTGGGCCAGTATCCTGACGATTCTGCCGCTGCACTCCGCCTCGATCTCGTTCATCAGTTTCATCGCCTCGATGATGCAGAGCACCTTGCCGGGCTCGACCGCGTCGCCCTCGCGTATGTAGGGATCAGCCTCCGGTGCGGGCGCGCGATAAAAAGTCCCCACCATGGGCGCCTTGATCTCGACCAGGTTGCCCGGATTATCCGCCGGCGCCGGAGTCATCGCGGCAGGGGTGTGATGGGGCAGCGGGGTTACCGCCGGCTGCGAGGCCGCGGTCACGATCTCGATGCCTGTACTGCGTCCGCTGCCCGTCCCGGCGATCCCCTTGCTGATGCGGACCTTGCGCCCCCACCAGTAGGTGATTTCCAGCTCGCCGATCTGGCTCTCTTCCACTATTTTAACCAGTTCCCTGATCTCTCTGGCACGCATGCATACTCCTCTTGGTTGGTCGCGGGGCTATCGCACCCGTTCGACATAGCTCTCCGTGCGGGTATCGATCCTGAGCTTCTCGCCCTCTTCGATAAAGAGGGGCACAAGCACGGTGCCGCCGGTCTCGAGCACCGCTTTCTTGGTGGCGCCGGAGACGGTATCCCCGCGCACCCCAGGCTCCGTCGAGGTCACCACCAGCTCGACGAAATTGGGCATTTCGACGCCGATGGGATTTTCGCGATGGAGCAGGACGGTCACCGTCGCGCTCTCCTTCAAAAAACCGACGCTGGAGCCCAGCATCGCCGCCGGCACGCTGTGCTGCTCATAGGTCTCGTTGTCCATGAGCAGCAGGCTGTCACCTTCACGATAAAGATACTGCATGGGCCGCCGCTCGAGCACGGCCTCATCCACCTTGTCGCCGCCGCGAAAGGTCTTTTCGAGGATGCGTCCGGTCTTGAGGTTGCGCAGTCGGGTGCGGACATAGGAGCCGCCGCGTCCCATCTTGAAGTGCTGGAACTCGAGCACTGCGCAGAGTTCACCCTCCAGTTCGATCACATATCCGGTCCTGAAATCAGCTGTTGTAGCCATATTTTTGTCGTTCAACTCCATTCAGAATTCAATTCAACTGCTCAACCCCTCTTTTCCAGCAGGGCCTTGCGCTCTTCCTGCAGCAGGGCCATGATAGCGCGGGGATCGGCGCGCCCCTGCAGGCTCTGCAGGATCACCCCGGTGAAAAAGCCGGCCAGCTTGTCCTTTCCCCCCAGCCAGGCCTCGGTTTCGTCGGGATGGCTGGTCAGGGCCTCCCGTACCACCATGCGCAGCTGGTCAGTGTCTTGGATCTGGGCCCCCGCCTCTCGTTCGATCGCCTCGGCCGGGGAAAGCCCGTTCTCAAGCCCCTCCGCGAAGATTCTGCGCGCCGCCTGTTGATGGATCCGGCCCCGGCTCAGCGAATCCAGGAGCACAGCGAGGTGTTCCGGGGGCATTTTGAGCTCCAGGACTGAGCATCCGCGCGCATTGCTGGCACGCAGCACCTCGCCCATGACCCAGTTGCTGGCCAGTTTTTTATCCTCGATGAGGGTGGCGAGACGCTCGAAATAGTCGGCCACCCCCGGATCTCCGGTCAGAAGCCCGGCGTCATAAGCCGGCAGGCCGAACTCACGCTCATAGCGCGCCTTGCGCGCCTCGGGGAGCTCGGGCATCTGCCGTCGCAGTTCCTCGACCCACTCCCCGCTGATGGCCACTGGCATGAGGTCGGGTTCGGGAAAGTAGCGGTAATCATGGGCCTCCTCCTTGCTGCGCATGGGCTCGGCCACACCCCGCGCCGGGTCCCAGAGCAGGGTCTGTTGCTCGATCCGGCCCCCGGCGGCCAGCAACGCCCCCTGCCTTGCGATCTCGAAGGCGAGGGCGCGCTCGACGTGGCGGAAGGAGTTCATGTTCTTGAGCTCGGTCTTGACCCCCAAACCGTCACTTCCGGCGGGCCGGAGGGAGATATTGGCATCGCAGCGCAGGCTGCCCTCCTCCATATTGCCGCTGCTGATGCCAAGGTAGCGCACGAGCTGGCGCAGCCGCTGCATAAAATCGGCAGCCTCGGCGGGTGAGCGCAGATCGGGTTCGGTCACCAGCTCGAGCAGGGGGACGCCGCAGCGGTTGAGATCGAGCAGGGTTTCATCCCCGGCCACAAAGGCCTCGGCATGGATCGACCGGCCTGCATCATCTTCCAGATGGATGCGCCGGATGCGAATAGCCCGCTGCGCATCGCCCTCGCCTGTCACAGTCATGCCCCCCCCGGAGGCGAAGGGCTGATCAAACTGGGAGATCTGGTAGCCCTTGGGCAGATCCGGATAAAAATAGTTCTTGCGGGCGAAGAGCGAAACCGGGTTGATCCGGCAGCCGGTGGCCAGGGCGAGCCTCGCGGCCGAGGCAAGCACCTTTTCGTTCAGCACCGGCAGCGCTCCCGGCAGCCCCAGGCAGACCGGACAGACCTGGCTGTTGGCCTCCGCTCCGAACTGGACGCTGCAGCCGCAAAAGATCTTGCTCCTGGTCTGCAGCTGGATGTGCACCTCCAGCCCGATCACCACCTCAAAGGGGGCGCTGACCAGACCGGGATTGCTGTGGCTGTTCGCTCCCGTCCCGTTCATGAGGCCTCTGCAAAGGCGCGGGCCGGGGCGTGACCCTTTTCGAGGTGGTGGCCGGCAGCCAGCAGCAGCGGCTCCGAAAATGCGGGGCCGATGAGCTGGGCCCCGATCGGGAGCCCGGCGCTGTCGCGGCCGCAGGGCAAGGCCAGGGCCGGCAGCCCCGCCATGTTGACCGAGACGGTGAAGATATCGGAGAGATACATGGCAAGGGGATCGCCCGCCTTTTCGCCGATCCTGAATGCCGTGGTCGGGCAAACCGGCGTCAGCAGCAGATCGCAGGTCCGAAAGGCCTCGGCAAAATCGCGCTGCAGCAGGGTACGCACCTTCTGGGCCTTGCCGTAATAAGCCTCATAATAGCCGCTCGAGAGCACAAAAGTCCCGAGCATGATACGCCGCTTGACCTCCACGCCAAAACCCTCGCTGCGTGACAGGGTGTACATCTCCCCCAGCGCCGCCGCGGCCGGGCTGCGGCGGCCATAGCGGGCCCCATCGAAACGCGCCAGATTGGCAGAGGCCTCGGCATCGGCGATGACATAATAGGCGGCGATGGCATAGCCGCTGTGCGGCAGCGAGACCGGCACCAGTTCGGCGCCCTCCCGCCTGAGAAAGGCGGCGCACTCCTCCACGGCGGCGCGCACGGCGCTCTCCATCCCTGCCTGCGGGAAAAACTCCCGGGGAAGACCGATGCGCAGCCCCTTGAGATCGCGCGTCAGGGATGCCGCATAGTCCGGAACCGGCGCCATGCTGCTGGTGGCATCAGCGGGATCATACCCCGCCATGACCTGCAGGAGCTCGGCGCAGTCCGCAACCGAACGCCCCATGGGGCCGATCTGGTCGAGGGAAGAGGCAAAAGCAACCAGGCCATAGCGGGAAACGCGCCCCCAGGTCGGTTTGAGGCCGACAACCCCGCAAAAAGAGGCGGGTTGGCGGATGGAGCCCCCCGTATCACTGCCGAGAGCGGCGGTGCAGAGGCCGGCGGCAACCGCCGCGGCCGAGCCGCCTGAGGAGCCTCCGGGCACGCGCCCGGGATCGGCCGGCAGGCGCACCGCACCATAGGCCGAATTCTCGGTCGAGGAGCCCATGGCGAACTCATCCATGTTGGTCTTGCCGAGAAAGATGGCATCCTCCTCGGCCAGCCTTTTCAGCACGGTAGCGGAGAAGGGCGAGTGGTAGCCCGCCAGCATGCGGGAAGCGCAGGTGGTCGGGCCGCTGCTCCAGACGATGTTGTCCTTGACGCCAAGAAAGAGGCCCGCAAGCCGGCCGGCAGTGCCCCGGGTCCGTTTGCGGTCAACGGCTGCCGCTTGCTCGAGCGCCTTCTCCGCAAAAACAGAAATAAAGGCGTTCAAATGAGCGCCTTTATCAATGTGCTGCAAATATGTTTCGGCCAGGCTCGTGCAAGTGATCGACCCGGCGGCGAGAAGAGGCTTGATGGATTGAAAATCGACGCTACCGGTATGCAAAAGCATTATCCTTGCAGCTGGATGAGGCGGCTATTCCTGCTTGTTTTCCTTCGGGCCGACTTCGGCCCGCGAAGCGGATTGCGAGCTGGTATCCTGGACTTCATTTGCGGCCTTTTTAAACTCGCGCAGGCCTTGCCCCATCCCTCTGGCCAGCTCGGGGATCTTTTTTGCCCCAAAGAGCAGCACCAGGATGAGGATGATAATTACCCATTCAGTCGGGCCAACGCCCATAACAACCTCCAGATACGCTGTGATAAAATACTATTTGCGCAGCTCGTCAGTAAGGTCAAGCTCCCGCTTGACATCATCAGTGGCTTTTTTCAGCTCGCGCATGGCTTTGCCAAGACCCCGTGCCAGTTCCGGCAGCTGTTTGGAGCCGAAGAGTATCAAGGCGACGAGAACAATCACGAACATCTCGTCTATACCTACACCGGGCAGCATGAGATCCTCCCAGAACAGAATAGAGAAATATAGAGCACCAACTGATCAGAAGCAAGTAAAATTGTTCAGGCGAACCAGCGCAGGATGTAAGCCGCAATGATAATACCGATCACGCCGATGATGTTGAGGTGAAAGGTGAAGCCGATTGTGAACGAGAGAATGACCAGATTGACCGCCACCGGGCTGAAGCCGATGCTGGCGGATTTGATCAGAAAATCCTTGACCACCCCCTCTGGCAGGATCACCCCGATAGCCTCACCCAGGGTCGAGCCAATCAGAGCCCCCAACACCACGGCGATCAGGATCATCCCGATCGAGAATTTTCTTTTAATGCGGTATCTGTCCTTGGATAACACGGATTCCTCCTCCCCCTCACCGTTAGGATTTCAGATCGGGTTCTTTGGGGATCAGGGTAATCTCCCCATCATCTTCGTTGCGCATCAGTGAGAAGACCGACCGGCCGATGCCGGCCAGGATGTAGAAAATCATGAAGGGAAAGAGCACATAATCGGGATAGATGAGAAAGAGCGCTGTGATGACGAAAAAGAGGATGAGCTTGAGGCGGTTAAAGCCCTTCTCCCTGATCGAGAAGCGCGGCATGCCCTCGTAGCGGATGGTGCTGGCCATGAGCAGGCTTACGACCGGGACCAGGCCGACCAGCATGCGCAGCAGCAGATCCCACTGCACGCTTTGATAGAGGATGACACAGCTGGCAAGGGTGACCCCCGCCATGGGGGCGGGCAAGCCGAGATAGTCGCTCTTCTTGCCCTCGGAGAGCGTGAAGACATTGAAGCGGGCCAGGCGGAAGGCGGCGAAGAGAACGGGAAAAAAGGCAAGGATCAGTCCGACCGGAGGGTGCAGGCTCTTGAGCTGGACAGTGTAGACCAGTACAGCCGGCGCCAGTCCGGAGGAGATGACGTCGCCCAGGCTGTCCATTTGCAGCCCGAACTCGTTGCTCTGGCCGGTCGCCCGGGCGATGCGTCCATCCAGGGCATCAAAGACTGCAGCAAAAAAGATCAGCCAGGCGGCGGTGGTATAGTTGCCCTCGATGGTCTGGAGGACCGAGAGAAACCCGCAGAAAATATTCAACGCAGTGAAGAGATTGGGCACATTGATGTAGGTGCGCTGCCTGGGTGTCCGCTTTTTCTTGATATTCATTTCACTGTTTGATCATCTCCTCCCCCGAAACGATCAATCTCCTGGTTTATTATCGTCACCAATGCCGGTCGCCCCGGTTTGGGGCTGCTCTGGTCGCCGGACCTGCTGCGGCTTGATCCGCCCCGCCTCAGGCTGAAAAAATTCTGCTCTTCACCTGGGCAAGGTTCTCCGCCACGCGGGGATTATCGCCGTCGAGGATACCCAATTCGGGATAACGCAGATCGATGGTGCGCACCGTATTCAGGCTGATCTCATCGGCGAGGAGGAGCCGGTTCTGGTGGCGTCCGAATTCGAGCCGGAGGTCGACAAGCTGGAATTCCCGCCGGCGCAGGAATGCCTTGAGCACCGCATTACTCTTGGAGGCCAACCGGTGCATCTCCTTGATTTCCAAAGAAGTGGCATGGCCGAAGGAGACCACGTGGTCCTCGTTGATCATCGGATCATCCCGCTCCTCATCCTTGAGGTAATACTCGATGATCGGGCATTCGAGCTCCTTGCCTTCTTTCATGCCGTAGCTCTTGACCAGCTTGCCCGCGACGACATTGTGCACCATCACCACCACGGGGATCATGTTGAGCCTCTTGACCAGGATCTCCTTATCCGAAAGCTCGCGGACCAGGTGAGTGCCGATGTGGTAGCTCTCGAGCAGCCGGAAAAGATAGACCGAGATCTGCTTGTTCATCATCCCCTTGCCCCGGATGTGGGTCGGCTTGGAGCCGGAAAGTGCTACGGCATCATCCTTGAACTCCAGGATGAGTTCGGTTTCGTGTTCGCCTTCGTAAACCTTCTTGGTTTTACCCTCGTAGATTTTTTTCTTTTTCAAGCGTCTCTCCTCTTCACAGTCTGGCAGCAGCAAGTAGTTGGATTGTCATTCGGAGATACCCACTCTACGGAAAAGCTCATCAACGTGTTTCAAACCGACCTGCTCATTGAAACAGGATTCAACCTCTGCGGCGGTGAGGAGCTCCAGGACACGCGCATCCCCGAGCAGGATCTGTCTAAAATCCCCGTCCTCATGGTAACAGCGCATGGCATCCTCCTGGACAATCCGGTAGGCATATTCGCGGCTCATCCCCTTGCCTGTCAATGCCAATAACACCGGCTGGGAGAAGATTAATCCCCCGGTGAGGCGCAGATTGCGGATCATTCTCTCCGGATAGACCACCAGTCCCTCAACGATGCGCGCCAGCCGGTGAAGCATGTAATCGAGCAGGATGCAGCTGTCGGGGAAGATGATCCGTTCCACCGAGGAGTGGCTGATATCCCGCTCATGCCAGAGGGCGATGTTTTCCAGGGCCGCAAGGGCATTGGTGCGCAGCAGGCGGGCGAGTCCGGCGATATTCTCGCTGCCGATGGGATTGCGCTTGTGCGGCATCGCCGAGGAGCCCTTCTGACCGGCGCTAAAGGGCTCTTCCGCCTCCAGAACCTCGGTGCGCTGCAGGTGACGGATCTCCACGGCGATTTTTTCCAGGGTCGCTCCGCACAGGGCGAGGACGCTCTGGAACTGGGCGTGGATATCGCGCTGGATGATCTGGGTGGTAACCGGCGCGGGCCGCAGCCCGAGGCGGGCACAGGCGCTCACCTCCACCCTGGGATCGATATAGGCAAAGGTTCCGATTGCACCCGAGATCATGCCCACACCCGCGGCCTTCAGGGCGCTCTCCAGCCGCTCCAGATTGCGCCCCATCTCGTCGTACCAGAGGGCGAACTTGAGTCCGAAGCTGCTGGGTTCGGCATGGATGCCGTGGCTGCGGCCTATGCAAACAGTGTCGCGGTGCTTTAAAGCCTGCCGGGCCAGAATGGCACGGAATTCCCGCATCCCTTCGAGCAGGAGAGCCCCCGCCTCCTGGATATTCAGGGCCAGAGCGGTATCGAGCAGGTCCGACGAGGTCATGCCGAGATGGATGTGGCGCGCCTCATCTCCCACCTTCTCGGAGAGGGCAGTCAGGAAGGCGATAACGTCGTGCTTGACCTCGGCCTCGATCTGCTCGATGCGGGCGATGGAAAATCCGGCCCTGGCCTTGATGGCCTCCACGGCAGCCGCAGGGATGGCGCCCAACTCGGCCTGGGCCTCGCAGACGGCGATCTCCACTCTCAGCCAGGTCTCATACTTGTGCTCGTCGCTCCAGATGGCGGCCATCTCCGGCCTGGCATAACGCTTGATCATCGGCCCTCTCCTTTCACACCGCCGGCGCGGTATTCCAGCTTGATGGTGAGGTTCAGATATCTGCGGCCGCGAAAAACCCGGAAAACCAGATTGTCCCCCCGCTTGAGATCGAGGCCGTCGATGATCTGCTTGACATCCTCGAAGCTTTCCACTTCCCTGCCGTTGATGCCCATGATGACATCGCCGATCTCAAAGCCCCCGCGGGCGGCCGGACTTGCCGCTTCCACCTCGGAGACGATGACCCCGTGCACGCTCCTGAGGCCGAGATGGCGCGCCGTCATCAGGGACATCGCCTCGTAGCGCAGACCGGTATACCAGCGCCGCTCCACTGCGCCGTAATTGATGAGATCGTCCAGTATGCGTTTGACGCGGTTGATCGGCAGGGCGAAGCCGAGACCAATGTTGGTGCCGTTGCCCGAGAGAATCCAGGTATTGATCCCGATCACCTCTCCGTAACAGTTGACCAGGGGGCCGCCGCTGTTGCCGGCGTTAATGGCGGCATCGGTCTGGATCATGTCCTCCATGATGCGGTCGTCATCCTGCCGGCCGAAATCACGATCCGTGGCGCTGATCACCCCGACCGTCACTGTGGCCTTGGAGCCGATGTCGAAAAGCCCGAAGGGATCCCCGAGGGCGATGGCCCATTCGCCGATGACGACATCGTCCGAGTCGCCAAACTGCACATAGGGGAAATCATTCCCCTCGATCTTGAGGATGGCGACATCGCTGACATAATCCTCACCCACCTTGCGGGCGATGTACTGCTTCCCCCCGGTCCGGGTGACAATGATCTCGGTGGCATCAGCGACAACATGCTGATTGGTGAGGACGTATCCCTCGCGCGAGATGATAAAACCCGAGCCCAATCCCTTGACCCGCTTCTCCACCGGGTGGTCCCGGAAGAACTGCCGGAAAAAAGGATCGTCATCAAAAGGGGTGCGCTGGTAAAAACGCTGCAACTGGACGACATTGATGCCCACCACCGCCGGACTCACCTCTGCAACCGCGCGGGTGATGGCGTTGTGGCGCGAGTTGGAAATCACATCCTGGATATCGGCCTCGCGGTTGACGGCGGCGCCGCGGCGCTCCGCCTCATGCCACGGCTGCCTCTGCGCTGCTGCGGCACTGGTGAGGGACAAGATGGCCGTCACAAAGAGCAGGGCGATACGGAGCCGGCCCCCGCCGGGGCCTGAAGAGCGGGGTCGAACGGTCATGGTGACTGATCCTGTGCTGGTGAGCCGGGCCGAAGGGCCGCCGGATATCCTTCTCATGAACGGGCCTTGACGCTCTCCCAATCCTTGAGAAACAGCTGAATGCCCGCATCGGTGAGGGGATGCTTGACCAGCTGCTCGATGACCTTGAGCGGGATGGTGGCGATATGGGCCCCCATCGTGGCGGCGTCGAGGACATGGAGGGGATTGCGGATGCTGGCCACGATGATCTCGGTCTGGAACTCATAATTGGCGTAGATGGAGAGAATCTGCTCGACCAGTTCCATGCCGACCTGGCCGGTGTCGTCGAGCCGTCCGACGAAGGGGCAGATGAATGAGGCCCCCGCCTTGGCGGCGAGCAACGCCTGCAGCGGGCTGAAGATGAGGGTCACCAGGGTGCGGATCCCCTCGCTCTCGAGCACCTTCACCGCCATCAATCCCTCTTTGGTCACAGGAATTTTGATGACGATGTTCTTGGCGATCCCGGCGAGTTCACGTCCCTCGCGGAGAATCCCCTCGGTGTCAAGGCTGACCACCTCGGCGCAGACCGGACCGTCGATCAGGGCACAGATGGCGCGATAGATCTCATCAGGCTTGCCCGGCTCGCGCGCGATCAGGGTGGGGTTGGTGGTAACGCCGTCGGCGACGCCGAGGGCCTTGGCCCTCTTGATCTCTTCCAGATTGGCGGTATCGATAAAAAATTTCATAGTCACTCCTGTAAAGGGGGTTGTTTTTCTCCATAACAGACCTGGACCAGGAACAGGCCGTGGGGGGGCGCCGTGCGTCCTGCGGCGCGGCGGTCCGAGGCGGCGATGATCTCCGCCATCGCCGACGGCGCCAGGGCGCCCCGGCCGATCTCCACACTGGTGCCGACGATGATGCGCACCATGTTGTGAACGAAGCGGCTGGCGTGAATCTCGAAGGAGAGCCTCTCCCCCGAGGCCTGCCATTCTGCTCGCAGCACAGTGCAGCGGTGGTGCGCCAGCCCGGAACCGGCCTGGCAGAAAGAGACAAAATCGTGATCACCCAACAGGGCGGCCGCAGCCTCCTGCATCGCCGCAAGGTCGAGCCTCAGCGGCAGGTGCCAGGTGTAGAGCCGGCCGATGGCGAGTGGGCGGGTTGCGATCTGGTAGCGGTAGAGCCGGCTGATGGCGTCATAGCGGGCATGGAAAGCCTCCGGGACCTCCTCGGCAGCGAGGATGCGGACATCGCCGGGCAGCAGGGCGTTGGTGCCGCGCATAAAGACCTCAAGAGGCAGGGCGCTGGCGGTGCGGAAATTGATCACCTGCCCGAGGGCGTGGACACCGCTGTCGGTGCGTCCGGCGGCGATGATCCCGACCCTCTGACCGGTCAGCCGGCCGAGGGCTGATTCAATCTCGCCCTGCACCGACCTCTGCCCCGGCTGCAGCTGCCAGCCGCAAAAGCCGGAACCATCATATTCCAGTGTCAGTTTAATATTGCGCACGGGCTCTAGAGTCCCATACAAAACGCCAGAATGACGAGCGAACCCGCCATCACCCCCCAATCGGCCCAGGTCAGGCGCAGTTGAGCGTAGACCGTGCGGCCATCGCCGCCCGTATAACAGCGGGCATCCATCGCCAGGGCCAGCTCGTCCGCCCGCCGGAAGGCGGAGACGAAAAGGGGCACCATCAGCGGCAGGAGCCCGCGCACGCGATGACGAAGGGAGCCCGTGAAGCGGGCCCCGCGCGAGAGCTGAGCGTTGCGGATGCGCTGCGCCTCCTCAAGCAGGGTCGGGATGAAGCGCAGAGAGAGGGTCAGCATCAGGCTCAACTCGTGCGTCGGCACGCCCAGCCGCTTCAGCGGCCGCGAGACGCGCTCGAGGGCGTCGGTCAGCTCGATCGGCGAGGTGCAGAGGGTGAGCAGGGCGGCGTAGAGAATGAGCAGCGCCAGCCGCACCGCATAGATGCCGCCGAGCAGGGCCCCCTCCCTGGTCAGGGTGATCGAGGTGCCAGGCACGACCCAGAGGACGCGCCCGGAACTCCAGACCAGATGGATGATCCAGGTGAGTGCAAAGAGCCAGAGAAAGGGACGCAGATTTTTCAGCACCAGCGCATGGGGAATCCTGGCGATCCTGATCGCGAGCAGGAAAAGCAGCGCCATCCCTGCAAGAATATAAATATTATAGGTTAATAGCAGCCCGGTCATCAGGCTGAACGCCGCGAAAAGCTTGCTGCGCGGGTCCAGCCGATGGAGAAAAGAGTCAGCGGGATAGTATTGACCAAGGGTGATATCGTCGAGAAAGGCCATAATTAACTGTCTGGTTTAAAATGGGAATATACAGAATATGGGTGCTAAATACAATTAAAAAGTAAAACGGATTTGCTGGGGCTGAGCCCCGCTCAGGCGGCTCATGGCCGGAGCGGCGTGCGGGCTGACCGCATCATCTGACGCGAGCTGGCAAGTGCTGGCGATTTTTTGCTTGACCTTTTCTCAATTTATTGCTATGTTGGCAGGCTTTTGCGCCGGCCGCTCCGGTTCCGGGACGGTTCGGATCCGCTCTTTCACCCCATAGAACCTAAAAGGTGGTTCTCAATATGGCCGAAGCCAAGGCGGGGAGCCGGCAAACCCCGGCGGAAAACCTGCTCGACTATATCCCTCACCGGAATCTTCCCTGGGATGCAGCTGCGGATGGTCTGGTAACCCTGCGCGTGGCCAGGTTTTCCGGACGGCTGCTGCAGAAATATCTGATGCCCCATCTCAAACACCCCCACATCGCCGTGCATCTCGATGCTTTCGGCTCCTGGGTCTGGCAGCACATGGACGGCCGTCTCACCGTCCGGGAGATGGCCGCCGGCCTCGAGCAGGAATTCGGCGATAAGATCAAGCCGGTCCATCAGCGGCTCGGAAAATTCATCAACATGCTGGTTGAACGCTCCTATGTCACCCTGGTCAAGCCGGCGGGGCAGCGGACCGGACCCTCCGGCGCAGCCGGGGAGCAGCCGCGCCCATGACCAAGCTGGAAAAAGCAGCCCAGGCCGTCGCCGGCCGCGCCCTCGATATTCATAAGGATGAATCGGTCCTGATCATCGCCGACGAGCCCTTTCTCGATCTTGCCCGTCTGCTCTTTACGGCAGCGGAGAAACGGAGCCGCCACACCCATCTGCTCCAGGTCTCGCAGCCCTACATCAGCAAACATGCCCTTTGCCCGGCGGTAGAACGGCTTATGCAGGAGATGAATGTCATCCTGGCCCTGACCTCATTTTCCATCTCCCACACCCCAGGCCGGCGCGAGGCCTGCCGTCGCGGCGCCCGTTTCATCACCATGCCCGCCATCACCAACGAAACCTTCGCCCGCATTGCCGACATGGATTTCACCCGCATCGGCCGCCTCAGCCGCAAGCTCGCGGACATTCTCACCATCGCCAAGGAGATCGAAATCAGCGCCCCGAATGGCACCCGCCTGCGCGTCGGAGCAGGCTCCGCGAAGGGCTATGCAGACACCGGTGAAGTCACCCGCCCGGGAGCTTTTTCGAATATGCCCGCCGGCGAGGCCTGCATGGCCCCGGAATCCGCCGGCACTGAGGGTGAACTGGTCGTCGACAGCGGCATGGGGGTGCAGCGCGATGACCGCGATCCCCTCCACCTCGCCATCCGTGAGGGCCGCTGCGTGCGCATCAGCGGGGGGGATCCCGCCCTGCGCCTGCGCCGCCGCCTCGCCGTCCACGGACCGGAGGCGCGTGTGGTCGCCGAATTCGGCATCGGCACCAATGACGCAGCCCGCCCCAGCGGCTACGCCCTCGAGGATGAAAAGGTGCTCGGCAACATCCACCTCGCCCTCGGCAACAATCTCTCCTTCGGCGGCACCAACAACGTACCCATCCATCTCGACGCCGTCGTCTACAAGGCAAGTGTGGTCATCGACGGCCGCAGGATCATCGACGGCGGCCGGATGGTTCTGGATTGAAGCGGAGATGAGGAGAGGCGCGGTGTTGGTTCCGCACCGCACTCTTCGGACCAACTGCGGAGAAATCATGAAGATCTATATTACAGCGGACATGGAGGGGGTCAATGGCGTCGTGCTCCGCGAACACGTCGACCCGGCCTCCCGTGAGTATGAGATGGCCCGGGGCTGGATGGTCGCCGAGGTCAATGCCGCGATCGAGGGAGCCGTCGCCGGAGGGGCCGCCGAAGTCATCGTCAACGACTCCCACAATAACATGGCCAATCTGCCCGCCGACAGGCTCCACCCCGCCGCCCGCCTGGTTTCCGGACCCGGCAAGCCCTTTTCGATGATGCAGGAAATCGACAGCTCCTTCGCCGGGGCTTTCTTCCTCGGCTACCACGCCGCCTTCGGCACACCCCTGGCCGTGCATGACCACACCTGGGCCTACTCCTACATCGAGGATATCCGCATCAACTCCATCCACATCGGGGAATTCGGCCTCAACGCCGGTCTGGCGGGCTATTACCGGGTTCCGCCCCTGCTCGTGACCGGCGACCGCGCCCTGGTCAACGAGGCGCGCGCCCTCGTGCCCGGCGTGGCCGCCGTCGCCGTCAAGGAGGGGCGCGGCCGCCTCTGCGCCCTTTGCGAGCCCTTCGAGCAAAGCCTCGCCGCCATCCGCGAACAGGCCGCGGCTTCCGTACACAACCTCCCCAGCTGCAAGCCCCTCATCTTCGCCGAACCCTTGACCCTGGAGGTCGATTTCCCCAAGGCCGAGATGGCCGAGGCGGCCAGCCTCCTGCCCGGCAGCGAGCGCACCGCGGCGCGCACCATCGCCTGCCATCCCGGCGATTATCCCCAGCTCTATCGCTGCTTCCTCGCCCTGTTCAGACTGGCGAAAACGGCCTGATCCTCCTCAGATCCGCAATAAAAAAAGCCAGGCCGCATCAGCGCAGCCTGGCTTTATCATATCCGGGGCAGCCCCCTAGAGGGCGAAAAAGCGCAGATAAAGATAGAGGTAGACCACCGGCGCTGTGATGGTCAGGCTGTCGAAACGGTCGAGGATGCCGCCGTGCCCAGGGATGAGACGGGAGGAGTCCTTCATCCCCGCATCCCGTTTGAACATCGACTCGAAGAGATCGCCGTACTGACCGAGGCTGCCGCCGATGGCACCGATGACGAGGGTATCCTGCAGAAGCAGCCCCTTGACGAACCAGCCATGACAGAGCCAGGCGGTGAGCAGGGCGAAGATAAAACCCAGCACCGTGCCCTCGATCGACTTGTTCGGGCTGATGCGGGGCATCAATTTGTGGCGGCCGAGATAGCTGCCGCCGACGTAGGCCGCGGTGTCGCAGATCCAGATGCTGAAGATGAGGACGAGAATCCAACCCCCAGCGGGCGAACTGTCGAGGCCGAAACGGGCACCCGGGAGTTCGCGGATGAGGATGAAGCTGCCGAAGGCGAGGGGATAGTAGAGGGCGGCGAATGCAGTCACCGGCACCTCGAGGGTGGGGGAACCGCTACCGCGATAGAGGGCGGAGAACTGCAGCCAGACGAAGAATGCCAGCACGATCGGCAGGATGAGGCGCACATCGAACCAGTAGAGGGAAAGCACCAGGGCGAGGGCGCAGATCAGGCCCGGGGTGTAATGGGCGCGGCTCCCCTTGGCGCGGGCGAGCCCGTAATACTCCCATACCGAGAGCACCACAACGAGGGTGACGAAAGCCAGCCACCACAACCCGCCCTGGAGGGCGGCGAGGACGATGAGGGGGCCGAAGATGAGGGCGACAAGGGCCCGGATCCCGAAAGATTTTAAGTTCAAGAAACCTCCATGGCATAAGATTTACAATTCGGATTAACCGTGAGATCAGCGCGGCATCCGGATCACTCTCACCTCCACCTTGCCGCTGCCCCGCTCCGTCAATTCCAGATCCACGGCGGCCTGAAAGGAAAGATCGATGATACGCCCCTCCACATAGGGCCCCCGGTCGTTGATGCGCACCTCGACGCTGCGGCCGTTGGCGAGGTTCCTGACCTCCACCAGGGTGCCGAAGGGCAGGCTGGGATGGGCGGCGGTCAACTTGCGCATGTCGTAGAGCTCTCCGCTGGCCGTCATGCGGCCGTGAAGCTCGTCGGCCATGAAAGAGGCGATGCCCGACTCGGGCTCACGCCAGCGCGCCGGCGAGGTTTCTGCAGACGGAACCGTCTCCCCCGCCCTGTCCGGCTGACCCTCCTCTTCCGGTCCGTAATCCGCTCCATCATTCCACCAGCGCGTGTTGGGATAGCAGGAGACAATCAGGGTGAAGAGCGAGCAAAAGAGCAGGGAGCGACGTTTCATGGTGCCCTCCGGTCAAAGCTGCAGGGAGCCGCGCAGCTGGGCGAGGTTCGCAAGCCCCTCCCGGCGGCAAAAATCCTCAAGCCCCTCGACCACCCGCAGGGCGGCGTCGGGATGGACAAAACCGGCCGTGCCGATCTGCACGGCGGCGGCCCCGGCGATGATGAACTCGAGGGCATCCTCCGCTGTAGCGATCCCCCCGATCCCGATCACCGGGATGGAGACCCGACTGACCAGTTCATAGACCCTGGCCAGAGCGACCGGCCGGATAGCCGGCCCGGAGAGCCCGCCGGTGACGGTGGAGAGCCGGGGTCTGCGCGTGCGGATGTCCACCGCCATCCCCACCAGGGTGTTGATCGCCGAGAGGGCATCGGCGCCCGCATCGGCGCAGGCGCGGCCGATTTCGCCGATTGAGGTGACGTTGGGGGTCAACTTGGTGATCAGGGGGCGACGCGTCACCGCGCGCACCCTGGCAGTCACCTCCGCCGCAACCCGCGCATCGCTGCTGAAGGAGAGCCCTCCCTCCTTGACATTGGGACAGCTGTAGTTGAGTTCGTAAGCGGCGATGCCCTCCACCGCTTCGAGGGCCGCCACCACATCGGCGAACTCCTGGCTGCTGCGGCCGGCGACGTTGACGATCACGGCCGTGTGCAGCGACGAGAGAAAGGGCCATTTTTCGAGTTTGAACTGCTCAACCCCGACATTGGGCAAACCAATGGAGTTGAGCATCCCGGCGGGGGTTTCGCAGATGCGCGGCGGCGGATTGCCCGGCCGCGGCTCCAGGGTGACCGTCTTGGTGACAATCCCCCCCAGGCGGTCGAGATCGAAAAAATCGGCGAATTCGCTGCCGTAACCGAAAGTCCCACTCGCAGTGAGGACGGGATTGTCCAGCACGAGGGATCCGATGTGCACCCGCAAATCAGTCATGAAAAAGGATCTCCTCGATGGGAAAGACCGGACCGTCCTTGCAGGCGAGCAGGTATTTCTGGCCGTCCCGGCGTGCTTCCGCCAGTTCGACTGCGCAGCCGACGCACGCCCCGAAGCCGCAGGCCATTCGGTTTTCAACCGTGACATATCCCTTGATGCCGAAGGCCAGAACCATCTCCCGCAGGGCGGCGAGCATCGGGGTGGGTCCACAGCCGTAAATCACCCGGCCTGCATGAGTTCCGCTGCTCCCCAGATAACGGCGCAGCTCATCCAGCACCAGGCCGCGGCTGCCTGTGCTGCCGTCCTCGGTGGTAAGGTGGACCTCGGCGCCGCTCTCCACCCAGAGGGTGCTGCGGCAGAGGTCGCCGGCGTTGCGCGCGCCGTAAAAGAGGCTCTTTTTGCAGGAAAAGCCCTGCACATCCTGAAGCAGGAGATCGAAGGGTGCGATGCCGATGCCGCCGGCGACCATGATGATCTCGAGCAGGCCGGGTTCGAGGGGAAAACAGTTGCCGAGCAGGCCGATGGCATCCACATGATCTCCGGGCGCGCACTCGGCGAGGGACTCGCTGCCGCGCCCCATGCGGGCGACGAGCAGATCGATGGTGCCGCGGGAGCGGTCGGCGCGATGGACGCTGAAGGGACGCCGCCAGAGCAGATCCCGACGCCCGGGCACGAGCAGGTTGATAAAGTGACCCGCACGTGCTGCACGGGCCCACTCCGGGGCCTGCAGGGTCAACCGCACCACCTGGCGCGCAGCCTCCGCCCTCTCGATGACCGGCAGCTGCAGCACGGATTTTGACACGCGGGCTCTCCTTCTCCGTTTATTCGGGTCCGACCGGCCTCTTCCTGTTCTGTGGTGTTTTGGCATCAGGCGGGATGGCTGCTCCGGGCGGAGCGGGTTTGTCCTCCACCGCCTTTTCGATCTCGACCTCTTCCTCCAGGGACGGCTTTTGCGGCGCCGGGGAGGGCGGCTCATCATCATCAGGATTGAGCACCTGCGGCCGGGTTCCACCCGGCTGCCCCGCCGCGTTTGCACCGGGAAGAGGAGCAGCACCCGCCGGGGATTGTCCCGCCGCCGTCGAATCCACCTGGGCCGAATCGGCCGCCACACCTGCGCTGCCGGTCGAATCAATAATGCCGGCCGCCTGCACGTTGCTGTCCGGGGCCAGGCTCCGTCTGAGGGAATCGCTCGCCGCTTTCGCCTTCTCGGCTGCCTGCTTGATCGAATCGGCTATCGCCTTTTTACGTGCCTCGATGGCCTGGATGGCCTGCTCATGGCGGGTCAGCTTGTTCTTGAGATTCTTGCCGTAGGCCGACTCGGGATACTTTTCCACGATGGTCTTGTAGGCTTCGATCGCCTTGTCGTAGGCGCTCATCTCGTGCTCATAGAGCCAGCCCTTGCTGAACTGAGCTTTGATGGCGTAGGGCGAAGAGGGATAATCATCGGCGATCGCATCGTAGAGCTTGAGCGCCCTCTTCAGATCCTTTTCATCCCACCAGGCCTTTTCGGCCTCCCGATAGACGATGCCCGCAGTGTCCACCTTATCGCTGAGCAAAGGCCAGCCGAGAATGCGCCGCGCCCCCTCGGCATGGGGCGAACCGGGATAGAGATAGACCAGGCTGCGGAAAAGGGAGTCGGCCTGGAGGGTGTCTTTCTTGATTGCATAGATGATATAGCCGATTGAATAGAGGGCCCGGGCGGTCATGGCGCTGTCCGGTTTGCTCTCAACGACCTGGAGGAAAAGCCGCATTGAGGAGTCCGGGCGGTCGAAACTGAACATCAGCAGTTCGGCCAATTCGAGACGCTTCTCCGCCAGGGTGACACTCTTTTTCTTTTCGGCCTCCTCCTTGAGCAGGAGCTGTTGGGCGCTGTCGGAGAGGGCAGCGGTGGTCTGCAGGGAATCTGCGCCGGGGGCAGCCGCCATGCTGGCCGCAGCGGCCGCATCATCAGGGGTGTGGCTGCGGGGCGGGCGCCGATCGCGCCCGGTGTAATTCATCCACATACCGTCGGCGCCAAGATCGATGGGGGCGTCGTCCAGCTCTTCCTTCTTCTCCTTGCCGTTGCCGTCGGCCGCCAGCGAGTCCTCGGCCGTGGCGATGCCGAGAATTTCGTTGATCGACTTTTTCAGATCGAGCATCGACTTGATCGCGTCGGAACGCTCCTTGGCCCGCGTCGCCAGCAGCGAGGCGGATTGCTCGCCGCGCACCAGATCATAGTTTTCCTTGGCCTTGAGATAGTTCCCGTAACTCTGTTCCTCGATCTCGGCCAGGCCGTAATAGCTGCGCGCCGAGGCCTCCGTCCCCTTATGCTCCTCGATGATGTTGCGGTACCATTTGACGGCGGCCTCTTCGTCCCCCTTGGCCCGGTGGTTGTTGGCCAGCTGCAGCTTGATCATCGGGATGCGCTTGACCTCCAGCTCCTTGGCGAGCAGGAGCGAGAAGGTGCGGATAGCCCCCTCGTAATCCTTGAGCAGACCCTGGGATTCGCCCAGCTTGTAGGTCGCCTGGGATTTGAAATCCTCGTTTGGGCTGGCCTGGACGGCGCGGCGGAAGGAGGGCACGGCCTCCTCATACTGCTTGAGCTGGATCCGGCACTCCCCCAGCCGGTAAAAGGACATCGCCCGGATGAGCCGGTCATCCGACTCTTTAGCCGTCCGCGTATACTCTTCGGCGGCGGCCTCATAGTTGCCCTTTTCAAAATAGAGAGAGCCGAGCTCATACTCCGCCGACTGGCGGACAGCCTTGGGGAAGCGGGTGTTGAGGGTGATGTCGCGGAACTTTTTTTCGGCCGCGTCGAATTCACCCACCGCGAGCAGGGTCTTGCCGAGCAGGATCTCGGCCTGGGGGATGAACTCACTGCCGGGATAGAGTTGGATGATCTCTTCGAACTTGCGTTTGGCCTTGGAATACTCACCACGGTAAAAGAAGCACTCCCCGACCATAATCAGGGCGTCGTCCACCCAGCGGCTTTTCGGATAATACTCGAGGACGCTGGAGGCCTTTTCGATCGCCTTCTGGTAATTCTGCATCTCGCTCGCGGTCGGTTTGTTCGCAGTGGAACTGGTGGTCAACTCCCCCCTCCGCCTCGCCTCCTGCTGTTCCTCGGGCGAGAGTTCCACGACCTGTGTGCGCTCGCGCTTCTTGCGCTCCTTGGCGGCGTCGTTAAAAAACTGCTCGGCATTATAGAAAGTATTATAATAGGCGCAACCGCTGAAGAGAATCAGCGTCAAGCCAAGGAGGGATAGGGCGTGAAATTTGCGCATGGGATGCTCTCGATTCTGCCGCTCTGTTTAAAACCTAAATTACACTTTGCTGGCATAAATAACAACTGAAAAATCGAGCCGCTGCCGGGGTGGTGACCACCCCTGCGCCGCCTTCCTGTTTACTCCACGCCGTCTGGATTGGTTCCCCAATCCAGACTCATACGGCGGCTGAAATCGATCAGCAGGTGGGCGGCCAGACCGACGGCCAGCCCCGTAAAGAGGGCCGGCATCCAGACCAGGGGGAGAAGGGCCCAGATTTCGCTGCTGCGAACGTAGAAGAGACGGACAAGGGCGAGTTGGGTGAGATTATGGGTGAGCGCCCCGATCATGCTGACCCCGGCGATGCTCAGACTCCGCCCGCCCGCACTTCGGGCAGCGGCCATCACCAGGACCGCGGTCACACCCGCCGGCAGGGCCAGCCAGAAGCCCGGACCGGCGAAGGAGCCGGTCAGGAGCGCGGCCAGCCCCACCCGCAGCACGACCACGGCAAGGGACTCCCGCCAGCCGTAGACGTAGAGGGCGAGGAGGGTGGCAATCTGGGAGAGACCGGGCTTGATCCAGGGCAGGGGACGCGGGATCAGAGACTCGAAGAGGAAGAGGGCCAGGCCGGCGGTCGCCAGCAGGGCCAGACGGGTGAGTTTGGTGGTCAGCGGCCGGCTCATCCCATCACTCCGTGATCATGTCGAGCGAACCGCCGATATCGCCGGGGATGCGGACGACCACCCGGTTGGGGACACAGACGATCAGCCCCCCCTGTCGACGGACAGCACCGGAGCGGACGCAGTGCTTCTCGGGACAGGGCGAGGAGATCACCCGGACCGCCCCTTCCCCGACCTCGACTACGGTAGTCCCGAGCGGGCCGGGCACCTCGTAGCGGGCGGGGGTGTCGAGATAGGCGCGCACAAAGAGCCTGCCCCTGGCCTCGATCAGGACCTCACGCCCCCTCTCCCGGCCCGGCAGCAGAAGTGCCGAAAGCAGCAGGCCGATGATGAGCCCCAAACCAAGGAGCCATTTGTCGGCCCGCGTCAGCAGGGGGCGCCGCACGGCGGCAGCCGCCCGTTCAGGGGAGCTGATTAAGGGCATCCAGCCGCTCCTGGGCGCGGCGCTTGTATTCGATGGAACCGCGATGATCCGGATTGATGAACAGGGCGCGATCCCATTCCGCGATCGCCGCGCGGTACTTTTCTTCAGTATAAAAATTGAGACCGCGATTGAAGTGTTCGTCGACCAGCCGGGTGACGCTGTTGCGGCACTGCGCTTCAAGGGAGAGGGCCTCCCCGTGAGCCGGATCCTTCTTCAAGGCCTCCGTGATCACCTCCAGGGCGTCGAAATAGCGGCCGCTGAGATAGTCGGTCCGGCCGAGCTGAACCAGGCGCTCCACCGGCAGATTCGCATGAACCTTGCGGCGCAGGGCGGGGATCTCCGCCGAATCGGGATCGTAGCGGCTGAGGGAATCGAGGGCGGTCAGGGTCGCCTCCCAGCGCCCCTGGGCGGAGGAACGGCGGGCGAGATCAAGAAAATACTGCCCCTTGTTCGCCGCGGTCGGCTGCAGTTCGCTCAGATAGCGCAGGGCGCCCGCATGGCCGGGCCGGATATCGAGGATGGCGCGGAAAAGTTTGCGCGCGGCCTCCGGATCACCGTTGGCATAGGCCGCTTCGGCCTTGGCGTACTGCTGGTTGATGTAGGTATTCACCCTCCCCTGCATCTCCGTCTCGCGCTTGCGCGCATAGGCAAAATCGGGTTCGATCTCGAGAATCTGGCGGTATAGCTGGAGGGCCTTGAGCCAGTCACTGGCCTCCTCCCGTCGCCGCGCCTCGAGCAGAAGATGATCCACCGCCTGCTTGCTCTCCTTGCGCTCGGCGAGGATGCGTTCGATGTACTCCGCCGCCTCATGGAAATTGGGGTCAAGCCCGAGGGCCTTGCGAAAACTCTCCTCCGCGTCGAAATACTTCTTCTGGGTATAGTAGCCCAGGCCAGTAAAATAGTGCTCCTGGACCCTCTCGGCGATCTCCTTGTCGATCCTGGCCAGATACTCGGCGGTCCCGGCGTGGTCGGGCAGGACCAGACGGATCGAGCGGAAAACCTCGCGGGCGCGCTTGAGGTCGCCCCGCTCGTAGAGCTGCTGGCCGTTCTCGTACCAGCGCTCGCCATGCTGGGTGACGCTCGGGGCGATGGTCTGCAGGGCGAGGAGGGCATAGCGGTTGCCCGGTTCGATCGCCAGCACCTTGCGATAATTGACGGCGGCGCTGATGAACCATTTTTTCTGCAGGTTGCGCTGGGCCTGCTGGAGGAGGGAATCGATGGCGCTGTCCTGGATCCGCACCCGCCCCGAGAGGGTGTGAATGATCTCCTGCGCCTCGAGGCTGGCGGGATCCCAGGCGAGCGCGCGCTGGGCATGGAAGAGGGCCTGGCGCTGGTCCCCCTGCTTGAGCATGGCGGTGGCGTTCTCCCGCGCCGTGCGCGAGCGCTGGCGGGGCGAGCTGCCGACTGCGAAGGAGAGACCCAGTTTGCCGCTCTCCCGGCCGAAATCGTAACCAGCCTCGAGCTGGAGGTTCTCGATGGCGAGGTGAAGCCCGGCGGCGATGCCATCGTCGCGGAAATCCTCCATGCCGGCGAGCAGGGTCAACCACGGGGTGGGCGAGAAAGAGGCCCCGAGATGATGCACCCCCGCTCCTCCCTGCCAGCTGTAGCCGTAGCTGACCCGCGGGCCCTGCCGGGTGATGGCATAGCTGAGAGCGGCCGAACCGCGATAGGCGGGGCCGCTGGAGGGATTGAGCGAGAGATCGGTGAGGCTGAGGCCGGCGGAGAAGGGGATCAGCCAGTATGGAAAGGTCGAGCCCTCGCGGGGCTCGACCACATCGAGAGGCTGCCAGACGGCACCGATACCGAGGGCGGTGTAGCTGGTGCGGCCGTCGGGGTGATTGGTGAGGCTGATGCCGGTGTGAATGCGGCCGATGAAGGAGCGCCCCAGACCCGCAGAGAGCAGCTGGTCATGGCCCGGTGCGGGCTGGCGGCCGATGGCCGCGGCGACGGTGCCGATTTCAGGGAAAAAGGCGGCGGCGCCGGCGTATTCAATGCTGAAAGATTCAGCCAGGGAGAGGTAGCCCTGCTGCCCGCGATAAGGAGCCAGCCCGGCGGGATTCCAGAACAGGGCCGAGACGTCGTTCAGGCCCACCACCCCCTGCCCCCCCTGCAGCATGGGCCGGACACCAGGCATGAGGCTGTGATAGGTCTGGGAATAAAGTGCAGATGATGAGCCCACCCCGAGAACTATGACCAGAATTGCTATGCGCGGAATTCTCCTCATCCGGATCCGCCCTAAACGATCATTGACCGGTCATAATCCACTTCATACATCTCCACGGGCTGGGTTCGCCCTTTCACCTGCACACTGTCGAGGTGGATGGTGGGATACTCGCCGTCAAGCTGGCCGACCATCTCACCCGGCACGATGATCTGGCCGGGCTTGGCCAGACCGCAGAGCCGTGATCCGAGATTGACCACCTCGCCGATCACCGTATAGTCGAGCCGGTCCTGAGAACCCATGTGGCCGAGGATGGCCTCGCCGATGTGCAGTCCACAGCCGACCTGCAGGGTCACCTCGCCCTGGCGGCTGCGCCGGAGATTGAGCTCTCGAATGGAACGCTGGATCTCCACGGCGGCGTGAATAGCGGTGTCGGCCTGGCGCTCGCCCAGAAAAATGGCCATCACCTGGTCCCCCATGAACTTGTCGACAATCCCGTTGTTCTCCTCGACGATCCTGGCCTGCAGATCGAGATAAATATTGATCAGCTTGATGGTCTCCTCCGCGCCGAGCCGCTCGGTCATCGCCGAAAAGCTGCGGATATCGGAAAAAAGGACCGTGATCACCCGCTTCTGCCCCGCTGTGGCAGAACGAAGGTCCCCGTTGGCGGTGGAGCGGATCATCTGCAGGGTCAATTTTGAGACGAATTTCTGCATCTGCAGCTTTTCGCGCAGCTGCACTATCATGGCATTGAACTCCATGGTCAAGCGGCCGAGCTCGTCAGTGGCCAGGACCGGGATCTGGATATGGAGGTTGCCGCCGGTGACCTGGCGCAGCCCCCCGCCGAGCAGCTCGATCTGGGCGGTCATCCGCCGCGCGATGATAAAAATGATCACGATCGAGATGATGATCACCAGGGCTGTGGCTGAAAGAATCGCCCGGGTGACCTGCTGGATCGGACGCATGATAATATCTTTGTCAAATCCCAGCACCGTGATGCCGAGAAAGATCCGCCGGTCGCCGGCGCTCTCGCGGCGGGTGTACATGGGATGCAGATACTCGATATTGGCACCGCGCTCCCGCACCATGGTCGACTCGAGGGCGAGCATCCAGCTGCTGTCCGCCGAGGTGAGCTTGCGATAGAGCCGTTCGGTGTTGGTGTGGGCGATGATGATGCCCGAGCGGTCGATCACACCGACGTAAGCGAGGCCGGCAATGTTCTCGTTGTAGACCGAGAGGATCGACTCCCGGATGTGGCCGAGCTGGAGCGAACTGCTGTTGGCGTCCATGTCGGTGCGGTAATAGAGGAGCAGGTCATCCTTGATCGCCGTGGAGACGTGCTGCATGACCATGGTGCAGGTCTCGGCGAGACGTTCGTTGAGGATGCTCTTGCCCTGCTGGATGACGACGAAACTCAACACCGACATCAGACCGATGAAAAGCAGTCCGATGGTCAGGATCAGCTTGACCCGCAGGGGGGCTGACTCGAACCAGCGGAAGATATGTCGCGATCCAGAACCCATCATCCTACTCGCCCAAGGGTCATTCAGGCTGTCGTGTCCAGGCGGTGCAGGCGGCAGCGCCGGTCATTTGCGGGTGAAATTGGCGAGGCGCTCGCAAACCAGATCCTGCAGGTGGTTGGCCGTGCCGGTCGGCACGTTATAGTTGTTGACGATCATGGCAAAGACCAGCAGCTCGTTGTCACGGGTGGTCACATAACCGGAAAGGGCGCGTACGCGTCCGATTAGACCGGTCTTGGCCCTTACATTGCCCTTGGCCGCTGTTCCGCGCATGCGCCCCTTCAATGTGCCGTCGACGCCGGCCACCGGCAGGCTGTCGTAATAGGCCTGGCCGGCCGGTTGCTCGCGCATATGACGCAGCAGCAAAATGATGCTCATCGGTGAGACCAGGTTCTGGCGGGAAAGCCCGGAACCATCGGCCGCGTAGAACTGCTGCGGCGTGATCCCGGCGGGCTCAAAGAGCTGCTTGGCCGCCTTTTCGCCGGCCTCGGCGCTGCCGCTGCCCTCGAGCTCGCGGCCCACCGTGCGCAGAAGAAGCTCGGCGAAGAGGTTGTTGCTGTCCTTGTTGATCTTGTGGACGATCTCGCTCAGGGGCGGCGAGGTGTGCGAGGCCAGCTGCACGGTCTTGTATTCAACCGGGAGGTAGCCCGGCAACTCGTCGATTTCAAAGGCCTCCTCATAGACGCGGATTCCGCGGCTGAGCAGAATCTCGCGCAGCACCGTGGCCGTATACTTGGCCGGATTTTCCACCGTAATCCAGTCGCGCCGCTCCTTGCTGCCCTGACTGATCGTGCCCTCGCAGATAATCTTGTTGCTGCCCGGATCGCGCCAGAAACCAAGCTTGCTGCGCGAGCCCGTCGTCACCCGGTTGACAATCTGCACATAGGCGGTATTGGGCTCGAGACGGTAGCGGGCGGCTGCGCCGAGGCTGTCGCCAGGCATGAAGATGAGGTCAACGCAGTTGTCATTGAAGGTCAGGGCGCTGATCTGGGCGGAGTAGTAATCGGTGAGGTCATCCCAGGCCCAGCCGGCTCCGATGCGGCCGTCGCTGAAGTAGCGGCCGTCGCCGATGACCTTGCCGGTGATGACGGTGATTTTGCGCGCCTGCAGGCTGTCCGCCCAGCGCTCAAAGACCGCAGTGATTTTGCCATTCTCCCAGCGCCCGCTCAGCGAGGGATCGCCACAGCCCCTGATGATCAGATCCCCCTCCAGCACCCCCTCCGCCGAAATCAGCCCGTGCGCCAGCAGCCGGGTGACGTAGCGGAAATCGGGCCCCAGACCGAGCAGACCGGCGGCGGTGGTGAAAAGCTTCATGTTCGAGGCGGGCATGAAAGCCTTGTTTTCGTTGCGCAAATAGAAATATTCACCCGTCAGGGTGGACTGCACCGCGACGCCCCAGTGGGCTGCACTGAACGAGGGATCTGAAAAAATGTACTCCAGGTCGTTGCGGATCTTGATCAGGGCCTCCTGCGAGTCATCGAGGGGCGGACCGGCGAGGACGGCCGCAGCGCAGAGAAACAGACAGAAAAGCGCCAGGATTTTCGGATTCATGTTGAATCTACCCAGGATAAGAAAATCAATTTACTGAAATTAGAGAAAATTCACCAAAGAATCAAGCCTTTTATGGCCGTGTCAGAAGAGAGGAGGATTCTCTTTCTTTTATATGCAAAAATGTGTAAATTTGCGGAAATTAATTTAACCGAGAGCCTCAACACTGATGAAACACAGCGGATTTATCCTCTTTCTCAGCATCGCCCTCATCCTCTACACCTGGATGAACTGGTACCTCATCCGGCGCGGCCTTCAGGCCCTGCCGGGCCCATCGGGGCTGCGCAGCGCCTTCACCATCCTCATCATCCTGCTCGCAGCGGCCTACCCCCTGGGCCGGCTCTGCGAACGCAGCCTCAATACCGGCCTGGGCGCTTTCCTCGTCCACATCGGCGCCTATTATACGGCCGTGCTGATTTTCGCACTGCTCGCCCTCATCATCATCGATCTCGTCCGGCTCGCCGACCATTTCTTCCCCTTTCTGCCGGCGGCCTGGCATGAGGCCCGCAGCAGCGCGCGCACCCTGCTCCTGGCCGGCGTCGCCGCCCTCACCCTCATCCTGACCCTGGCCGGTGCCATCAACGCCCGCCATCCCCGCGTGCGCCACCTCGACATCGCCATCGACAAAGAGGCCCCCTTCCGGCATACGCGCCTGCTCCTCGCCACCGACATCCACCTTGGTACCCTGGTCCATAACTCGCGCATGCAGGAGCTGGTCAGCCTCATGCAGGCGCAAAATCCCGATCTCATCCTCTTCGGAGGCGACCTTTTCGACGAGGACATCCTCTCGCTCTCGCGGCAGAACATGGCCGAGGTGCTCCGTCAGCTCCAGCCGCCCCACGGCGTCTATGCCATCATGGGCAACCATGAACACATCAGCGGCAGCAAGGAGGCCGTCCGCTACATGGAGGAGTCCGGGATTACCGTGCTGCGTGACCGCGCGGTGCGGGTGGCGGAGGCCTTCTGGCTCATCGGCCGGGAGGACCGACAAGCCGTCTTTATGGGCTCCGGGCGGCAACCCCTGGCGGAAATCATGGCGGGGATCGACCGCCGCGAGCCCCTCATCCTGCTCGATCATCAGCCCTTCCATCTCGAGGAGGCTGTGAAAGAGGGCATCGATCTGCAGCTCTCTGGCCATACCCATCATGGCCAGTTCTTCCCCTTCAACCTGATCACCGGGGCGATGTACGAGATGAGCTGGGGCTATCTGCGCAAGGGCAGCAGCCACTTTTATGTCTCATGCGGCGCCGGCACCTGGGGACCGCCGGTCCGGCTCGGCAGCCGCCCCGAGATCGTCGTCATCGACCTCACCTTCAACAAAAAGTGATTGGGCGGGTGTCCGCATGAGCGATCTCTATCAGGCCTACAGGTCATGCACCCTCTGCCCGCGCGAATGCCGGGTCGACCGGACGTCCGGCAGGCTGGGGGTCTGCGGGGAATCGGCCGAACTGCGCATCGCCTCCATCGAAGCCCATTTCGGTGAAGAGCCCCCGATCAGCGGCACCCACGGTTCGGGCACCCTCTTTTTCAGCGGCTGCACCCTGCTCTGCAGCTTTTGCCAGAATTACCAGATCTCCTGCTTCCACATCGGAGACCGGACGACAGTGGAAAAGGCGGCCGATCAGGTCGCCGATCTGGTAAAGCGCCGGGGGATCCACAACCTCAATCTGGTCACTCCGGACCATTTCCTGCCGCACGCCATCGACCTCATCCAGCGCCTGCGCACCCGGGGAATCGCCCTCCCCGTCGTTTTCAACAGCTCGGGATTTGAAAAGGTGGAGCTCCTGCGCCAGACGGAGGAGTATGCCGACATCTATCTGCCGGATTTCAAATACAGCGACGCGGAGCTGGCGCACGCGCTCTCGCACTGCCGCTCCTATCCCCTGGTCGCACTCGATGCCATTGCGGAGATGGTGAAACAGAAGGGATTTCTTGACCACTTTTCCGAGGGACGGGCGATTGCGAGCCGGGGCGTGCTGGTCCGCCACCTCGTCCTGCCCGGCCAGACCGCCAACTCGATCGAGGCCCTCTCGATGCTCTTTGCAGAATTCGGCCCGGAACTTCCCCTGAGCCTGATGTCGCAGTACCGGCCCGCCCGGATGGTCAAACAGGCGGAGCTCAATCGCCCCCTCCGGCCCGAGGAGTTCAGTCGCGTCTACGACCACCTCCTCGAACTCGGCTTTAAAAACTGCTTCGTTCAGCACATGGAGGGCTCCCCCGAGGAGGAGGATCCCTTTCTGCCCGATTTCAACCGCGAACGCCCCTTCAAGGGCAATCTGCGCTGATCCAGCCCCCGCCGGCCGGCCGCCCCAAGCCCCTCCGCCTGCCGCTCACTCCAACCCGTACTCCTTGAGCTTCTCCCGAAGTGTCGAGCGCGAGATATTGAGGGCCTTGGCGGTCCTGGACTTGTTGTTGTGGTATTTCTCCAGGGTGCGCAGAACATGCTGGCGCTCGATCTCCGCCAGGGTCTCCCCATCGGCATTGACCGTGCCGGGTGTGCGTGCTGCCGGGGGAGCCGGCGCCGCCGCCGGCATCTCGACCGGCTCGAGATGAAGGAGTTCGGGCGTGATTTCCTCCCGCTTGCAGAGAATCACCGCGCGTTCGAGGACGTTCTTGAGCTCGCGCACATTGCCCGGCCAGGTATAGCGCAGCATCATTTCCGCCGCCTCGGCCGAAATACCCTTGATCGACCGGTTGAATTCGCGGTTGTTCTGCTCGATGAAGAGCTTGGCCATCGGCAGGATATCCTCCGGATGCTCGCGCAGGGCGGGCAGCATGATGACCATCACCTTGAGCCGGTAGAGCAGATCCTCGCGGAAGAGGCCGTCGCGCACACAGGCTTCCAGATTCTGGTTGGTGGCGGCGATGATGCGCACATCGATGGTGATGTCGGAGGTGCCGCCGATGCGCCGGAAGGTGCTGCTTTCCAGCACCCGCAGGAGTTTGGGCTGCAGGGAGATCTTCATGCTCGAAATCTCGTCCAGAAAGATGGTGCCGCCGTGGGCCAGCTCAAAGAGGCCGCGCTTGGTCCCCTTGGCGTCGGTGAAAGCCCCCTTTTCATAGCCGAAAAGTTCGCTCTCCAGCAGGTTCTCCGGGATGGCGGCGCAGTTGATCTTGATCATCGGCTTCTCGGCGCGGGCGCTGGCCGCATGGATGGCATCGGCAACCAGCTCCTTGCCGGTGCCGCTCTCCCCCTCCAGCAGTACCGAGGTGCGCGGGGTCTCGGCGATGATCTTGACCAGATTGAGCACCTCCTGGATGGCGGCGCTCTCACCATAGAGGCCCGATTCCGGCGCCCGGCGGCGCTGCTGCTCCTTCAGACGGGCGACCTCCAGCTTGAGGCGATGGGTCTCGAGGGCCTTGGCCACCACCAGTTTGAGTTCGTCCAGCTCGAAGGGTTTGAGCAGATAATCATAGGCCCCCGATTTGAGAGCCTCCACTGCGGGACGGGCGTCGGTGAGGGCGGTGATCATGATCACCAGCAGCTCCGGCTGGAGCTCACGGATGCGCGCCAGCACCTCCAGACCGCTCTTGCGGGGCAGCTTGATGTCAAGCAGGACCAGGTCGATCAGCCCCTTCTCGATCCGCGTCAGCGCCTCCTCCCCGCTCGCTGCGGTCTTGACGAAGTAGCCCTCCCTCTTCATCACATCAGCGATGGTTTTGCAGAGATCCTCATTATCCTCGACGACGAGAATGCTCGCCTTCATTTACTCTCTTCCTCCGTAGGCAGTATGACGCGAAAAGTGGTCCCCTCACCGAGTTTGCTGGAGACGCTGATCTCCCCGTTGTGTGCGGCTATGATGCGGTAGACGATCGAAAGCCCGAGGCCCGTCCCCTGCGCCTTGGTGGTGTAAAAGGGGTCGAAAATGACCTCCAGGTTCTCCTCCGGAATGCCGACCCCCGAGTCCGTCACGGTGATCTCGACAAAACGGCGGTCCGGATCGGCCCCGGCCGCAGGCGAGCGCAGGGCGGTGCCGCGGCTGGGTCCGGTCTGAATCACCAGCTCCCCCCCCTCCTCCATGGCGTCGATGGCATTGATGATGAGGTTGAGGATTACCTGCTGGATCTGGTGAAAATCAGCAAAGACCGCCGGAGTTTCGGCCGGGATCAACGGAATGAAGCGGATCTCCTTCTCCTGGAGGCGCTTGTCAACCAGGGTCATGACCTCGTGAAGGATGTCCTGGATGCGATGCAGCTTGAGCTGGGGCGGCCGCGGCCGGGCATAGTCAAAAAAGGTCTTGAGCAGCTCGTCGAGGCGGTTGACCTGGCGGACGATGCGCTCGAGATAGTCGTAGCTCTCCTCCTCCGGGTCGAGGTCCTGCTGCAGGGTCTGGGCCATGGCCTTGATGCCGGCAAGAGGATTCTTGATCTCGTGGGCGATGCCGGAGGCGAGGACACCGAGGGAGGCAAGGCGGTCCATGCGCATCACTTCGGCTTGCATGCGTTTGATCAGGGAGATGTCCCTGAAGCTGAGGATGGTGCCGGTGCGGTCACCGAGCTCGTCGAGCAGAGGAGTGACCGTAAAGCCGATATAGGTTTCATAGCCGGCGGGGGTTTTGAGAGGCAGCTCGCGGTTGGTGGGGAAATCACCACGCACCACCCGCTGCAGAAAGATGCCCGCTGCCTCTTCGCCCACAATCTGTTCGAGCGGGCTGCCGACGGCCTGACGGGCGCTGCAGTTCAGCACCTCACCGGCGGCGGCGTTGAAGGAGGTGATCCGCCCCTCCAGATCGATGGTGATCAGCCCGGCCTGGATGCTCTTGAGGATGCTCTCCTGAAAGTTCTTCAGCCCGGTGATCTGTTGTTCGAGGACCATGCGCTCGTTGATGTCGCGGGAGATGCCGATCGCCCCGGTGACATGACCCCCCTCGCGGATGGGGGTCATGTTGGTCGAGAAGTAAAGGGGGGTGCCGCTCTCACCGACAAAACGCGCCTCGAAGGTGCGCGCCGAGCCCTGCAAGGTCTCCTGCAGCATCCTTTCCACCCGGCTGCGGTCGGGAGGATGGACGAGATCGAGCAGCGGGGCAGCGGCGAGGGCCCTCTTCTTCATGCCGGAGAAAAGGGCGAACTGACGGTTGCAGTAGATCAGTCCGCCGGAGGGGCTCACGGCGAAGACCATATCCTGCACGCTTTCGATCAGTTCCTGATAGTCAAATTCCATGGCATCGGCCTGCGCTGGAGTGCTTCGTCACGCGGTCAGGGTGGTTGTGGTAAAGATCTCGCTTTCGGGAAATTTTTCATCAATCATGCGCACGAGGCGGCGGCTGCTGGTGACCACGGCATCGAGGTCGAGGCGCTGCTGCTCGTTCAGCCCCTCCGGCTGGGCGCGGCGCAGCTCGGCAGTGAGCCGGGCGATGGTGCCGGCGGCGATGCGCAGGTCATCGCTCCAGCGCGCCTCGGGCACTGCCGCTGCAGGGGCGCTCTGCGCCGTTGCGGTGGCTGAGGGTGCAGGGCCCGCCGGACGGGCCGGCGAGGCGGCGGCGAGCAGAGGCCGCAGGCTCCTCTCGAGACGGAGGGCGTTCTCCACAACATTGACCAGCTCACGGTGGCCGAAGGGCTTGGTGAGGACGGCGCGCAGATTGGCGGCGAAGAGGCTGTCAAGCTCCTCGAGATAGTCGGTCCGCGCCGTCAATACGATGACGGGGATGGCGCGCAAAGGGGCATAGGCCGGCTCGGCGGCGATGGTTTCGAGGAACTGCAGCCCGTTGAGGTCGAGGAGCATATAATCGAGGATGACGATGTCCACGCCCCCTGCAGCCATCCTCTCCAGCCCCTCCAGTCCGCTGCGCGCCGACAGGTACTCGAATCCGGCCTTGGTGAAGATACGCTGCCCGATGAGCAGCATGTCCAGATTGTCATCCACCATCAACACAGTGCCTTTTTTCATAATCCTTCCCTTCCTCCTCTTTCCCGGCGCACGGGTCTAACGGTTTCAGCGGATAATGTTCTCGGCATCCTCTTCGTTTTGCTGGAGTCCGGACTGGGCGATGTGAACCTTGGGCATATAAACGGTAAATACCGAGCCCTTGCCGATCTCGCTTTCAACAGTGATGCGGCCCCCGTGGAGCTCGATGATCTGCTTGACGAGGGCCAGCCCGAGGCCGGTGCCGGTACTGGCGCGGACGGCTTCATGTTCGGTGACGCGGAAAAACTTGTCAAAAATCTTGCCAATGGCGTTGCGCGGGATGCCATAGCCCTGATCGTGGACCTCGGCAATCACCTCGTTCTCGTTCTGGCGCACGAGGACATCGATACGGGTGTTTTCGGGACTGTACTTGACCGCGTTGGAAAAAAGGTTGATGAAAACCTGCTCCATCATGCCGCTGTCGGCCCAGATCTCGGCCGGCTCATCGGGGGGATGGACCTCGACATCGATGTTCTTTTTGGCGGCCAGAAAAGAGTTGTTGCCGACCACCATCTGCACGGTCTCGACCAGATCGAGGGCGTTTTTCTTGGGCTGAATGCGGCCCGATTCGATGCGTGAAATATCGAGGAACTTGTTGATCAGGTCGCCGAGACGGTTGGACTCCTTGAGGATGATGCCGGCGTACTCCTCCTGCTGTTCCCGGTTCAGCTCCGGGTCGAGCAGCAGTTCGCTAAAACCCGAAATGCTGGTCAGGGGCGAGCGCAGCTCATGGGCGACCATCGAGACCAGCTCGGTCTTCATGCGGTCGATCTCTTTCTGCTGGGTGATGTCGCTGAGGACGGTGACGATGCCGATGAGTTCGTTGTCCTCCTGGAGAACGCGGGCGGCATGGGCCTGAAATATGCGCGGTTTCCACTCCCCCGGAGGTCGGAAAGTGATCTCGACCGGCGGCAGGGTGGTGTTGTTGTTCACGCCGGCATCGGCCAGGAGCTGGAGCATCTTCTCCTCCTGGATAAAGTTCTCGAGGGGCTTTTCCAGGGCATCCTTTTCGCGCAAACCGAGCCAGCGCTCGGCAGAGGCATTGAGAAGGAGCACCTTGCCGCGGGGATCGGTGACCACAACGCCGTCAGCGATATTTTTGATGATGGTCTGGGTCTTGTTGCGTTCGGCGATGATCTGGGCCAGATTCATGTTGTTGAGACGGCGCAGCTCGGTGGTCATATAGTTGAAAAGACGGGCGAGGCGGCCGATCTCGTCGTTGGAGAGCACCTTGATCTCGTGGGAGAAATTGCCGCGGGCGATCTCGGTGGCGCTTTTAGCCAGATCGGAGATCGGCAAGGTGATGTTGCGCGAGAGAAAATAGGCGACGATGCCGGCCAGCAGCAGGGCGAGGACCACGACACTGAAAAAGCCGGGGAAAAGCACCGCGCTTCCGCCGTCGGTCATCCGGAGCCAGTAAAAGCCCATCAGTACCAGCGGCAGCATGGTGGCGGCGAAGGTGTAAAAGAAGACCTTGCGGAACAGTCTGCTTTTAAGCTGCAATGCGATCCAGTTGCTCACAGAAGCACTCTCCCATCACTTGTCCACGACACGATTCCTGCCCTCCGCCTTGGCTCGGTAGAGCCGCTGGTCAGCGACATGGATCAGGCTGTCCGCACTCCGCGCATCATCATTAAAGGTGGCCACGCCGACGCTGACAGTCAGGTGAACCTGACTCTTGCGATTGCTCTGGGGAAAGGGAAAATTTTCCACCAGGCGGCGCACCTTTTCCGCCACAATCCTGGCCTCGGCCTTGTTGGTCTCGGGCAGGATGATGGCGAACTCTTCACCCCCATAGCGGGCCACCACATCGATAGCGCGGGTGTGGCCCTTCATCAGCCGGGCGACGATGCGCAGAACCTCATCGCCGGCAAGATGGCCATGGGCATCATTAAAGCGCTTGAAAAAATCGATATCCAGCATCGCCAGCGAGACCGCAAGCTGGTGCCTCTCGGCGCGGCGGATTTCCTGGGCGAGGTATTGGCGAAAATAGCGATAGTTGTAAACCCCGGTCAGGCCGTCGGTGACCGCCAGGGCGCGCAGCTGCTCCTTCATTTGCTCGAGCTGGCGGATCTTGACCTGAAGCTGGTCGTGCAGGGTCTTGACGCGTAAAAGCGACTTGACGCGGGCCAGCAGTTCCAGCCGGTTGAAGGGCTTGCTGATGAAATCGTCCGCACCGGCCTCGATGCCGCGGATCTTGTCATCCATCTCGTTGAGCGCGGTGACCATGATCACGGGAATATACTGGGTGGATGGATTGTGCTTGAGATGCCGGCATGTTTCAAAACCATCCATCCTGGGCATCATGACATCGAGCAAAACCAGATCGGGCTGACGCTCCCTGATCCGCGCCAGGGCCTCCTCGCCGTTGTGGGCCGACATGGTGTCGTAACCGACTGCCGCGAGGTAGTTCTGGATGAGCTGGATGTTGACCGGGAGATCATCGACCACCAGAATAAGGGGTCTTTTGACGGTGTTGAGCGTTTCCAAAGCATCGTCCGGGCGACTGGATCGCCGTTCATTGGGCACAGAGCCATCCTGTGGGCGTCGCTGTGGAAAGCTCCAACCTCCCCTCCGGGAGTTCCACACCACCCCGCACCACGACCTCTCCACCCCGGCTTACCCTGTACAGCGGGCGCGGGGTGGAAACTGGCCGAAAACCGACCAGTTAACATACAATTTCCCTGAGACTATGTCAAGCTTTTTTTCACTATTTGGCTGCTCCACCCCGTCCGGTGGCGTCACGGGGTTGCGGAGCAAAGGAGGAGTAAATGGCGAGGCGCGGCCCTGGCGAGCCTTTCAGCGCCCGGTCAGCTGCCGGGCCCGCCGCCACAGTCCGCTGCAGTCGCGCACCTGGGGGTCAGCGAGAAGGGTGATCTGTGTGCGCACCTCTTCCCCCCACATCATCGCAGCGATCTCCCGCTTGAGCAGCAGGCGGACGCCCTCACGATTGCGGCTGAGATCCTGGGCGGAAAAGTTCACCCCCATCTTCCTCGCTTGCTGCTGAAAATCACGCAGCAGGGATTCAGGGGGCTCGAAGTTGCGGATGAAGCCCTCCCGGTCCCTGGCCAGTTCGGGATGGGCGGCGGAATAAGTCTCGCTGAAGATAGCGAGGGGGTTCTCCCGGGCAGCGAGCAGGCGGCGCAGGGCCGGCGAGTAGTTGAGGGAGTCAGCGGAGAGGTCGACGTCGGGGACGATGCTGCCGTTGGCTGTCAGCAGGCGGCCGCCGGGAGTGCGCAGTGTGGCTCCCTCACGGCCCGTACTGCGGCCGCCGTTCTGCGGCCGCGCCTGGCCTGTACGGAAAAGAGAACGGCCGAGGGGGGTGTAAAAACGCGCTGTGGTCAGCAGCATCGCCGAACCGTCCGGAAAGGTGAACTCGCTCTGTACCAGGGCCTTGCCAAAACTGGGCTTGCCGGCGATGAGGGCACGGTCCCAATCCTGCAGCGCCCCGGCGACGATCTCGGCATCACTGGCCGAACCGCCGTTGATGAGCACGATTACCGGCAGGGCGGGCAGTTTATTCTCCGTGCCGGCGCGGAACTCCATGTTAGCCCCGGGCCCGCGTCCGGTGGTATAGGAGATCATTTTACCTGCGGAGAGAAAACGGTCGGCGATCTTGACCCCCGCCTGCAGATCCCCGCCCATGTTGTCGCGCAGATCAAGAATGAGATAGGCAGGTTTGGCCGCCCGCAGACGCGACCAGGCCTGGTCGAACTCGGCCGGGGTGGTTTGGATGAAGCGCTCGAGCTTGATGAAAGCGACCGAGTCATCCAGCATAAAGGCGCTGCTCACGGTTTGCGGCACGACGGGTCGTTTGCTGATGGCGAAGGGAAGCAGGTCCCGCACGCCATCGCGTTCGATCTCGAGACGCACCACCGGCTCCTGCAGCAGCGCGGGGAGTTCCGTATCCGTGATATATTGGGTCATCTTGCCGCTGATGCGCATTATCTTGTCGCCCGGGCGGATGCCCGCCTCTGCGGCCGGGCCGCCGGGCACCACGGAGGCGACGAGGAGCTTTTCGGGCAGACGATTGTATTTCAGGCCGATGCCCTGATAGCCGAGGAAGGCGCCCTTGTATTCCGTGAATTCGTCGGGGGTGAGATAGATTGAATGGGGGTCGAGGGCTCCGAGGATGCCATCGATGGCCCGGTCGATCAGTTCATCGGGGTTGCGGTCGTCAACGTAAAAGCGCTCGATCTTGTCGAGCACCATGGTCAGGACCATCATCTTGTTGTAGGTGCTCTGCGCGGCATGAATGATGCGGGCCGGGCCGATCCAGAGCACGGCGAGCACGACCAGGCCGCCGAAGGTAAGGGCGGCGATTCTTTTCTTGCGGGAGTAAAGCATGGCTAAATTTAATTATAATATCAGTGAGAAACAAGAAGCAAGAGAATATTCACGGGACCCACCGAAATCTGGTTCCCATCGGAGATCTTGCGCCGCATATCCCAGAAATCTGGCTCCCACCCAACACCTTGCGCCGTATGCCCCAGAAATCCGGCTCCCACCCAACACCTTGCGCCGCATATCACAGAAATCTGGCTCCCACCCAACACCTTGCGCCGCATATCCGGTTCCCTGCGTACTATTTCCAGCCTAGTCGCGGCCTGTGCCCTGGCCAATGAGGCCCCTCTATTCATGCGTTTTCTCGCCAGCAGCCCACTGTTTTTCTATTAATTACATCCGGGTTGGACCCAGATTTTATGGGATGCCGATGCATGAGAAAATTCTCTTGACATTTTCATTGTTTAGAAGTAATTTTCCAGGATATAAAACAAGGCAACGCCGCGCATAAGGGTCTCACAGTGAGCCATTCCTGTCCGTTTTTTTGGCATAGAGCTCGCAGAGCCTGCATCGGCTTGTATCATTTATTTATAATATTATCATATTTTTATAGGTATATTTATTGCCGACTCTCAATGCCCATCTAGAGAAAGTTGCAAATAGAGTGCCGGAAAACCCCGCCATGGTTTTCGGCAGCCAAAGAGTTGATTACCGCCGGTTTCACCAGGCTGTGCGCCGTCTGGCCGGAGCTTTGCAGGCCCTGGGGATCGGACGGGGCGATCGCGTCGCGCTGCATCTGCCCAATCTCCCCCATTTCTGCATCAGCTATTACGCCCTCCTTCACCTCGGCGCGGTGGTCGTGCCGCTTTCCATCCTGAGCAAAGAATCCGAACTCGCGGCCATACTTCAGCACAGTGGCTGCCGGGGGATCATTTCCTGGTCCGGCATGCTCGCACCCCTGCAGGGCGCCCTCGAGCAGGCCCGGGAGTGCACCCTGCAGCTCGTGCTGGGCGAACAGATTCCGCGCCATGCCCACTCCCTCACCCGGTTGATCGCCCAGTCGCCAGAACTGACCAGCGCGCCCGCCGCCGGCCCCGATGACCTGGCCGTCATCAACTATATCGCCGGCGGCGCCGAGGAGAACCTGGGCGCCGAGTTCACCCAGGCTGCCCTGGTTGCCGGCGCGACCACCAGCTCCGAGATGTTCCGCATTACCGTTGACGACCGGGTGCTGGCGGTGCTTCCCCTCTTTCATCCCCTCGGGCAGAGTCTGGTCATGCACGGGGCTTTTTACGCCGGAGCGACCGTGGTGCTGCAGCCGAGATTCCAGGCCAGTGAAGTAGTAACGGCCCTGCGCGAGCATCAGGTCACCTTCATGGCGGGGGTTCCGGGGATGTTCAAGCTCCTCGCACAGATGGATCCTCCCGATCCTCCCCTCAGCACCCTGCGTTACGCCCTCAGCTACGGGGGACAGCTCCAGGAGGGGGTGCTGGAAACCTTTGAGGAGAAATTTCACGCGCATCTGCTCGAGAGCTACGGTTTTACCGAGGCCGGCCCCCTGGTCACCTCGATGCGCATCAATCGTGATCGCAAGCCCGGATCGGTCGGGCTGCCCATGGTCGGCGTTGAGCTGCAGATTCTCGATGAGGAGGGGCGTCTGCTCCGCCCCAACCAGAGCGGCGAGATCTGGGTCAAGAGCCCGAGCCTGATGCAGGAGTATTACCGCAAGCCGGACCGGACCCAGCAGCGGCTTCGCGACGACTGGTTTTTCTCCGGGGATGTCGGCTATCTCGACGACGAGCACTACCTCTTCGTTCAGGAACGCAAGGAGGATATCATCACCAAGGGGGGCTTTCAGATCTTCTCCTTCGAAGTGGAGGAGGTGCTGCTCGGTCATCCGGCGGTGGCCGAGGCCGCGGTGGTGGGGGTTCCCGATCCCGCACAGGGGCAGGAGGTCAAGGCCTGCGTAGTGCTCAAGGCGGGGGAGCAGGTCTCGCGCGATGAGCTGATCAGCTGGTGCCGCTCCTCCTTGCCGGTCTACAAGAGCCCGAAGATAATCGAGTTCGTTCCCGTCCTGCCCAAGAGCCCGACCGGACGGGTGCTCAAGAATATATTGCGCGCCGAGGCCAGGTCTCCGGCCTCCGCTCATGGCAAACAATAGCTCATTTCATCATACACTGCGATCCCCCGCTTCAGGCGGGGCTTAACAAAAGGAGAATCATCGTGAAAGATTACGGCCCCAACGATATCCGCAACGTCGGCCTCGTCTCACACCAATCAACAGGCAAGAGCACCCTGGTTGAAGGCATGCTCTTCGCAGCCGGCGCCATCACCCGTCTCGGCACCATCGACGACGGCTCCACCACCTCCGATTACCGTCCTGACGAGATCGACCGCAAGATCTCCATCAGCGCGGCCCTGATGACCATCGACTGGAAAAAGAACAAATTCAATCTCCTCGACCTCCCCGGCTATCCCGATTTCATCGGCGAGGTGCACTGCGCCCTGCGCGTCACCGACCTGACTATCGTGCTCGTGAACGGCGTCTCCGGAGTCGAAGTGGGCACCGATCTGGCCTGGGAAATCCTCGAAAAGAACAAGGGGCCGCGCGTTCTCTTCATCAACCGCCTTGACAAGGAACATGCCAATTTCAGCAAGGTCGTTGCCCATGCCCAGGAGGCCTACGGTTTCAGCGCCATCCCGGTCCAGTTCCCGGTCAAGGAAGGCGAGACCTTTGATGCGATCGTCGATCTGCTCACGATGAAAAAGCTGACCTTCCAGGCTGACGGCAGCGGCAAGTATAAAAGCGAGGAGATCCCTGCCGATCTGCAAGGCAAGGCCGAAGAGATGCGCAATGCCCTGATCGAAAAGATCGCCGAGGCCGACGACGCCATCCTGGAAAAGTATCTCAACACCATGGAGCTCTCGCCCGATGAGATCATCCAGGGGCTGCGCGCCGGCATCCGCAACGCCACCATCTTCCCGATCCTCTGCGGCTCCGCCGCGAAAAATATCGGCAGCGCCCCCCTGCTCGACTTTATCTGCGAGTACGGCCCCTCCCCGAGCGATCGCCCGGCAGCCCTCGCCGCCGACAACACCGGAGCCGAGGTCAAGGTTGCCACGGATGACAAGGCCCCCTTCAGCGGTTTCATCTTCAAGACCCTCTCCGAGATGCACGTCGGCGAGCTCTCCCTCATTCGCGTCTACTCCGGCCAGATCAAGGCCGGCGACGAGGTGCTCAACACCTCCAACAACATCACAGAAAAAATCGGCCAGATCTACGAACTCAACGGCCGCAACCGCAAGGAGAAGGGCAACCTCATCGCCGGGGATATCGGCGCCCTGGTCAAGCTGCGCAACACCCACACCAACAACACTCTCTCCGACCGCCGTAAACAGGTGGTCTTTCCGGCGGTGATCTTCCCCGAGCCGGTGGTCCAGGTTGCCGTCACCCCCAAGAGCAAGGGCGATGAAGACAAGATCTCGAGCGGACTGCACACCCTCAACGAGACCGATCCCAGCTTCACCATCGAGGTCAATTCAGAGCTCAAGCAGACCGTGCTTTCGGGCCAGGGCGAGATTCACCTTGCAGTCATCGTCAACCGCCTCAAGGAGCGCTACGGGGTCGAGGTCGAACAGAAAAAGCCCAGAATCCCCTATCGCGAGACCATCACCGGCAAGTCCGATGAGAAGTACCGCCATAAGAAGCAGACCGGCGGCGCCGGCCAGTTTGCCGAGGTCTGGATGCGCATCGAGCCCATGCCCCGCGGGGGCGGATTCGAGTTCGAAAGCCAGATCGTCGGCGGCTCCATCTCCGGCCCCTTCATCCCCTCCATCGAGAAGGGGGTGCGCCAGATCCTCGAAGAGGGGGCGATCGCGGGTTATCGCATCGTCGACGTCAAGGCCATCGTCTACGACGGCAAGGAGCATCCGGTCGATTCGAAGGATATCGCCTTCCAGATCGCCGGCCGCGAGGTCTTCAAGATGTGCGTCCAGTCGGCCAAACCGATCCTGCTCGAGCCTATCTATGATGTCGAGATCAAGTGCCCGGAGGAGAACATGGGCGACATCATGGGCGACCTCAACAGCCGCCGCGGCCGCATCATGGGCATGGAATCGACCGGCCGCTTCCAGGTGGTCAAGGCCAAGATTCCCCTTGCGGAACTGCACGGCTACAGCAGCACCCTCCGCTCCCTGACCCAGGGGCGCGCCAATTATTCACGCAAGTTCTCGCACTATGACCCCATGCCCAAAGAGGTAGAGGCCAAGGTCATCGCCGAGGCGCAGGCCGAAAAGGCCGCCGCGCAGTAAGCGTGATGGGGTGAAACCATCAGGCCCTCCCGCGCCGGCCGGCGCAGGAGGGCCTTTTTTAATGCGAAGGAGAGATCATGAAGAGGTTGTGGGCGCCATGGCGCATGGAGTATATTCAGCAGGAAAAACCGGCGGGCTGCATCTTTTGTGACAAACCCGGGGAGGAGCGCGACCGCGAGAACCTCATCCTCCACCGCGGCCGTCACTGTTTTGTCATCATGAATTTCTATCCCTACAACAACGGCCATCTCATGGTCGTGCCCTTCCGCCATACCGCCGATCTGGCCGGGCTCCAGAAGGAGGAGCAGCTGGAGATGATGGAGCTGCTCGGCCGCTGCACCCGCATCCTGGCCGAGGCGATGAAAAGCCAGGGCTTCAACGTCGGCATGAACCTCGGCCGCATCGCCGGAGCCGGGGTCGATGACCACCTCCACTTCCATATCGTGCCGCGCTGGAATGGCGATACCAACTTTATGCCTGTGGCCGGCAACACCCGTGTGCTGTCACAGGGACTGACGGAATCCTGGGAACTCCTCCGCCGCTTTTTCTAGGCCTTTCCTCTCCGTTCCCGCTCCTTGACCTCTTCCCAGACCAGGTCCATCTCCTCGAGGGTGGCGCCGTCGAGGGTGCGGCCGCGGCTGCGAAAGTCTTCCTCCACCTCCTGGAAGCGCCGCGTGAACTTGTCAATGGTGCCGCGCAGGGCATCCTCGGGATTGATATGGAGAAAGCGCGAGAGGTTGACGATGGAAAAGAGCAGATCCCCGAGTTCATCGCTGATGCGACCGCTCTCGGCCGAGGCCGCGGCCTCCTCGAGTTCGGCGAGCTCCTCGCGGACCTTGTCCCAGACCGGGCCGGCCTCGCGCCAGTCGAATCCCACCGCCGCCGACTTGCCCTGGATGCGGTAGGCGCGGATCAGGGCGGGCAGCTCGCGGGGCACCCCGCCGATCGCCGAGCGCTTGCCCTCCTTGCGGAGCTTGGACTGCTCCCAGGCCACCGTCTGTTCGGCGGCATTGTTGATGACCGCATCCCCGAAGATGTGGGGATGGCGGCGGATCAGCTTTTCGTTGATCTGCTGGACCACATCCCCGATATCGAAACGCCCCGCCTCCGTGGCCATCTGGGCGTGAAATACCACCTGGAGCAGGAGATCACCGAGTTCCCCGGCCAGGTCGTCGTAGCGCCCCTCGTCGATGGTCTCGATGACCTCGTAGGACTCTTCCAGCAGGTGCTGGCGCAGGGAGGCATGGGTCTGTTCGCGGTCCCAGGGACAGCCCTCTTCTCCCCGCAGCTGCGCCATGATCTCCACCAGCCGTGCAAAACTCCGCATATCCCCCCTGCTTTGCTCCTCTGCCATAATCTCTGCGCATCCTTTCTGATTAAATCCATGCTCCAGCGAGGCAAAATATAGTCATTTTTCCGCTGTCCCGCAATCTTTCTCCGATTATTACCTTGAAATAATCTCGATATTTTAGTAGCTTGATAAAAAGCAACCCTTAAGAGGATGGACGAGATGACCTTTCGCGAACGGCTGCAGGAATCCCGGGTGGTGATCTTCGACGGGGCCATGGGCACGCAAATCCAGGGCATGCATATAACCGACGAAGAGTGGGCGGGTGTGGCTGGCTGCAATGAGATCCTCAACTTCACCGCGCCGGACAAGATCGCCTCCATCCACGCCGCCTACTTCGCCGCCGGGGCGGAGGTCGTCGAGACCAACACCTTCGGAGCCAGCCGCATCGTCCTGGCCGAGTATGGCCTCGAGGAAGAGACCCGCGCCATCAACCGCGCCGCAGCGGAGATCGCCCGCCGGGCCGCCGCAGCAGCCGCCGGAGCAAAACCCCGCTTCGTCGCCGGCTCGATCGGCCCCGGCACCCGCCTGATTTCCCTCGGCCAGACCAGCTTCAGCGCTCTGCACGCCTCCTGCCTGGAACAGGCCCTGGGACTGATCGAGGGCGGCGCCGACCTTCTCCTCATCGAGACCTGCCAGGACCTGCTCCAGATCAAGACCGCCCTCATCGCCTGCCGAGATGCCATGACCCGGCTCGGACGCGATCTCCCACTCGCCGTCTCGGTGACGGTCGAGACCACCGGCACCCTCCTGGTCGGCTCCGAAATCAGCGCCGTCCTGGCCGCCCTCGCTCCCTTTGAAATCGACATCCTCGGCCTCAACTGCGCCACCGGCCCCGAGGCGATGCGGCCCTACATCCGCGAGATCTGCCAGCAGTTCCCCGGCGCGGTGCTCTGCCAGCCCAATGCCGGCCTCCCCCAAAACGTGAATGGCGAGATGCTCTACACCCTCGCCCCGGAAGAGTTCGTTCACCACCTCGGCGCGATGGTGCGTGAGGAGGGGGTGCAGCTGGTCGGCGGCTGCTGCGGCACCCACCCCGGATTTATCGGTCTGCTCGCCGCGGAGTTGGCCGAGGTGAGCCCCTCCGCCCGCCGGGCCCAGCCGGCGCCCGCCCTCTCCTCCCTCTTCAGCGGGGTGACCCTGCGCCAGGAACCTGCCCCCTTCTTCGTCGGCGAGCGGGCCAACACCAACGGCAGCAAGATCTTCCGCGACTTTCTCCTCGCCGGGGACTGGGATGGCATGGTCTCGGTCGGCATGGAACAGCAGAAAAGCGGAGCCCATGGCATCGACCTCTGCGTCGCCTATACCGGCCGCGACGAGATCGCCGATATGCGCGAAGCGGTCAGCCGCTTCGCCATCAGCGTCCAGCTGCCCCTCTTCATCGACTCCACCGATGTGCGGGTCATCGAAGAGGCCCTGCAGCGCTGCGGCGGCCGGGCCGTCATCAACTCGATCAATCTCGAGGACGGCGAAGCGAGGGCCGACCGGATCTGCGCTCTGGCCAAACGCTATGGCGCCGCTCTCATCGCCCTCACCATCGATGAAAAGGGCATGGCCCTGGAGGTCGAACGCAAGCTCGCTGTAGCCCGGCGCCTCTACGAGATCGCTGTCAACCGTCACGGCCTGCAGCCGGAGGATCTCATCTTCGACCCCCTCACTTTCACACTCGGCAGCGGCGACGCCTCGCTCACCACCGCCGGCATCTCCACCCTCGCCGGGGTGCGCCGGATCAAGGAGGAGCTGCCCGGGGTCTATACCCTGCTCGGGCTGAGCAATATCTCTTTCGGTCTCGCCCCTCACTCGCGCGAGATCCTCAACTCGGTCTTTCTCGCCGAGGCGGTCAAGGCGGGACTCGACATGGCCATCGTCAACGTCAAAAAAATCATCCCCCTCTTCCAGATCGCGGCGGAAGATATCGAGGCCGCGCTGAACCTGATCTACAACCGCGGCGGAGGCGATCCCCTCCTCAACTTCATCAACCACTATGAGAAAAACGCCGGAGAGAGCCAGGAAACTGCCGCTGACGAGACTCTTCTCCCCTTGGGCGAGCGCATTCAGAACCGCGTCGTCCAGGGCAACCGTTCAGGTCTCGAGCCGATGCTGATGGAGGCCCTGACCACTCTTCCCGCCCTGGAGATCATCAACACCCTGCTCATCCCGGCCATGAAACGCGTCGGCGACCTCTTCGGCAGCGGCCGCATGCAGCTCCCCTTCGTCCTCCAGTCGGCCGAGGTGATGAAGTTCGCCGTGGACAAACTGCAGCCCTTCATGGACAAGAGCGAGGTGCAGGCCCGGAACAGCATCGTCCTCGCCACCGTGCGCGGCGACGTCCACGACATCGGCAAGAATCTGGTCGATATCATCCTCACCAACAACGGCTACCAGGTCTACAATCTCGGCATCAAGTGCGAGATCGATACCATGATCCAGAAGGCCGTCCAAGTCGGGGCCGACGCGATCGGCATGAGCGGGCTGCTGGTCAAGTCGACGGTGGTGATGAAGGAAAACCTCGAGGAGCTCCAGCGCCGCGGTCTGAAGCTGCCGGTGCTCCTCGGCGGTGCCGCCCTCACCCGCAGCTACGTCGAGGAGATCTGCGCTCCTCTTTACGATGCTCCGGTGGTCTACTGCGCCGATGCGTTCGAGGGACTGACCGTGATGGGCAAAATCCGGGAAAAGAACCTGACCAGGCCGGCCCCAAGGGAGCCGCGCGCCGGCAAAGCAGTGGCCGGGGCCGCGCCGGCGGTGATCAGCGAAGCCATCCGCCATGACGTCGGGATTCCGGCTCCCCCTTTCTGGGGCGACCGCATTGCCGAAGGAATCGAACTCGATACCGTCTTCAGCTATCTGACCGAGAACGTCCTCTTCCGCGGCCGCTGGGGCTACCGCCGCGGCAAGCTCTCCGCGGAGGAGTACCAAACCCTGCTCGAGGAGCAGGTCAAACCTGAATTCAGGACGCTAAAGGAGCGCTGCATCCGTGAACAGCTGCTCGAGCCGAAAGTGGTGTACGGCTATTATCCCTGCAACAGCCAGGGCGAGGAGGTGATTCTCTATCATCCCGGCAGCAGTGACGAATGGCTGCGCTTTGCCTTCCCGCGCGAGAGCAGACCACCCCATCGCTGCATCGCCGACTATTTCCGGCCGGCCGGCAGCGGCGTGCGCGATCTGATCGCCCTGCAGGTGGTCACGGTCGGAGCCCGGGCGAGCGCAGAAGCCCAACGGCTCTACGAAAGCAACTCCTACAAGGAGTATCTCCTCTTTCACGGGTTGAGCGTCGAGAGCGCCGAAGCGCTGGCCGAATACTGGCACCTGCGCATCCGCACGGAGCTGGGCATTGCAGGGGAGGACGGCAAAAGCGTGGAGGATTTTGTTGTGCAGAAATACCGGGGCTCGCGCTACTCCTTCGGTTATCCCGCCTGCCCCGATCTGACGGAGAATCGCAAACTCTTCACTATCCTGCGGCCGGAGCGCATCGGCGTGACCATCACCGACGGGGAGCTCATGACCCCCGAACAGAGCACCTCGGCTTTCATTGTGCACCACCCGCAGGCCAAATATTTCAATGTCGCTTGAGGAATAACGAAACAGCGGAGAGAGAGATGGAACGCTACATCTGCACCAACTGCGGCTTTGTCTACGATCCGATCGAGGGTGACCCGGAACGCGGTATCCCCCCGGGCACGGCCTTTGAGGATCTGCCGGAGGAGTGGATCTGCCCGGTCTGTTATGTGACCCAGGACCGGTTCGATCCCCTCTGAGAACAGGATAAAAAAATGCCGGGCTGTCCGTGGCACTGGCATTAGGGGGGTTACCAGTAACCGGGGGGACGCCCGGCAACAAAAAAAAGCCGAGCAGTCCATGGCACCGGAATTAGGGGGGTTACCAGTAACCGAGGGGACGCCCGGCAATGTCTTTCGACACTGTTAAGATACAATAATCAGATCTGGAAAACAATAGGGAATACTCTGTATTCTCCTGTCAGGAAATGCCCTACACCGGAAAGCGGCTACGAACACTCCTTGTTTAGATTATACGACTTTATTTTGATAAAAGCAAGTTTTTAAAGGTCGATCAAACCGCTTTTGATGGCGTAGCGCACCAGGTCCGGCACCGTGCGCAGTTCCAGCTTGTCCATAAGACGAGCGCGGTGGGTCTCCACGGTCTTGGCGCTGATATGGAGCAGGTTCGCCACCTCCTTGTTGGAGTGGCCTTCGGCGATAAGCTTGAGCACGGTCCGTTCACGTTCGGTGATTTCCAGACCGGCGCGGTTTGCGCCATCCATTTTCTCCTCATCGCGCAGCCAGTTCTTTACCACATGACGCGAGATCGCGGGTGATAGGTAGATTTCGCCCGACAGGACATGGTTCAGGGCGGCGACCAGCTCCGCCGCGGCTGACTTTTTGAGGATATAACCGTCTGCGCCGTTCTTCATCGCATTGAAGACATACTCCTCGCGGTCGTGCATGCTCAGCACAAGAATCCTGATCCCGGGCTCCAGACGCTTGATTTCGAGGATCGCCTCGATGCC
>JAKQKF010000286.1 GCA_029560815.1 bacterium
CGTCGGCGACACCAGCCTCGCCCGCATCCTGAACACCATCACGGTCGCTGTCGAGCCAGACGCGGTTGCCATAGGAGGCGTCAGCGCGATAGACGCCCGCATCCCAGGTGGTATCCTTTTCGGCGAGGACGATCTGGGTGGCCGGGGTTCTGCCGGTAGCCTTGTTGACGTCCGAGTTGGTGGCCGGATCGCTGCCGATGCCGGGGGTGAAATAGTAGCCGGCGGGGAGGACGAATTGGGTGAAATAGTTACCGGGGATGAGCTCCGGGAAGAGATAATAGCCGGGCTTGCCCTCCATATTATCACCCGTGACGTTGGTGGCGATGAGGTAATCGTCTGAGGTGCCGGGCTGGCCGTCCGCGCCGGCCTCGTAAAGCCGGACGGTGATACCGTTGACGCCGCTTTCGCCCTCATCCTGGGTGCCGTTGAGGTTATTGTCAAGCCAGACATAGTCTCCGTAAGCGGCGCCAAGACCAGGTTTGATCGCAATACCGACCTTGAAGGGCTCCGCTGGGAGGATCTGCGTGTTATCGTCAGTGCGGAAGGCGACGAAGCCAAACGAGTTCCAGGCGATTTCGCCATCATCCGGCGCGCCGACCGGGGCGCGCATGCTCCATCGCAGTTCAACGGACTGCTGGGGCTGCAAAACGAGGCCGTCGAAATCAATCTTGAGGGAACGCACGGAAGTGATATCCGCGGGCGGATCAGTGGTCCAGTTGGGAGGTTCGCTGCCTGGAGGCCCGGCGGGTTCCACCTCCGGCCGGTTGGGATTGCCACTGGTCGAGTAGTAGACGGTGATGCCGCTGGGTCCGCTCACCGTGCCGGTAAGATTGGGCCGCCACTCGCTTTCGCGGGGAGAAAGATCAATAACACCGGCGTCGCCGATGAAAGGCAGGATATCGATGACGACCACCTTGCTCACCGGCACGTTGCCAACATTTTTAACGATCAGCTTGTAATCGGCGGTACCGCCGGGGACTGTCCAGCCGGTATCGGGGTAGCGGGTCCAG
>JAKQKF010000309.1 GCA_029560815.1 bacterium
CTGGGCGGCTCCACCACCGCCGGTTTTCCCTTCGAGTTCCAGGTCCCTTTTCCCGCCCGGCTCAAGAACCTGCTCGCCAGCCAGTATCCCCGGCGCCGCTTCGAGGTCATCAATCTCGGTCTTTCGGCGGTCAACAGTTTCACGGTGCTCGATTTCATCCCTGAGGTGCTCGAGCAAAAGCCCGACCTCATCCTGATCTACATGGGCCATAATGAGTTCTATGGCGCCTATGGCAGCGCCTCGGCCGTCACAGCCGGCCGCAGCGGCGCCCTCATCCGCTTCTATCTGGGGCTGCAGCGGCTGAGGCTGGTGCAAATGGTACGCGCGGCTGTGATCGCCGCCACGCCAGCCGGGCAGCAGGATCCGGAAAACAGCACCCTGATGGAGCAAATTGCCGCCGGAGGGAACATTGCCTTCTGCTCGGCCCAATACAAATCGACCCTGGAAAACTATCGTCGCAATCTCGAACTCATCCTGCGCAAATGCCGCCGTGCGGGGGTGGCCGTCATCGCCGGCACCCTGGTCTCCAATCTCAAGGACCAGCCGCCCCTGGGCAGCATCAGCCGCGGTGAAAGCGATCCCGCCCTCAGCCACAAAATCGGAGAGCTGGCCGCACGCTGCGACGAGCTCCTTGAGCAGGAAGAGTTCACTCAAGCCCTGGTGGTGGCCCGCGAACTCATCGCCCTGGATTCTCTCAACGCCAATCACTGGTACCGCGCCGGCAGGATCCAGCTCGCCCTCGGCGATTCCCTCGCAGCTCTGGAGAGCCTGACCGAGGCAAAGGATCGGGATCCTGTTCGCTTTCGCGCCAGCGAGGATTTTAACCATATTCTCACCGCAGTCGCCAGGGCGGACGGCGCCGGGCTCGCCGATATCCGGCAGCTCTTTGCCCTGGCCTCGCCCGGCGGGATCCCCGGCGCGGAGCTGATTTGCGACCATCTCCATCCCAATCCGGGAGGATACCTGCTTATGGCGCGGGGTTTCGCCCGCGAGATCGGCAAGAGCGGCCTCGTCCAGACCCGGCCGGCTGGGGACGGAATCCCGGAAAATCCCGTCGCCGTGACCGATCTTGACTGGGACATCGGCCTGCTTCGTGTTTACAAGCTCAAGCACCGCTGGCCTTTCGCCGACCGCAAGGTCGATTGGTCCCTCTACAAACCCCACGGTGAAACCGCAGCCGCCGGTGTCGCCCTCGATTATCTCTTAAATCACCACAACTGGGTTCAGGCGCATTATGCCATGGCCGATACCCTTTCCCGCCGCGGGGAGCATGAAAAGGCACGAGGTGAGTATCAGGCAGTGCTCGCCTGCTACCCGGAACAGCCCCAACCCCTCATCAAGATGGCGCAAAGTTATGAGGCCGATGCGGAGTGGGGGGAGGCCGAACAAGCCTTGCAGGCAGCCCTGCAGCTGACGGAGAAGAAGGGGATGATTTATTACAGGCTGGCGCTGGTCCAGTCACGGCAGAAAAAGCTGGCCGCGGCGATCCAGAACATCCAGCATGCCATCATCTCCCCGGAACTCAGTCCGGAACAGCGTACAGCAGCCAAATATGATCTTGCCCTCTTTTTTATCGCCGTGAAGAGGATGGAGTATGCCGGGGAGGTGCTCGCGGACATTCTTGGGGAGTATCCGGGCTATGGACCTGCCCTGGATTTAAAACGGAAATATTTCGACAACTGACAGTGCCCATCAGGCTGCAGCCGGGGTCCGTTGCCCGGCCTGCTCAGGCCAGGGATTAAACGACTTGCCAGCCCGGGAGTCAATTCATCAGCGAAAGAGATGTTATGGAACAGACCCGCAGAAATTTTCTCAGGCTGGCCGCTCTTGGCACCGCCGGCGCCACCATGGGGATGTCCGCCCGGAGCTACAGCCGCATCGCCGGAGCCAATGAACGCATTAATTTCGCCATCATCGGGCTGCACAGCCGTGGTTATGCCCATCTGGACGGCATCCGCTTCGCTCCGAACACACACATCAGCCATGTCTGTGACGTCGACCGCCACGAGCTTGAGAAATTCGTCCTGGTCGTGGAGCAGTCCACCGGCAGAAGCACGGTCGGGGTCAGGGATTTCCGCACTATCCTGGATGACAAGTCAGTCGATGCCGTCACCATCGCTACTCCGGAGCATTGGCAGGCGCCGATGGCCATCCTGGCCCTCAAGGCGGGCAAACATGTCTATGTGGAAAAACCCGGCAGCCATAATCCCCATGAGGGTGAGCTTTTGGTGCAGGTCCAGCAGAGGTACGGGAAACTGGTGCAGTTGGGCAACCAGCAGCGCTCCAGCCCGCACAGCCGCGAGATCATCCAGAAGATCCATGACGGCCTGATCGGAACCCCCTACTTCGGCAAGGCCTGGTATACCAACACCCGGCAGTCGATTGGCAAGGGCAGGGAGGTGCCGGTGCCCGAATGGCTGGATTGGGAGCTTTGGCAGGGGCCTGCCCCGCGCCGGCCCTTCAAGGACAATATCCATCCCTACAACTGGCACTGGTTCTGGAATTGGGGCACCGGGGAAACCCTCAACAACGGCACTCATGAGGTCGATCTCTGCCGCTGGGCCCTCCAGCTCGGCTATCCGGAACGCATCTCGGCCGCAGGGGGACGTTATCACTATCGGGATGACTGGGAGTTTTACGATACCCTGGTGGCCAACTTTGAATACAAGGACAAGCTGATCACCTGGGAGTGCCTGAGCTGCCAGGGCAAGCAGCCCTATGGCCGCGGCCGCGGCGTCACCATCCATGGCACGGCCGGGACGGTACTCCTCGACCGCGACGGCTACGAGCTCTATGATCTCAATGACAAAAAGATGGCCGAGTTCAAAATCCACTCTGAAAACACCACCCTGGATCTCCAGAGCCGGGACGCAATGACCAACGGCCACTTTGTCAACTTTATCGACGGCATCCGCCTGGGTACCCCCCTGAATTCGGCCATCTCCCTCTGCAACCCGAGCGTCGCCATGCTGCAGATCGCCAATATCGCCTGGTATGTCAAGAAGACCCTCGAGCTCGATCCCCAAAACGGCCATATCCGCACGGAAGGCAGGGCGCGTTCGATGTGGCGGCGAAAATACGAAAAAGGATGGGAACCTGTGGTCTAATTTTCCGTAGATGAGGTATAATCCCTGCCGGGGAGCCGCTGGCGTGCCCCGGAGTGTGTATTATACCTGGAGGATATGGTCATGTCTGCTCGTAAGACCACTTTTCGTGCCCTGACTTTTATGGCCTGTGCGCTTGTGTTGATTTCGACGGCAGGCCTGGCCGGAGACCGGAGCCTTGATCTCCCCTCGAGCAAATGGGGCATCAGCATCGGCAACTCGAGGACCTTCACCGGCCTGCGCCTGAATTATCGCGATTGCGGCGTCGACCATGTCAACGGCGTCAACATTACCCTCTGGCAGCCCTGCAAGACCAACCAGGAGGCCCGCATCAGTGGACTTTCCCTCGGCATGCTGCCCGGCGGCGGGCGGCTCTCCGGGATCCAGCTCGGCTTGCTCGGCATTGCCGCCGATCACAAACTCTCCGGTCTCTCCCTGGCCCTGCTCGGGGTCGGCGCCGGTGATGATGTCAAAGGCATCACCTTCGGTGGGCTGGGCATCGGCGCAGGTGGCAGGCTCGCCGGTGTGCAGATCGGCGGGCTGGGCGTCGGCGCCGGCGATGGCCTGTACGGCATCACTTTAGCCGGACTGGGCGGCGGCTCGGGCGGCGATGTCACCGGATTCAGCTTTGCGGGTCTTGGCTTTGGCGCAGGCGGGGATTTGCGCGGCATCACTGTGGCCGGTTTCGGCGCCGGCGCCGGCGATGACGTCGCCGGCATCCAGGCGGCAGGCTTCGGCATCGGAGCCGGAGGAAAACTCACCGGGCTCTCGCTGGCGGGATTCGGCGTCGGGGCTGGCGGGGATATCACCGGCATCTCCGTGGCGGGATTCGGCGTCGGCACCGGAGGGAGCATCCGGGGCATTACCATAGGCGGCCTCGCTGTCGGCGCCGGAAGTGAGATCTGCGGCGTCACCGTGGCGGGCATCGCCGCCGGCAGCCCAACCCTGCGTGGCCTCACCATCGCCGGCCTCGCCGTCGGCGGCAAGGAACTCAAAGGGGTGCAGCTCGCCCTGGGCACTGTACGCGTCACCGAAGAAGGCCGCATGAGTCTCTTCAGTGCCAGTTCTTTCAACTACTTCAAGGGCACACAGACCGGCCTCTCCATCGGTCTGGTCAATTTCACCTGGCGCCTCAGGGGCCTGCAGCTCGGCATCATCAATATCGTCAAGGAGAATCCGCGGTATCTGCGGGTGCTGCCCCTCTTCAACGCCGGGTTCTAAACTCCCGCCGGCCGCAATTCCCGGCCGCGGCTCTAAACCATGACCATTTCACAAAGGTGACACATGCAAAGATGTCTGACACTGCTCGCCGCCCTCATGACACTCCTTCTTGTCGCCTGTCAGAGCGGCAAACCCCCAGTCATCACCGGTGAGCTGAAAAAATGGCATACCATCACCCTGACCTTCACCGGGCCCCATGCCAGTGAGGAGGGGGGCGCCAATCCCTTCCTCGATTACCGGTTCGACGTCACCTTCCGCAAGGACCAGCACGCCTTCACCGTCCCCGGCTATTTCGCCGCAGATGGCGATGCAGCCAACACCTCGGCAGCGGAGGGCAACAAGTGGCGGGTTCATTTCTCTCCCGACGAGGAGGGAGAGTGGAGCTGGTATGCCACCTTCCGCAAGGGCGAGGATGCAGCCCTGAGCTATGAGCCGGAGTCTATCCCCAAGGCGGGATATTTTGACGCCATGCAGGGCAGATTTGTTGTCGGCCCCACCGACAAGAGCGGCCGCGATTTCCGCGGCCGGGGACGCCTGGAATATTACAGCCGCCGCTACTGGCGCTTCGCCGAGAACGGCGATTATTTTATCAAGGTCGGTGTCGCCGCTGATAACCTGCTCGCCACCGCCGATTTCGACGGCGATTTTACCGGCGATGGCCGTAATGACGACCTGGCACTAGGCTGGGAAACCCATATCCAGGACTGGCAGCCGGGCGACCCGTTCTGGCAGGGTGAAAAAGGCAAGGGGGTTATCGGCGCCATCAACTACCTCGTCCGTCAGGGCATCAATGGAATCTCCCTCCTGACGATGAACATCGAGGGAAGGGACCAGAATGTCTTCCCCTTCATTCGCTACAATGAACGGTTGCGCTATGACGTTTCCAGGCTCGACCAGTGGGAGATGGTGCTCGAACACGCCAATCGCATGGGGATGCTTGTTCAGCTCCGCACCCAGGAGGGAGCCAATCAATCCCTGCTCGACGGCGGCAGCCTTGACCGGGAGCGGCAGCTCTATTACCGCATGCTCATCGCCCGCTTCAGTCACCATCCCGCCCTGATCTGGGACCTCGGCGAGAGCAGCGGCGGCTCGGCCCTCTCCAGCGCCGCACCCTCCAATCCGCAGAGCCCGGACCAGCGGTTGGATATGGCCCAGTATTTTTACGAACACGATCCCTATCTCCATCCCCTTCTTTTCCAGAACAGCGGTGAATTCAGCGAGCTGCTGACGACTGGTTCCAAGTACACGGCGGCGCTACTGCGCCTTCCCGTTCGGAACACCCATGAACATCTGCTTTATTATCATGGATTGGTTGAAAAACGCGGCCTGATCTGGACAGTGACTACGCTGGCTCCGTTCACCCGCTCCGTCTCCTCCGCCGGCCCGGCTGCTGCGACGGAGATCGAGGAGCTGCGCACGAATGCCCTCTGGGGAGGCCTAATGGCCGGTGGAGCGGGCATCGAATTGGCCCGGATCACAGCCGATGGCCGCAGCGATCTGACCATGCGCGATTGGCGCCAGGACGAGTATCTCTGGAGCCTGAGCAGCAGCGCCCTCGCCTTCTTCCGCCGCCTGCCTGTTGCGGAGATGGAGAACCGCGATGACCTGGTCGCCTCCGGGAATGCCTGGTGTCTCTGCAAATCCGGCGAGGTCTACGCCCTCTACCTGCCAAAAGGCGGCAGGGTCCAGCTTGACCTCAAGGAAGCGGACCGGCTCCTGGCGCTGCAATGGTTCGACCCGCGCACCGGGGAGTATGTGGGCGAATCCATTGACATCAGGGGCGGCGGCAGGGTGCAGATCGGCCCCCCGCCGGGCGAGGCCGGCCTGGACTGGGCGCTGGTGCTGCGCCAACCGGGCAGTTGAACAGGCTGAAAGGGATTTAGTACCACGATACGCGGCTTGAAACTTTAAAACGAGGTTAAAACAATGGGATGCAGCTGTGCGCCATTCGGCAGGAACACCTCCGGCGAGGATGTGATGCTTTACACTCTGGCCAACGCCAGGGGAACACTTGTTAAAATTACCCCCTTTGGCGGCATCATCACCTCCATCATTGTGCCCGATCGCGAGTGCCGCATGGGCGATGTCGTTCTCGGCTTCGATGAGCTTGCGGGCTATACCGACAAGGTGCCCTTTTTCGGGGCCATCATCGGTCGCTATGGCAACCGCATCGCCGGCGGGCGCTTTTCTCTAGACGGCAAAAGCTACACCCTGGCCTGTAATAACGGCCCCAACCATCTCCATGGCGGCATCAGGGGATTCGACAAGGTGCTCTGGCAGGCTGAAAATGTGCAAGCCGAGTCGGCCAGCCTCACTCTCACCTACCTGAGCCGGGATATGGAGGAGGGCTACCCCGGCAATCTCTCCGTCAAGGTGATCTATACCCTCACCGATGACGACCGACTGGTGATCGATTACAGCGCTTCCACCGATAAAAAGAGCGTCATCAATCTGACCAACCATTCCTATTTCAATCTGGCAGGGGAGGGCGATATCCTCGATCACGAGCTCTTCATCGACGCTGACCGCTATACCCCGGTCGATGAGGGGCTGATACCGACCGGCGAGCTCGCCCCGGTCGAAAATACCCCCTTCGATTTCCGCACCCCTCAAACCATCGGCGCACGCATCGGCGCGCAGGATGAACAGCTCATCCGCGCCGGCGGCTATGACCATAACTATGTGCTCAACGGTAAGATGGGTGAGCTGCGGAGAGCGGCTGCGGCCTTCGAACCCCGCACCGGCAGGCTTCTCGAGGTATGGACGACCGAACCCGGCATGCAGTTGTATACAGGCAATTTTCTCGACGGCACCCTGACCGGCAAGGAGGGCAAGGTGTACGGTTACCGCACCGGCTTTTGTCTTGAAACCCAGCACTTTCCCGATTCACCCAACCATCCCGACTTTCCTACGACTGTGATCAACCCGGGTGAAATCTGGACATCCCGGACCGTCTTCAGGTTTCTGACGCGGTAGATGCCGCGCCTGATTGCCCCTCCTGATCCTCTTCAACGCCCCCGTTTCTCGCCGCATCCCCAATCGCGCCGGCCGGGGGCGTTTCCTTACTCCCGCGCAGTAATTCGATTTTCTGCAGCGGCACTTCGAGCATGCGCCTGCGCGTCGTCACCAGGGCCTCATAGTCGTTCTGGGCGGCGGAGAGGCTCTTGCCCAGACTCTCCATCTTTTTGATGAATTCATCCCACTGCTTGCGGAAAGAGCCGAGCAGACGCATGATCTCCAGTGAGGTGCGTTCGAGGGCAAAGTTGTCGATGGACTGGCGCACAACGGCCAGCACGGCGAAGAGGGTCATCGGCGAACAGACGATGACGTGCTGGCGGAGACCGTCATCGAAGAGGGTGTGGTCGTTCTCCTGCACAAAGGCGTAAATCTGCTCGTTGGGGATGAAGAGCAGCACATAATCGACCGTATTGTCATCGCTGCTGATATAGTCTCGAGTGGTGATCTCCCTGATGCGCAGCTTGACATCCCTGAGAAAGTCGAGTCTGAAGCGTTCCTTCTCAATCTCGGTGGCGGCATCGAGGTATTTGATATAATTATCGAGAGGGAATTTGACATCCATGTGCAGCTGGAGATTACGAGGGAGGAAAAAGGTAAAATCGGGGCGACTTCGTCCCGAGCTGACGGTTTTTTGCTTGCTGTAGTTGACGTTTTCGATAAAGCCGGCCATGCGCAGCACATCCTCAGCCATGCGCTCGCCCCACTGGCCGCGTGTCTTGCTGTTGACCAGGGCTTCGCGCAGTGTGGAGGTGGCCTGGAGCAGAGCCGCGGTCTGGACCCCCGAGGCCTGGAGCTGCTGGGTCAGCTCGCCGAATTTCTCCGCCCGGTCCCGTTCGAGGCTCTGCATGAGCTCGCCGATCTCGGCCAACTCGCTGTTCATGCGCTGCAGCTGATGGTCAATCAGCTGTTTCTTCTCCTCCAGGGTCTGGCTGGTATGCTCCCGCTCGATGGAGAGCCGCGCCTGGGCTAGCTTGATGAACTCGTTGGTCGAGCGCGACAGAGCCTCCAGGGAGAGGTTGCCGAAGGCGCTCTTCATCTGATCGTAAACCCCCTGAATGCGCTGAGCGTTCTCGGCTTCATGGGCACGATAGATCTCTTCTGCCAGCTCCCGGGCGCTCCGGGCGCGTAAGCCCTTGAAGAGCAGGGAGATTAGAAATCCCAGGATCAGGCCGATCACCAGGGTGGACCAAGCGAGGGGAGTCATCTATTTTCCTTTGCGGTGATGATTCCGGAGGAGGAGGGAAACAGGCGCGGCCTGGTCTACATGACGCGGAGCAGCAGCCCCTTGAGGTAGCGTCCCTCCTCATGAGCGAGGAGTACCGGATGGTCCACGCCCGGTTCCAGCTCGCGCAGGAGCTGAACGACGACGCCCGCATCAGCCGCCGCGGCGAGGACGATCTTTTTGAACAAATCATGATCGATGTGATTGGAGCAGGAAAAGGTCGCCAGCAGCCCGCCGTGCTCCAGATGTCGGAATCCCTGCAGGTTGATCTCTTTATAGCCGTGGCTGGCACGGACCACATCCTTTTGCGATTTGGCAAAAGCGGGGGGATCGAGGACAATCAGGTCGAAACGCTCCTCGAGGGTGCGCAGGTAATCGAAAACATCGGCGGTGACGACCGGATGGAGGGCGGGATCGAATCCGTTGAGGAGGAGGTTGGCACGGCAGAGCCCGCAGGCATGCGCGGAGAGTTCCACTGAGGTCACCGTCCGGGCTCCCCCGCGGGCGGCGTATAGAGAAAATCCCCCGCTGTAGGCGAAGCAGTTGAGCACCCGCGCACCCCGGCTCAGCTTCTCAATCAGCTCACGGCTGTCGCGCTGGTCGAGAAAAAAGCCCGTCTTTTGCCCTTCGATCAGATCGACCTGAAAGCGCAGATTG
>JAKQKF010000328.1 GCA_029560815.1 bacterium
CGGCGCGCATCGATCTTGGCGGCGGTGAGGATCAGGCAGGTGCTCGGCAGGGGATTTTTGGCGTACCTGGCCACCAACTCAATCCCTGCAGCCGCCAGCTGATGGAGATTCTTCACCAGCAGCACCCGCCGTTCCGCCATCATCGGATAGGAGGCGGCGATGTTGACGATGGCCGCGCCGTCGCTCTCGCCGCCGTAGAGCTGGTCAAAGTTGAAATCCTCGCTGCCGGGCTCGACGGCCTTGTCCACAAGCGCCGCGCAGGCGAGGTCGATCTGATAATCGTCCTGGCCGTAAAAGAGGTAGAGCGGAGCGAAGCGGCCCGCGTTCCATTCCTTGTGCAGCTGTTCGATGGCGGTTTTCATCGTTCCGCGCTTTTCTCCCGGCAGCTGGCAAGAAAGGCCTCGAGCAGGGCTCGGCTGCTGCCCATCTCATCCATGGTCTCGGGGTGCCACTGCACTCCGAGCACAAAATCCTCGCCAGGCAGCTCGATGCCTTCGACGATGCCGTCCTCCGCACGGGCGGTGATCTGCAAGGGAGAGGCGAGTGTTTTAATCGCCTGGTGATGAGAGCTGTTGACCGTCAGACTCTCCCGCCCGATGATTGCGTGCAGCCGGCTGCCGGCGGTGATCGCCGCCGGGTGATAGGTCAGGGTGGGCGACTCGGGCGAGCGGTGCTGCCGCGCTCCCGGCACCTGGGAAGCGATATCCTGCCAGAGCGAGCCCCCCCGGGCGACGTTGATCATCTGACAGCCGCGGCAGATGCCGAAGAGGGGCTTGTGCTGCCGCAGGGCCTCTCTGACGAGTTCGATTTCGAAAAAGGTGCGGGGCGGATCGATGCGCCACTGACCGGGAATGACTTGCTCGCCGTACGCCCCGGCGTAAACGTCGTCGCCGCCAGTGAGGAGCAGCCCGTCAATCCCGGCGATGAGGGCCGGAATCCGGCTATGGTCGAGCAGGGTCGGCAGGGCCAACGGCAGACAGTCAGCGCCCTCGAGATAGCGGACATAAGCCGCATTGATGAAATAGAGGTCCCGCCCGCGGGCGAAAGGGCGCACATCCGCGGCCGGGCTCTGGTCCATGCTGAAGGCGATGGTCGGGGGCTTCATGGCGTCCGCCTAGAGAACGAAGAGCATGAGTATACCCACCAGCAGGCAGTAGGGGGCGAACCAGTAGAGCTTGCCCCGGCGCAGGATGCGCAGCATGGCCTCGATGGCGAGCCAGCCGGTGAAAAAGGAGACCACGGCGCCGATGAGCATGAGGCCAAGCCTGCCCGAGCCGACCGGTGCAGCTGCCATCTCTCCGACCTTGAGAATAGTGGCGCCGAGCACCGCCGGGATGGAGAGCAGGAATGAGAAACGGGCCGCCTGTTCGCCGCGCACCCCGGAGAAGAGGCCGAAACTGATCGTCGAGCCCGACCGGGAGATCCCCGGCAGGATGGCCAGGGCCTGGGCCAGCCCCATGATCAGGGTGTTGACGAAATTGAGTTCCTTTTTCCCGCCGGAGCTGAGCCGGGTCAGCCCGAGCAGGATGCCGGTGAAGATCAAAGCCCAGGCGACGAAGCGGGGATGGTCGAAAGCAGCCTCGATGGCATCCTTGAAAGCCACTCCGATGACGACCGCGGGCAGGGTGGCAACAATGATATAGACGAGCAGGCGCAGATCGGCTTGCTCGCGATAGCGTTCGCGCAGGCTTTTGCCGCTGCGGAAGAGGCCGAAAAAGGTGACGAGCAGCTGGCTGATATCCCTGCGGAAGGCGACCAGTACGGCCAGGATGGTGCCGAAATGGAGCAGGACCTCAAAGGTGATACCGGCGTCCTCGACGCCGAGGAAATGGCTGAAGAGCACCAGGTGGCCGGAGCTGGAAACCGGCAGAAACTCGGTCAGTCCTTGCACGATGCCGAGAAGAATCGAATTGAGCAGGGTCACTGCGCCTCCCATCATCCATTAGGTGTATTGTCCGGCCTGTCCCGCGGCGAGTGAGAGCGGCGCGAGGGATGTGTCTGGCCCCGCAAGACCATCCGGACCGGATCCCCGGGTCAATCAATTCTATAGTTTAGCGAAAAAAAAGCTGAGATTCAAGGGATATATAATGAAAAAGGGTACTCACCGCAATCTGGCTCCCACCTGACCCCTCGGCTTGCGTATTCCCCCTGAATCAGATTTTGGGGGGGTATCAGGTTATTTAATGAAAAAGGCCCTCGGGGAGGGCCTTTTTCATGGAAAGAGGGGAAAGCTAGAACTGGAGGAGATAGCTGGCCATGATTTGGAAATCAGGCGCGCCGTCATCCAGGCCAAGGCCCAGAGCGCCGCGGTAGCGGACATTGCCCATGTTGTAATCCACGCCGCCGCTCAGCATCATAAAGTCCATCTCGGTTTTGAGGACCCATTCGCCGACGATCGCCAGGTTCTTGCTTGTCGGGTAGATGATTCCGGCGCCGAGGGTGAGATAATTGTCGTGCTCGGTGCTCTCCTCCATCTCGAAGGTATCCATGTCGAATTCATAGTCGGTATATTCATAAAAGTTGATGCCGACGGTCCCGGTCAGGGTGAAGGCCTCGAGTTTGTGACGGACCGCTCCAAAGGCGCCGAAATTCAGGTGCCCCTGGCCGATGTCCTCGCTGCCAACCGGAAGAGTGGCGTAGCCGCCGACCGCAAAGCGGGTCGGGCCGGGGGTCAGCTGGTAGCGCAGGCCGACATAGGGATCAGCCAGGCCGCCCTGGGAATCGACATCATCGTCATCGTAGCTCCAGTTAAGATAGTGGACGCCGACGTTGAGTTCGAGGTTCTTGCCGACCGGCATACCACCCTGAACGCCGCCGGTGATCGTGCTGCCGCCGTCGTAGGTGCCGTAGCCCAGACCGGCTTCGCCGTAGGGATTACCGGCGATCACGGCATCATTGAAAAAATTCTGGAAAAGATGCACACCATCCGTTTTCTGCGCGAAGGCCATGGTGAAAGGGACCAGCATGCAGAAGACCACCACCAATAGCTTTTTCATCGTACCGCCTCCTTGATTCTGTTCATTCGTTCTGCGATTAGTAACGGACTACTCCTTGGGACCCATCTTTGCTTTCATCTCCTCGAGCTCTCTGGAAAGGCCAGCCAGCTTTTCCTGCAGCTCGTCGATCTGGGCCTGGGCTCTGGGTTTCATCTTCTCCCAGGTCTCCTCGACCTGCTTGGAGATCCAGTCCTTGGCTTCCGTGGCGCGGGCTTCGACCTTGTCCATGGTTTCCTGGACAACCTTGGCCTTGTCGCCCTGCTCCATTTCACCCTTCTGGATCATCTCCTCGACGAACTCTTCGATCTTTTCCTTGGTCGTCGAGAAAATTCCCAAACCGGCCATCATGGCTTTCTTCAAGACATCATCCATTTCAAAA
>JAKQKF010000339.1 GCA_029560815.1 bacterium
CCGTCGCTGGTGTTCTCGACCGTGATCACCGGGGCCGGCACGGGGACGGGGATGCGATAGTCGCCGTCGCGGGGATTCTCCTCCGGCCAGACCGGGAGGGCGATCGAGTCGGCGCCGAGATAGGCCTGAAAGGCCTTATGCGCCACGTCCGTCACGGTGACGACGCTGGAGTTGACGTAATCGGGATAGCCGAAATCGTCGAGATAATGCTCGGTGACTACCTCACCGCTGAACGAGACCCGGCGGTTCCAGGAGGGGGTGGCGGCCCACTGCACCAGAGCCTGCCCGCCCTCGACCACCTTGCCCGGTGCGGCGCCATAGCCCACCACTTCGGCCAGAGAGAATTCGAGCCGGTCACCGGGGCGCAGGGTGTAGGGCCCGAAGACGATATGCTTTTGCGCCGCGTCCGAGCTCTGGCGGTAATTGTAGGCGGCGCGGCCGATCCAGCGCGCGCTCGGAGGATTGGGCCAGGTGGTGCTGCCGTCGCTGTAGACACCGCTCCAGCGCTTGTCCGGATTGATCGCATCCACTACCATTTTGCTGCTGCGGGTATTGCCCGTGCTCACCTTGTTGGACCAGGGCTGCTTGATGTGGTTGTTCTCGTCCAGCTCGTAATAGTCGCCCAGGGTGGTACGAAGGACGGCAACGGCCTCGGACTCGTTGCGCGCGCTTTCGATGGTGTCGACGAAGGCGAGATGGTTGGTGTCGTAATAGAGCATGCAAAAGCCCGGCGCCTGGGGGCTGCAGAGCCCGCCGCCGTTTTTGCCGGTGCGGGCGAATTCGAGAAAGAGCTCCTTGTTGGGCTCGCGTTTGCCAAAGAGGGTTTCGTCGGTGATGTTGGTGCGCAGATTCATATTGAACGAGAGCCAGTAGTCCGGATCCCAAAAGTTGTTCTGGTCGCCGCGGTACATCCCGCTCTCGTATTTCCACTCCTGGTAGTGGCGCTGATAACCATACATCGAGGGAGCGAACCCGTAAATGAAGAGCGCCATAAAGTCCTTCAATACCGCGGTCTGCTCGATGGTGGCCGGATTGCCATCGGTGTCACCGGTGTATTCGAGCTCGTATTCGTAGATGATCAAGTCGTCGTAATCGGGGTAGCTCCAGGCCCGTGAGGTGCGGGTGACGGTCACCCCGAGCGGGGTGGCCCAGGAGGCGATGATGATCTCTTCGGCCTCATCGGGATCGTACTCCGGATTCAGGGTGCCGTCCGGCAGGAGTGGAAAATTTTCGATCCGTTCCATGCGAAGAGGGAAACTCCAGCGCCCGATGACGGTCTCCGAACCGGCGCCGGTGCCGACCGCGCCGCAGAGGGCATAACGCCGGCTCTCCATACCCGGCTGGCCGTCGAGGTTGGCGGCCATATACATTCCGGCGCCGATGATGTTATGCTGGCCGCTGTAGCGCGTGCCCTGCACCACGGTTGCGGAACGGGAAGGCCACTCCATCAGGGGGGTGGTGGTCTTGTTGCCTTCATCCCCGGTGGTCCAGGGCCGGCCGATATCGCCTGAATTGAAGACGGTCTCGTGGAGCATGCCGCGGCTGTGGATCATGAATTCCAGCTCCTGCGCCCCGGCCGGCGGCACCAGCAGCAGCGATCCGGCGGCTATCATCAAGAGAGAAAAGTTCTTCATACGCTCCTCTAATTTTGGCCCACCCGGGCAGGACTAGAAATTGAAGACCATCCCCATCCGGTAATGGCGGGGCTCGTTGGTCAGGAGATAGAGCTCCTGGCCGGTGACGTAGGGGGCAAACTCGTTATCGGTCAAAATATTGGCGCGATCGGTATGCCAGCGCACGGTGTTGCGGCCATGGTTGAAGGTGCGGCTGTAGCTCCAGCTCTTCTGGTTCAGCATGTTAAAACCTTCCAGATAGGCGGTGACGCCGGTGCGGCCGGCGCTGAAACGCTTCTCCAGGCGGATGCGCCAGTCGCGTTCGTCCGGGGTTCGCTTGCTGAATTTCAGTGCCTGGCCAAAGGGATCGAGCGAGGGCGGCAGAGTATAGGGCCGGCCGGTGTAATAACGGAAGGTATTGCTGATCGAGAGATTGGCCAGGGGACGGAATCCCAGGAGTTCAAAACCCGCTTCCTTGCCGGTGAGGTAGCGCACGTTGACGATCACCTTGTGTTTGCGGTCGTAATCGAGAAAGACATCCTCAGGAAAGCGCTGTTCGGCGAGATCGGCCAACTCTTCCTCCGATGGCGTATAGTTGAAAAAGGTGACCGGCACGGCGAGATTATCGGGATTGCTGTTTTTACCCTTGGCCTCCTCGTAATTGTAACGGAGATAGCCGCGCAGTGAGCCGGTCACGCGCTCGAAATTGACATGAAAGCCCTTGATATCGGCATAGTCGCGGTTGATATAGGTGCGATAGGATTCGCCGCCCTCGGTTTTGTAAAAGGCCGATTCCACGAGATTTTTGACGTCCTTGTAATAGGCGCTCACATCAATCTGAAAGCCGCCGGCGAGGCTGCGGACGATGCCGATGTCATAGGCCTGGGTGTTTTCCGGCTTGAGCTCGGGATTGCCGAGGGTGTAGAGGGTCATGACGCCGCCGTCATCGTTGATCTCGTTATAGAAGAGCTGGTAGAAATTGGGCCGCTGGGTGAAGGTGCCGTAGTTGAGATGGAACACCGAATATTCCGAGACCGGAAAGGAGACACCGATGCGCGGCTGAAGCCGGGTGAAGAGGCCGGTTGCGCGGGTCTTTTCGGGATCGCGGAGGGGATAGAACTTGTCGAGATAGTAGCGGGTGTTGAGATCGTAGAAATCGAAGCGCAGTCCCAGATTGGCGATCAGCCCTTCAAACTCCATTTTATCCTGCAGATAGAGCGCCCCCTCGAAAGGCCAGGAGTGGAAGGTCAGATTCTGGAGGTTTTGCGCATTGGTCGCGTTGTACTGATAGTCGACATCGAGATCGTAATAGTAGAACTGCAGTCCGGTCTTGAGCAGATTGTAACGGTTGATCTGGCTGGTATAGCTGCTGGTGAGCGAGAAGGTGCGTGTTTTCTGGCTGCCGCGGTCGTCGTTCGGGCGGCCCACCCGCTGGTTGGCGGGAGAGGTATAGTCCACCCAGTTGCGGTTGTTGCCGTAATCATCCAGATACTGTGCGTCGGTTAGCAGCTCGATGCGGTCCTGCTGCCGGACATCGAGGATCTTGAAGTTGAGATCGCCGTAGCTGGCCGGCGAGAAGAGGTGGCGCCATTCCAATCCGTACTGCAGGGAGCTGTTGGTCTTTTTGGTCACGCTGAGGGTGCGATCGAAGATCCATCGTTCCCAGTTGCTGTCGAGATAGTTGAGGAAGGAGAAATCGTACATGAAGGAGAGCTTGATTTTGTCATCAGCGGAGGGCTGCCAGGTGACATTGCCGAGCATTTGCCGTTCGAGATCAGGATTGGGCGTCGGCACCAGCGGTGAGATCATGCTCTGGCGCATGGCCAGGAACATGTGCGTATTCCTGGCGATGGGGCCGCCTGCTGTAAAGTCGAAACGGTAGTCCATGGCTTTGGTTTCGAGACCGACGTCGCGTACCGACTGCAGCCAGAGGTTGCGCCCGAGTGTGGCCATGCGCAAGGAATCCTGGTGGTTGAGGGGATTGGGCGGCCAGACGATGCGCGGCGGCAGATATTTGGCGACTCCATAGCCGTTTTCCCACAGGGGATGGCCGGGCAGCAAGGGATTGTCCTTGAGCCACTCCTCGGGGTCGTAGAGGAGATTGAAATAATCAAGATTATCGGGCGAATAGGGACTTCCGCCCCAGCTTTTATGATAGGGCATGGTCGAGGAGAATTCCATCCTCGAATCCCAGCTGCTTTTGCCCTCCTTGGCCACCATGTTGACCACACCGGACTGGGCATTGCCGTACTCGGCGCTGAATCCGCTGGTGTAGACCTCCACCTGCTCCAGGGCAGTGACGATGGGCAGGAAGGCGCGCTCGTTGCTGAGCGGGTTGATGATGGCCGAACCGCCGATGAGGTAGGTCGATTCGCCCACGCGGCCGCCGCGGAAATGGTCGTCGACTACATCGGCCTGCAGCTCGAGGATGTCGGCGATGCTCGCCACACCGGCGATGCTGATCACTTCACCGACATCATAGGTCAGCTTGGTGGCCGTGAGGTCCTTCTCGACCTTGTCGGGCCGGTAGGCGGTGACGACCACTTGCTCCCCCGCCAGGGCGGTGGCCTCCAGCGCGATATCGAGACGGGTGGTCTTGTCGATTTTAATCTGGACCTTCTCGTGCAGCTGCTGGATATAGCCGATGTAGGAGATCCTGACATTGTAATAGCCGGGGGGAAGATTGAGGATAAAAAACTGCCCCTGCAGGTCGGTGACCGCCCCCGCCGGCCTGCCCAGGGCGGTAGCCCGGTCACCCTGCCACACGGCGGTAATCATCACATTGGCGCCGAGCAGCGGCTGGCCGCTCTGGCGGTCTGTCACCGAGCCGGCGATCTTGCCCGTCTCCCCGGCGGTGAGGGTGGAAGGCATGGCGCATGCCAGCAGGAACGAAAGAAAGGCAATAGGGGCTTTGATTCGATGGAGCATCAGGGACCTCCGTATCAAGCCATAAATTTCCCGGGAACAGGATATGGATATCAATCTGCCGCGATCAGTTCGGGCTGACCTGGTTGTCCTTCATCCACTGAACCAGCAGCAGGGAATCCCGTTCGGCGATTTTGAGATG
>JAKQKF010000356.1 GCA_029560815.1 bacterium
ACCCCAGCCCCAATGTCGGCGGCCTCGATCTGCTCAATACCGTTATCGTCGACTCACTTCCTGCCGGGGTCGTTTTCGTCTCCGCCACCAACGGCGGCGTCTATGACAGCACCGCCAACACGGTGACCTGGAACCTCGGCACTGTTGCCGTCGGTTCGACCAGCACCTCTTATCCGGCTGAGGTGCGCGTGACGGTGATTTTTCCCTCTTCGGTGTTCGGAACCGGGCAGAGCATCGTCAACCACATGTTCTTCTCCGGCACACCTCGAGGAGAGGAGCCGGTATCGGGTTCTACGACTGTGACCAATACCCTCACAGAGGCCACGGCCGGATTGAATTTTTCCAAGTCGAATACCACCACCTCAAACCTCGCTCCCATCGGCTCGAGTTATCTCTATCGGCTCAATATCGCCAATGCGGGTTATTTTCCCCTGGACAGCGTTTACGTACAGGATGCCGTCCCCCCCCAACTAGAACTCACCTCCCTGCAGGCGAGGGGAGAGGTCTGGTACCAAACCAGCCTCAACTCAAGCTGGACCCGCTACGGCGCCTCCTCCTACAGCAATCTGACCACCATTCCGGTCTCCTCGCTGGGTTTGGCCGCCGGGGAGTATGTCACGGCGGTGCGCTATTACATCGGCACCGTCCCCTATCCCTTCACTGGCTGGTCCTCCGGAAGCCAGCCCGGCTACACCGCCACCGTGCTGGCGGTCGACCGCGCGGGAAACACGGTGATGCCTGGCAACTCGATCGTCAATACCGCCAGTCTCTTTTATAAATATGAGACCACCTCTTTTACCAAGACCGCCAAAAATACGGTTATTGTTTATGATGGAGACGCCCGGCCTCGGATTGAAAAGAGCAATACCACGCCTGCTGCTAACAAACCCGGCCAGACGGTTACCTACGATCTCTATTTGCGCAACGTGCTGCCGGCGGTCGATCCACTGCAGAATCCGGTCATCGCGGATCTCCTCGAACCCAACCTGACTTATGTCGAGGGCAGCTGGACGCTCAATTCCGCTCCGGCGGGTACACCCGCACCGCTGTTCGAAAAAATCGACAATTTCAACAACACCGGCCGCACCCTGCTGCGCTGGTCCTGGAGTGGCGCCTCGGCCTACAATCTGGCGTCCAACACCGGTATTCACATACGCTTCAGCGCTACTTTGGGAAGCACTATTCTGCCGGCAAGCAAGGTAAATAATACCGCTTATATCGCCGGTTTTGACAATCCGACCTTCGATTTCGGCGGTGCGCAGCGACAGCTCCCCGACACCTATGATCTCGATATAGATAACAATACAACTGAAATCTTTGCGGCCAGCAAC
>JAKQKF010000146.1 GCA_029560815.1 bacterium
ATGAAAGCCATAAATAACCCTGATAACAAAGATGGAGGATGCAAAAGGGAAAGGGAAACAACTGCGAGGCGCAGCACTTTTCCCACACCATCAAGTGAAACGAATCAACTCAGGCAGATCCCCCCACTAGTAGGGATTGCATGCTGCGCAATGGTGCGGAACAAAGGATGCGGAAAATTGAGTAAGCGAAGAGGACCTTCACCCATCCTAACCAGCCCCGGGTATTGTCAATGGCAGGTCTTTTCTCCCCATGGCCGGCAAAAATTAACGATAGTAGAATGTAATCATGACCTGCCAAAGATGCAACAATAATTTGCGATAAATGCTAAAAAATGGCTTTACCAAGACAAAAAAGCAAAAGGCGGCTATGCAGCCGCCTTTTCTTCAGATGATGGATATGCCCGGGTCAGATGGTCAGTTAGCGCTCTCTTGCCCGGAGGCGGCTTCCTGTCCCGCCGGCAGCAGTGCCGTCAAGCCAGCCAGTTGATTCAACCCCTTGTAGAAGAGGATAGAGAGGCGGTCCCGCCAGCGCTCCGCCAGGGCGAGATCGTTCCAGGCCTCCTGCCAGCGGGAGAACGGGGGCAGCGGATCCGGCGCCAGCAGGCGCCGCAGGGCGGCCTCCACAAAAGGCTGCAGGCGGCCGGAGGAAATGGCAGCCACCCGCACCGGATCCGCCAGCGGTACCTCGAATATTTCCGCCGCCAGGACGCAGCTGATCATCAGCCGCCGCAGAGAGTGCCACTCCTCGGCCCTGGCCAGCACCGCCGTCCAGTCGAGGTGTGGATGGTCTATAATCAGGGCGGCAATGTCATAAACCTGCAGCAGGGAGGCCCAGTTCTCCTTGGCACTGTGCACCGCCAGGTAGAGCAGCAGATCTTCCGGGCTCATGAAACGGAATTCCCTGCTCTCCACCAACACAGTTTGCGCCCGCGGCCAAAGCCCCGCCGTCCCGAGCTCAGATGAACAGCTCCGCGAGAGCAGCTGGTGATGCAGCTCCAGCATGATCCGGCGCTCCGGATGGAACAGTTCCCAGTGGTTGGAGACCCGGCGACGGAATCGCTGCCGCCAGGGATTTCCGTGTGCAAGGAACCGGTAACCGCGCGCATGCAGCAGGGCAGCGGCGCGTGCCAGCTCGCCCCCGGGCACCAGGAGGTCGATATCTACACATGGCCGCAGGACGGGATCCTGATAGAGAAAGTGCGAAAGGACCATCCCCTTGAGCGGCATGAAGGGCAGGCCTGCCGCACCAAATATTTTATGCAGGGCCAGCAGTTCCCCTTCCAGTCTGATGCCGTGAATGGTGCCGTCGCGGTGGAGCCGTTTTAGTTCAACGAGGCAGAACTCCGGGGCGCAGTCCGGCCGCCGTTTAACAAAATCGTACAGGAGCAGAGCCACGCGCTGTTTGATGATATAGGCAATGGCCTCCTCGCACACTGAAAGCGATGCCGGCGGCGGGGGTGCGTCCTGACTGCGCAAGCGCGCGCGCAGGATGCCGAGAACCCATGCCTGGGCTGGCGGAAGAGACACCGCCCGATCCATACTACGGATACTCACAACTGGCCCGGTACCGGCTGATTGAAGAGTTCAGCATAGAGGCCGCCGGCGGCCCAGAGCTGGTCATGATTGCCGCTCTCGACGATGCGCCCCTCCTTGAACATGATAATGCGGTCGGCGCTCTGCAGAGTCGAGACCCGGTGGCTGATCAGCAGCGCCACGCGGCCACGAGCCTGCGTCATCCAGGCATTGAGCATTTCGTACTCGTTGCGGGCATCGAGGGCGCTGGTGGGCTCGTCGAAGATCATGATCGGGGCGTCGCGCACAAAGGCCCGCGCCACCGCGATCCTCTGCCACTCCCCCCTGCTCAGCTCCTCACCTTCGTCGAACCATTTGCCGAGCATGGTCTCATAGCCATGCGGCAGCCCCTCGATCACGCCGGCCGCACCTGAGCGCTGCGCCGCCGCCTCCGCCGCCGGACCATGCAGGGGCAGGCGGATA
>JAKQKF010000365.1 GCA_029560815.1 bacterium
GTTGCCATACATGGCTTGCTGGAAGCGGAGCTATTCGGCCCTAGCCATACCCCCGCAATCAGCCGACACGACTCCATTTAAATATAGATACATATTATTAAATAGTCAAGAGTTAATTCGATTTGAGTCCCCGGGCGAGGCGAGGCGATCCCGGCCGTGATGCCATAAAAAAAGCCTCTCTTCCGGCGGGGAAGAGAGGCCTGCTGGTGGGCAATACTGGATTTGAACCAGTGACCTCTGGTATGTGAGACCAGCGCTCTAACCAACTGAGCTAATCGCCCCGATTACGATCAATAATTTACAAAAAAAAAGCGTGCGTGTCAAGCTTTATCGCGTGCAACAGAGGGCCGGGCAGTTTCCATTTGCATATCACACCGCCTTTTGCTAATTTTAACTGCTCTTTCATTCCAAACTGCGAGCTGTCCATGCACGATGAGATCCTCCTGGTCGGACCGGTCCCGCCGCAGATCGGCGGTGTGGAATTCTTCGTCGACGCCCTGCTCAAATCGCCCCTGCGGGAGTGGTTCACCATCCGCCATTTTAATATCTCCAAGCCCAAAAGCCGCTCCATGCCCCAGTTCGCCTCGCCGATGGGATACGCCCGCTCTTTCAGACGCAATATCAGGACCAGCTTTTTCAGCTTTGGTTACTCTCTGCTCTACTTCGTCAAATATATTTTCGTCATCCCCTCCCGCCGCATCGGCCTGGTTCATCTTCACTCCTCCGCCTACATGTCGTTCTGGGAAAAGTGCGCCTATCTTGACCTCGCCCGGCTCTTCGGCAAAAAGGTCGTGATGCATATCCACGGCAGTTCATTTGACCGCTTTGTCCGCGAGAGCGGCCGGTTCGCCCGCAGAGCGATCCTGTGGCATCTTCGCCGCTGCGACAAGGTGGTGGCCCTCTCCGAGAGCTGGCGCCTCTTTTTTCTCGACTACCTCGCGCCGGAAAAAATCGTGGTGATCGAAAACGGCATCGATCTTTCGCTCTATCGCGATCTGGACTCACGGCCCGCAGTTGCGCCAACCGTCCTCTTTCTTGGCGAGGTGTGCGGCCGCAAGGGTGTTTTTGATCTGCTCCCCGCCTTCAAGAGCGTGCTCGTCCGGGTGCCCCGGGCGCGTCTGATCCTGGTCGGGCCCGGAGAGCTCGAGAGAAGCAGAGCAACTGCCCTGCAGCTAGGCATCGCCGATGCGGTTGAGATCGTGGGTCCCCGCTACGGGACTGAAAAGGCGGATTTCCTCGCCATCGGCTGGTGCCTGGCACTGCCTTCCTATGCCGAGGTCTTTCCTTTGACCCTGCTCGAGGCCTTCGCCGCCGGCCTGCCGGTGGTTTCGACCACAGTGGGGGGGATCCCTGATTTTGTCAGCGAGGAGGAAAACGGCCTGCTTGTGGCGCCGGGGGATCAGCAGGGACTGGCCGGGGCGCTGATCAGGCTGTTGACGGAAGAGCCCCTGCGCAGCAGGATGACGGTGGCCAACCGGCGGCTGGCCCGGGAGCGCTACGACATCACCCTCTGCGCTGCTCGAGTGCGGGATCTCTACCTGGAGCTGCTGTGCTAAAAGCCCAGCCGTATCGGTCTGTTTTACAGATTTTATCTTGCTTTTTTGACATAAAATTGGTATACTTTACGATGAATCCATTTTCCCGGATCGGGCAGACGAGGGCATCCTGACGATGACGGTCTACGAGTTCAAATGCCGCTGCTGCGGCTGCGCATTCGAAGAACTCTTTCTTTCTGCCGCTGCGGCATCGGCGGTCACCTGCCCCGGCTGCCACGGCACAGAGGTGGAACGCGCCATGTCGGCTTTCGGTTTTGCCAGCAAGGGGAAAAATGGAGAGATCTCGCGTTCTTCATCATCGGGCCATTCCTGTGGAACATGCGCAAGCCATGCTTGCAGCCATTGTCACTGATGCCGTCTGTGTGAAAGGATGCACTTATGACCAAAGCAGAAATTGTCGACATCGTTGCTGAGGGAACCGGGCTGACCAAGACCGAAACCCAGGCGGTGATCGAAGGTTTTCTCGCCACCGTCAGTTATGCTCTCAGGCAGGGTGACCGGGTCGATTTGCGCGGATTTGGCAATTTCAAGATTGTCGATCGCGCGACGCGTTCCACGTTCAACCCGGTCACAAAAGAGCCGGTGGTCATTCCGGCGCATCGCGCGCCGCTGTTCAAGCCCTCGAAAGAGCTTAAAAAATTCATAAATAAAAAGTAAAGAAAAAGGCGCTGCCGCCGAGGCTGCGCGATGATAGGAGGTGATCGATTTGCCAAGCGGAAAAAAGAGAAAAAGAGCGAAGATTGCCACGCATAAACGGAAAAAAAGATTGCGCAAAGATCGTCACAAGAAGAAATTACGCTAATCGTGAAGGGCTGAGAGTTGCATCTTGGCCCTTTTACTTTCACCGGGCATAGAAGCCGGCCTCCTTATTCCGTTCCGGCGGATGCATCCTCCAGGGCCGGAACCACTCGGATGGTACCCATGGATTTGTGGAACACTGCCCCTGCCAGTATCTCGGTCGCGGAATTCACCCGGCAGATTAAAACCCTGCTCGAGAGTGAACTGCCGCCGGTCTGGCTGCACGGCGAAATCTCCAACTTTGTCCACCACACCTCCGGCCACATGTACTTTTCCCTCAAGGACGAGTCGGCCCAGATCTCCTGTGTGATGTGGCGCAGCCGCAATCAGGCTCTCATCGTCACCCCGAGTGACGGCATGCAGGTGCTCTGCCACGGCCAGGTGACGGTCTATGAGAAACGCGGCAATTATCAGCTCGACGTGTTGAAAATGATACCGGCGGGGGTCGGGCAGCTCCAGCTGGCGCTGGAGAGGTTGAAAGCCCGCCTGCTTGCGGAAGGGCTCTTTGCGGAGGAACACAAAAAGCCTCTTCCCCTGTTCCCTGTTCGCATCGGCATCGTCACCAGTCCGACCGGAGCGGCGATCCGCGATCTGGTGCAGATCTCCAGAAGACGCATGCCTTCGATTCAACTCCTGCTCAGGCCGGCCCTGGTGCAGGGCGGCGGAGCCGCGGAGGATATTGCCGCGGCCATCGAGGAGTTGAATGAATACGGCGGTGTGGATGTCATCATCGTCGGCCGGGGGGGAGGCAGCCTCGAGGACCTCTGGGCTTTCAACGAGGAGGTCGTCGCCCGCGCCATCTTCAACTCCCGCATTCCGGTCGTCTCGGCGGTCGGCCACGAGATCGATTTCACCATCGCCGATTTTGTCGCCGACCTGCGCGCTCCGACCCCTTCGGCTGCGGCGGAGCTGGTGCTCCCCGATGCGGGCGAGCTGCGCAGCCATCTGGCGGGCACGGCCAGGTTCCTCCGCCACGTCCTGCAGCGCCGGATCGGCCATGAACGGCTGCGGCTCGCAGGCTTCCGCTCCAGCTACGGCCTGCGCCGTCCCCTCGACTTGGTCCGGCAGCGCCGCCAGCGCCTCGATGAGCTTGAACATCTCTGCTCTCTCTCCCTGCTTACCCGTCTCCGCCGCGAGCGTCTGCGCGCCGGAAATCTTGCCCAGCGCTGCCGTGACCTGGCGCCGGTTTCCGTGCTCGGCCGCGGCTATGCCCTGTGCTGGCGCGAAGGCGAAGCGGCTTTTCTGCGCAGCGCGGAGGGGCTCAAGACGGGCGAGACCATCCAGGTCCAGCTCGCAAAGGACCGCCTGGGCAGCCAAATCGTTGAAATTCGTCCCGGCCTGACCGTGCTGGACGATCGCAAGAGCACCGGAAAATGATGCGCCCCAAATGACGGAAGGACAGAATCATGCCCCCCAAAAACTTTGAAGCGGCCATGGCGCGACTGGAAGAGATCGCCGCCCTCCTGGAAGAGGGCAGCGCGCCGCTGGAAGAGTCCCTGCAGCTCTTTGAAGAGAGTAATGAACTGCTCGCCTTTTGCATCGCCAGGCTCGATGAAGCGGAGAAAAAGATCCAGCTTTTGAGCAAGACTGCAGAAGGCTTTGAGGTAGAAGAGGCCGATCTGGATTAGATTGCTTTTGCAGGTTGTTATAGCCATTGGCCAAAGCGGCAACGCTATCATAAATGGATGTTCTAAAGGTTACTTATGGATGAATTGCTTCCCCAGATCAACTCTCCGGCGGATATCAAGAATCTTGACATCCCCCAATTGACCCAGCTGGCGCGGGAGATCCGCGACTATATTGTTCAGACCACCTGCGAGACCGGGGGCCACCTTGCCCCATCTCTCGGCGTGGTCGAACTGACCCTCGCCCTCCATCATGTCCTGGATTCCCCGCAGGACAAGATCGTCTGGGATGTCGGCCATCAGGCCTACACCCACAAGATCGTCACCGGCCGGCGTGAGGCTTTTCACAGCATCCGCCAGGATGGGGGAATCAGCGGTTTCCCCAAACGCAGCGAGAGCCCCTACGATGCCTTTGGCGTCGGCCACGCCAGCACCTCCATATCCGCGGCCTTCGGCATCGCCTGCGCGCGCGATCTGGCGGAGGAGAACTTTAAGGTGGTCGCTGTCATCGGCGACGGCGCCCTCACCGGGGGGCTGGCCTATGAGGGGTTGAACAATGCCGGCGCGTCCGGGAAAGACATCATTGTCATCGTCAATGACAACAGCATGTCGATCTCGAGCAATGTCGGCGCCATGTCCAAATATCTCACCAACCTCATTTCCAATCCCCTGTACAACAAGATCAAATCGGATATCTGGGATTTCACCGGCAAATTCGAGCGTATGGGGCCGCGCATCCGTGTGGCTGCGCGCCGCATGGAAGAGAGCCTCAAGGGTTTCATCATGCCGGGCGTCCTCTTTGAGAGGCTCGGCTTCCGTTATTTCGGTCCGATCGACGGCCACAATTTTGCCGAGATGCTCCATACCATGCACGAAATCAAGGAGCTGCACGGCCCGATCCTGCTGCACGTCCTCACCAAGAAGGGGAGGGGCTACCGTCCCGCCGAGGAGAACGCCCCGGTCTTTCACGGCCTGGGTAAATTCGACAAAGTGACCGGCATTCCCGTTAAAAGCAGCACCATTCCCAGCTATACCGAGGTTTTTGGCCAGGCGATGTGCGACCTCGCTCCCTCGCAGCCCAGGTTGGTCGGCATCACCGCCGCAATGTCGCTCGGCACCGGGCTGCAGAGTTTTGCCGAAAAGTATCCCCAGCGCTTTTTCGATGTCGGGATCGCCGAGGGGCACGCCGTGACCTTTGCGGCGGGGATGGCGGCCCAGGGCGCCCGCCCGGTCATCGCGATCTATTCCACTTTTCTCCAGCGCGCCTACGATCATCTCATCCACGATGTCGCCCTGCAAAAGCTGCCGGTGGTGCTCGCCATCGACCGCGCCGGCATTGTCGGAGATGACGGACCCACCCACCATGGCATCTTTGATATCGCCTATCTGCGCACGGTGCCCGACCTGGTGGTGATGGCCCCGAAAGACGAGGAAGAGCTGCGCCACATGCTTTTCACGGCGCTGCACTATGACCAGGGGCCGGTGGCCATCCGCTATCCGCGGGGATCCGGCGAGGGGGTGGAGCTCTCCGGCGATTTCAACCTCCTGCCTATCGGACGCAGCGAGGTTCTCGACCAGGGCGAGGAGATCGCTCTGCTCGCCATCGGTCATCTCGCCCGCAAGGCCAGCGCCGCCGCCCGCATCCTGCGGGAGCAGGAGGAGATCTCTGTGGAGGTCATCAATGCACGGTTCGTCAAGCCGCTCGATCGTGAGATGCTGGATGATCTCGCTGCACGTTTCAAAATCATTATCACCCTGGAAGAGGGCACGCTTGCCGGCGGTTTCGGCAGCGCGGTGGCTGAATATCTGACCGACCGTCACGGCGAGGAGGTCGGACTGATCCGCTGCGGTTTGCCCGACTCTTTTCTCAGCCAGGGCACCCGCGATTTTATGCTCAACCAGGCCGGTCTGAGCACAGAGGCCATCGTCGCGGCGGTCAAATCCGCCCGGGCCGGCCGCGAGAACGGCAAATCCGGCAGAATTCGCAATCTGTTCCGCTTCAACAGGCATGCAAAAACTATATGATCATCGGGATCGCCGGCAACAAGAAAAAACCCCGCGTCCGCGAGACCATCCTGCGCTTCTCCGCCCGTCTCGATGAGCTTGAGGTGCAGCAGGTCTTCGACCGGGAGCTGAGGGAGTTCCTTGGACTGGGCCCGGAGTGCCGCTGCCTGCCGCTGGAGGAGATCGGCCCTCAGTGCGATGTTATGGCCGCCTTCGGCGGGGACGGCACCCTGCTCGCCACCGCCAGCGAGATGGGCGCCAGCGGCACCCCCATCCTCGGCGTCAATCTCGGCGGCCTGGGGTTTCTCGCCGAAGTGCCGCTGGAGGAGATGGAGGAGACCATCGACGACCTGGTGGCGGGGTGCTACTCTCTGATCGAGCGCATGATCCTCAAGGTGACCATCGATTCCGCCGGCCAGCGCAGGAGCTTTCACGCCCTCAACGATGTCGTCATCGAAAAGGGGAGCGTGCCCAGGCTCATACTGGTCGAGGCCAGCGTCGACGGCACCTTTCTAAATACCTATCGCTGCGACGGGGTGATCATCGCCACACCGACCGGCTCTACCGCCTATTCGCTCTCGGCCGGCGGCCCCCTGTTGATGCCGACCATGGAGGCGATCATCGTCACGCCGATCTGCCCTCACTCCCTGACAGTTCGTCCCATCGTCCTCTCGGAGAACTGCCGGCTCGAACTCGGCCTGGTCAACAATTCCCACACCGCACAGGTCAACATCGATGGCCGGAACCGCCTCAACCTGCATCCCGGCGACCGGGTCCATATCGAGAGGGGGGAGTACAAGATCAGATGGGTGGATACCGGCAAGCGCGACTTTTTCAATGTTTTGCGCACCAAGCTCAACTGGGGGATCGATCTCACTGCGATCAAATCCGCCGGACAAAATCCCGATGCCTGATCGCCCGAAGGCCCTTTTGCGTAGAGAGCGACCGTGACCAAAGATCAGATCAAAACTCCGCTGATGGAGCAGTACATGGCCATCAAGAGCAAGCATAAGGATGCGGTGCTCTTTTTCCGGATGGGCGATTTTTACGAAATGTTTTTCGAAGATGCCAAAACCGGCGCCGCCGTTCTCGGCATCACCCTCACCTCCCGCGCGCACGGCAAGTCCGCCGATGTGCCCCTCGCCGGCTTTCCCCATCACGCCCTCGATACCTATCTGGCCAGGATGATCAAGGCAGGCTATCGGGTCGCCATCTGCGAACAGACTGAAAATCCCAAATTCGCGAAAAACATCGTCAAACGGGAGGTGCTCGAGGTCGTCACACCGGGCACCGCCGTGATCGACGACCTGCTCGAGACCAAGAAAAACAATTATCTGCTCGGCCTGGTTGTGCAGGACCAGCGCGTCGGCACTGCCGTGGTCGACGTCTCCACCGGCGAATTCCGGGCGGGGGAACTCGCCCTCAATGGACTGGCCGAGTTCATTCTCACCCTTGCTCCGGCTGAAATTCTGCTCAGCACCGCGCCTCAGCCGGCCGTGGAGGGGCTGCTCAGGGAGAAGCCCTGGCTCACGGTTACCCGCCGCGAGGAGTGGACCTTCAATCACGACTATGCGGTCGAGACTCTCAACGACCACTTCGGCACCCTCTCCCTGAAGGGCTTCGGTGTCGAGGATCTGCCGCTCGGGATATCGGCCGCCGGCGGCGTGCTCGCCTACCTGCGCGAGAACCAGAAGGAGAAGCTGATCCATATCAACCGGCTCGCCCGCGCCGCCGATGAGGAGTATATGATCATCGACAGCAGTTCACGGCGGAATCTCGAGTTGGTGCTCTCCCTCCATTCGGCGCGCAAACACGGCACCCTGCTCGGGACGATTGACCAGACCAGAACCCCCATGGGCGGCCGCATGCTCGTGCAGTGGATCAACTATCCCCTCCTGAACCTCACCGCGATCGGCGAGCGTCACGACGCGGTGGAAGAACTGAGCCGGGATGCCGCGTTGCGCAGCGAGGTGATCGAAACCCTCAAACTGAGCGGTGATCTGGAGCGGCTGCTTGCCCGCTTTGCGACCGGACGAGCCAACGCGCGCGATGCCGTGGCGGTGCTCCATTCCCTCAGGATGGTCGAGATGCTCACCGGTCAACTGGCGGCTGCGGGCGCCGGATTGCTCGCGGAGGCGCGGGAAAAGCTCAACCCCCTGCCCCTGCTGCGTGACGAGATCGAGCGCGCACTCGTCCAGGATCCGCCCCTTTCGGTGACCGACGGCGGCTTTATACGCAGCGGCTTTAACCAGCGGCTGGACGAACTGCGCGAGATCGCCTTCAGCGGCAAGGACTGGATCGCCCGTCTGCAGCAGCAGGAGCGCGACCGCACCGGCATTACTTCGCTCAAGGTCAACTATAACCGGGTCTTCGGCTATTTCATCGAGGTGACCAACCCCAATATCTCGCGGGTGCCGCCTTACTACATCCGCAAACAGACCCTGGTCAACGCCGAGCGCTTTATCACCCCGGAGCTGAAGGAGTATGAGGAGAAGGTGCTCGGCGCCGAAGAAAAGATCGTCGATCTGGAGTACGAGCTTTTCGATCAGCTGCGCCGGCGCATCCTCACCGACACCGTCGTCCTGCAGGAGAACGCCCGCATCATCGCCCGCATCGACTGTCTCAGCTGTCTGGCCCAGGCCGCAGTCGACTATGGCTACGTCCGTCCGGTCATGAACGAAGGGGAGGAGCTCAACATCCGTGAGGGCCGTCATCCCGTCATCGAGCGCCTGCTCCCGGCGGGCGAGTCCTTTGTCGTCAATGACACCCGCATGGTTACATCCAGGGAGCAGCTCTTGATCGTCACCGGGCCCAATATGGCGGGAAAATCGACTTTTCTGCGCCAGGTCGGATTGATCGTCATCATGGCCCAGATGGGCTCCTTCGTTCCGGCCGCTTCGGCTGAGATCGGCCTGGTCGACCGTGTCTTCACCCGTGTCGGCGCTTCGGATAATCTGGCCGCGGGGGAGAGCACCTTTCTCACCGAGATGGTCGAGACCGCCAATATCCTCAACAACGCCACCCCGCGCAGCCTGATCCTCCTCGATGAGATCGGCCGCGGCACCAGCACCTTCGACGGCCTCTCCATCGCCTGGTCGGTGGCCGAGTTCATCCATGAGACGCCGCGGATTGCCGCAAAAACCATCTTTGCCACTCATTATCATGAATTGACGGAACTGGAACTTGTACTGCCGCGTGTAAGAAACTACAATGTTGCGGTGAAAGAGTGGGGCGACCGCATCGTCTTTTTGCGCAAGATCGTCCCGGGCGGCTGCGACCACAGCTACGGCATCCATGTCGCCCAGCTCGCCGGCCTGCCCCGTCCGGTCATTCTGCGGGCGCGAGAGATCCTTGCCAATCTGGAATCCGGATCACTTGACCCGGATAAAGGACCCCGGCTGGCACACCACCGGGTGGAGACGGAACGTCCGGTAGAGCAGCTCAACCTGTTCGCCGAGCTGGAGAAGAGCCTGCGCGAGGAGCTGAAAAAGCTCGACCCCAACCAGCTGACCCCGCTCGAGGCCCTCAACAAGCTGGAAGAGCTGCGGCAGCTGGCCGCCGACCAATAAAGGGCAGGCGCGCGGCGCAGAATCTCACCCCGGGCCGCAGTTGGCCGATTTATCGTTTGTACTATCAAAACTAAATAATATATTATATAGATCGCCCACCAGGCGACGCAACGGCAATTTTGTTATGCAAACAGAGGTACCTGCGTGGTCAAACGGTGTTCCATATCGCTGACGGGGATTTTCCTTTTCCTTGCGACATTCACCCAGGCGGCGGAAATCAGGAAATACGCCGGCGAGTTCATGGCCGGAGGCGTCGGCGCCCGCGCCCTGGGCATGGGCGGAGCGTATGCTGCAGTAACCGGTGATGTGACTTTCGGCTACTGGAATCCGGCCGGTCTCTCCACCATCCGCTACCCCGAGCTCGGTTTCATGCACGCGCGGCGCTTCGGCGGAGTGGTCAATTACGACTATGTCGGCGGGGCCATGCCCATCACCCGCCGGGAGACCATCGGCATCAACATGGTCCGCCTCGCCGTCGACGATATCCCGGTCACGGCCCTGCCGCGGCCCGATCTGCCCCTTGACGCCACCTATACCGATGACAAGGGCAACACCCTCAGCAATCGTCCCTACCAGGTGCGCAGCGTCAACGACGCTGAATATGCCTTTTATCTCAGTTATGCCCGTATGCAAACCGGGCGTTTCGCCTGGGGGGCAAGCGCCAAGCTGGTCCACAAGGGAGTCGGCGACAACACCGCCTGGGGCGCCGGTTTCGATATCGGGGCGATCTGGCTTCCCTGGCGCTCCCTGCGCCTGGGCGCCAATTTGCAGGATTTCACCACCACGCTCCTCGCCTGGGATACCGGCGAGCGCGAGCTGGTCTCGCCCACGCTCAAGGTGGGGGGAGCCTATCCCTTCATGATCAGGCCGCTCAAGAGCCGCCTGCTCCTGGCGGCGGATGCTGATCTGCGCATGGAAGGCCGCAAGCTCGCGGCCCAGGCCCATTATGGTCCTGTGAGCGCCGATTTCCATCTCGGCGCCGAGTGGGTTTTCCATAATATCGCCTCCCTGCGCCTCGGCAGCGACACCGGCTATCTCAGCGCCGGCGCCGGCTTGCGTCTGCCGCGTATCGATGTCGATTACGCCTTTCTGAAGCATGATCAGCTGGACAATTCGCACCGCATCTCGCTGCGGGTGCGGATTGAAGAGCGCAAGGCCCGGAAATAGCCCGCCGCAGTTGCCTGTCCGCCGACCCAAGCCGGCCGGCGGCCCCGCAATCCCAAAAAATGAATTGACTATATCAAAAAAAATCATTAAAATACATGCTGCATTTTAACAAAGCTGCAATCATCAGGATGATGCCATGATTTCAAGCATGACCGGTTTCGGCCGCGCCTCCCACAAGATCGGTGACATCGAAGTGCTCGTGGAGATCCGTTCGGTCAACAACCGCTTTCTCGATTTCTCGCTGCGCATTCCGCGGGTGCTGGCCGATTACGAGGCCCAGATCAAGGATCTGGTCGGCAAGAGCCTCTCGCGCGGCCGAATCAATATCGCCATCAGCCTGACCAGCGAGAGCTCCAACGTGCAGCAGCTGGTGCTCAACAAGCCCATGGCCCACTCCTATTACCGCCTGGTCAAAGAGCTGCAGAAAGATCTCGGCCTCGCCGGCGAGATCCAGCTCAGCCAGCTCCTGAGCCTGCCCGATATCATCGTCGTCGATGACAAAACTCCCGAGGCGGAGCGCTACTGGGAGTGCACACGCGCGGCCCTGGTCAAGGTGCTCGAGGATATCCAGGTGATGCGGCGCAAAGAGGGTGAAGAACTGCTCAAGGACTTTGTCAAGCGCATCAACAGTCTTGACACCATGATCACGCGCGCGGCCGAACTGGGCGCCGAACAGCCCGCGGCTGAAATGGAAAAACTGCGCCAGCGCATCGCCCTGCTGGTCAAAGAGGAACATGTCGACGAGGGCCGGCTTGAGAATGAGCTCGCTCTCATGGCCGATCGTCTGGATATCACCGAAGAGTGCGTCCGCTTTCACAGCCATAACAAGGCCTTTATCCATATTCTGGAGCATGAAAACGCCTCCGGCCGCAAGCTGAATTTCCTTCTGCAGGAGATGCATCGCGAGGTCAATACCATCGGCAGCAAATCCAGTTCTCTCGGGATATCCCATCTTGTGGTCGAGATCAAGGATGAGGTGGAAAAGCTGCGCGAACAGATCCAGAACATCGAATAGGCGAACGTGAGAGGCCGCATGGCGCAAAAAGGCCTTCTGGTCGTGATCTCTTCGCCATCCGGCGGCGGCAAATCGACGATCATCCGCAAGATTCTCAGCGAGGGGGATCCCCGCTACCGCTACTCGATCTCCGCGACCACCCGGGCCATGCGCCCCAACGAGCAGGACGGCATTGATTACTGGTTCGTGGACGAGTCCGGTTTCGAGGAGATGATCCGGAAGGACGAGCTGGTCGAATTTGAGCGTGTTCACGGCCATCTCTATGGCACCCCGGTCAAGCCGATCGAAAAATGGCTGCAGGAGGGGCGTATCGTCTTTTTTGACATCGACGTCATGGGAGCTTTTGCCGTTCAGCGGCGGTTTCCGCAGCAGACGTTGATGATTTTTATCGCGCCTCCCGACCTCGAGACCCTCAAACAGAGGCTGGTCGGGCGGGGCACAGAAGCTTCGGAGGCCGTCCGCATCCGCCTCCAGCGTGTGCCGATGGAGATGGAGATGGCCAAGAGGTTCGAGTTCACCGTCATCAACCGCGATCTGAGCAGGAGCGTCGCCAGAGTTAAAAAGATTATCGCCGGCCGGCTTGATGAGCGGCATGATGGCGTTAAAAAATAGTAGAATTCATATTATTCATATAGGGAGGCCCTGTATATGATCAAAACACTGCCCATTGATCATCTCGACCAGTTTGCTGAGAATGTCTATGAAGCGATCATCATGATCGCCCGCCGCGCCCGCCAGATCAACGATTTGCAGAAAAAGGTGCTCGATGCTGAAGCTGCCTCGATGAGCAACAACGACAACTATGATGACGAAGGTGTCAGCCAGGATGTCGTTGACCGCCAGTACCTTAAACTTCCCAAGCCCACCAGCGTCGCCCTGCAGGAGATGCTCGAGGGCAAGCTCAACAAGCAGTACCCCGGATAGTACCATTCAGGAAGTGAGAGCCGCATGCTGACGAACAGGAAAGTGGTGGTTGGCGTGACTGGCGGTATCGCGGCCTACAAGGCTGCGGAATTGGTACGGCAGCTCGCTCAACGCGGGGCCTCGGTCCGCGTGATCATGACCCCTGCGGCCATGGAATTCGTCACCCCGCTGACCTTCGAAACCTTGACCGGCCACCCCGTCCTCGTCGGGCTATTTTCCGGCGAGCTGGGTGGAGGGACCGTGCACATCGAATGGGCGCGCTGGGCGGACTGTTTCGTCATCTGCCCAGCGACGGCCAATACCATCGCCAAAGCCGCCCACGGTTTTGCGGATAATGCTCTTACAACCACTCTTCTCGCCACCACTGCGCCACTCCTCTTCTGCCCGGCCATGAACAAAGAGATGTACGCCAATCCCGTTTATCAGCAAAATGAACAACTCCTGCGCGCGCACGGCTGGGGCATCGTCGCGCCCGGAAGCGGCGAGCTGGCCTGCGGCGAAGTGGGGCAGGGGCGTCTGGCCGCCATCCCGGAGATCGTGGACGCGGTGCGCAGGCTCCTGCGCCGGCCCCTCGATTTCCAGGGCAAGCGCGTGCTGGTCACGGCCGGGCCGACGCATGAGCCGCTCGATCCCGTGCGCTATCTGGGCAACCGCTCCACCGGCAAGATGGGCTATGCCCTGGCTGAAATGGCCGCCCTGCGCGGCGCCGGGGTGACCCTCGTGACCGGACCAAGCGGCGAACGCCCCTTTGCGGGTATTGAGGTCATCCGGGTCACCACCGCCGCCGAGATGGCTCAGGTGGTGGCACAGCATCTGCCCGGCTCCGATCTGCTCCTCATGGCCGCGGCGGTCAGCGATTACCGGCCGGCCGCTTTGTCAGCGCAAAAGATCAAGAAGGGGGAGCAGAAGATTGCTCTTCCCCTGACCCGGACGGAAGATATCCTCAGGAGCGCCGGCCTCAGCAAGGGCGGCCGAATTCATGTCGGCTTTTCCGTCGAGACGACCGATGAGATCCCCGCCTCGCTGCGCAAGCTTGAGGAAAAAAATCTCGACATGATCGTGGTTAATAATCCCATCGAAGCGGGCGCCGGGTTCGCTGTGGATACCAACATCATTACCCTGCTCAGACGCGGCCGTGAGCCGGAGAAATGGCCGCTGATGTCCAAACCGGAGGTGGCCGACAGGCTGCTGACGGCCATCCTCGAGTGGGAAAAAGAGCAGAGCCTATGACAACTGATCCGGCAGAAGAACTTGGCCGCTTTCTCGAACAGCAGATCGAGCTCTATGGCGATGAACTGGCCCTCCCGAAGGAGGCGCTGGTCGGGAGAAGCGGTGAAGCCGCTGCGGCAGGTGCCGCTGCAGAAGGTGCGGACCGCAGACCGGATGCGGTGACGCGCATCCGGGAGGCCGTAGAAAGCCCACCTCCCCGTACGGTTGAGCCCCTTCCCGACCTTGATCTCTCCACCCTGGCAGAGCTGCAGGAGCGGATCAGCGGCTGCCAGCGCTGCGCCATCGGCGGGCGGCGCAGGAACCTGGTCTTTGGCGAGGGAAATCCCTCCGCCGACATTGTTCTGATCGGCGAAGCCCCCGGCTTTCACGAAGACCAGCAGGGTATACCCTTCATCGGCGAGGCGGGACAGCTCCTCACCAGGATTCTGGCCTCCATCGAGTTGAAGAGGAGCGAGGTCTATATCTGCAACCTGCTGAAATGCCGGCCGGACAACAACCGCGATCCCCTGCCGGACGAGGTGGCTAACTGCCTGCCCTACCTCGAAAAACAGCTGGAATTGATCCACCCGGCTTTCATTCTCTGTCTCGGGCGCTTCAGTGCCCAGACCATGCTGCAGAGCCAGGCTCCCCTCACGCAGCTGCGCGGCAAGGTCCATCAGTGGAAAGGCTCCCGGCTGATCGTCACCTATCATCCGGCTGCTTTGCTCCGCTATCCCAAATTCAAGCGCGAAACCTGGCAGGACGTCCAGCTGCTGCGCCGACTCTACGATGAATTTCTGGCTGAGAATCACCCACGCTGAGCGAGCCGACTATGCCTGAACACAATGAAACTCCCGTCAAGCTGCCGCCGCAGTCGATTGAAGCCGAAATGGCCGCCCTCGGCTCGGTGATGATCGAGCCCCATGCCGCCAACACCCTCTTCGAACTTCTCGACGAAACCTGTTTCTACAAGGATGCCCATCGCCGCATATTCATGGCCGCGCGCAACCTCTATTCACACAGCGAGCCCATCGATCTCCTCACCCTTTCGGCCGAACTGGAGAAGAGCAAGGAACTCGACAAGGTGGGCGGCCACTACTATCTCACCGAACTGGTGGAGCGCATCCCGTCGGCGGCCAATATCGAGCAGTACTGCCGCATCGTCCTCAACCGCGCCCTGCTGCGCAAGCTCATCGAGATATCCGGGGAGATCCAGCAGGACTGCTACGAAGGCGGGGAGGATGCCTACGATGTCATCGATGTGGCGGAGAAAAAGATCTTCAGCCTCTCCGAGCGCAGCAAGCGGAGGGCGTTTGAGCATCTGCGGCCGATCCTCTTCGAGACCATGAACCTCATCGATCATTACAACTCCAGGGCCGACGGGGTGATTGGCGTGCCGACCGGCTTTAAGGATCTCGACCGCCTGCTCTCCGGCCTGCAGAATTCGGAACTGATCATCCTCGCCGCCCGGCCTTCGATGGGCAAAACCGCTCTGGCTCTGAATATGGCTCGCTCGGCAGCCAGTTACGGGGTGCCCGTCGGCATCTTTTCGCTGGAAATGGCCTCGCCCCAGATCGCCATGCGCCTGCTCTGTTCGGAGGCCCGGGTCGATGCCCATCTGGTGCGCATCGGCAAGCTGCCGCAGGACCAGATGTCCAAGCTGATGAACGCCCTTGGCACCCTCGAAAAGGCGCCGATCTATATCGACGATTCCCCGGCCATGAATATCATGGAAATCCGCTCCAAGGCGCGCCGCCTCAAGATCGAATACAATATCGGCCTGCTCGTGGTCGACTATCTGCAGCTGGTTCACGGCGTCGGCCGGGTCGAGAGCCGTCAGATCGAGATCGCCCAGATCTCCCAGTCCCTCAAGGCTCTCGCCAAGGAGCTCGACATCCCGGTTCTGGCCCTCTCCCAGCTCTCGCGCGCAGTCGAAGCGCGAGGCGAACGCAAGCCGATGCTTTCGGATCTGCGCGAATCGGGCGCCATCGAACAGGACGCCGATGTGGTCATGTTCATCTACCGCCCATCGGTGTACGGACCGGTCGAGCCCGGCCAGGAAAACGACGCCGAAATCATCGTCGCCAAACAGCGCAACGGCCCCACCGACAGCGTGAACGCTTACTTTTACAAAGAGTATCTCCTTTTCGCCGGCAAGGAATCCAGACAGCCAGAAATCCAGACCATTAGCCCGGCTCCTTACTGATATCCGGCGGCAGAAAAGCATGGAAGAAGTGTACCAAAAGGTATTCGAAGGGCTTGTGCGCCGGATACGGCGCTACAACCAGTCCATGGACGCGGCTGTGCTGCGCAAGGCCTTCGAGTTCAGCTATGAGGCGCACCGGAATCAGCTGCGCAAATCCGGCCACAAATACTTCGAACATCCCCTCGAGGTCGCCAAGATCCTCACCGGTCTGAAAATGGACTATGAGACCATCGCTGCGGCCATCCTCCATGACGTCGCTGAAGACACCGAATACAATGTCGCCCGCGTTGAAAGCGAGTTCGGCCCCAATATCGCCAGTCTCGTCGACGGGGTCACCAAGATCTCAGATATCAAACTGCTCGAATTCGAGGAGCGTCAGGCGGAAAACTTTCGCAAGATGCTGCTCTCGATGGTCAAGGATATCCGGGTGATCATCATCAAGTTCGCCGACCGCCTTCACAACATGCGCACCCTCGAGTTTCTGCCGGAGAAGAAGCGGCGCCGCATCGCCCTCGAAACCCGTGAAGTCTACGCCCCGCTCGCCCACCGTCTGGGCCTGGCCAAGATCAAGTGGGAGCTCGAGGACCTCTCCCTGAAATTCCTCGAACCGGAAATCTATAACGACCTTGTCAAGCGGATCAACGCCACCCGGCGCGAGCGCGAACTGATCATCAGCCACGTCACCAAACCGGTGCGGGAAGCCCTGGTCGAAGCGCGCATCCACGCCCGTTTCGAAGGCCGCCCCAAGCATTTTTACAGCATCTATAACAAGATTGTCAAGCGCGGCATCGTCTTCGAGGAGATCTACGACCTCCACGCCATCCGCATCATCGTCGAAAAGGTGGAAGAGTGCTACCACACTCTGGGCATTGTCCACTCCCTCTACACCCCGATCCATGAGCGTTTCAAGGATTACATCGCGATGCCCAAGAACAACGGCTATCAATCCCTCCACACCACGGTCATAGGCCCGGACGGCAAAAAGGTTGAGATTCAGATCCGCACCGAGTCCATGCACCGGACCGCCGAGGACGGCATCGCCGCCCACTGGCGCTACAAGGAGGGCCGCCTGCAGGAGGATGAGCTCGACAAGCACATGGGCTGGCTGCGTCAGGTGCTCGAGGCGGTGGATGACGAGGAGGTCGAAACCAGCTCGTTTATGGAGCATCTCAAGATCAATCTCTTTCAGGATGAGGTCTTTGTCTTTACGCCGCGCGGGGATCTCTACCGTCTGCCGGCTCACTCCACGCCGGTCGACTTTGCTTTCGCCGTCCACACAGATATCGGGCTTCACTGTTTGGCCGCCAAAGTCAACGGCCGCATCGTACCCCTCAGCCATCACCTGGTCAGCGGCGACACGGTGGAGATCATCACCTCCGCCAACCAGCGGCCCAACGAAGGCTGGCTGAGCTTCGCGACCAGCGCCAAGGCCAAAGGCCGCATCAAGAAATGGCTGCGCGACACCCAGTTCGAAAGCAGTGCCAGGCTGGGGGAGGAGATGCTCACCCGTGCGCTTAGCAGATTCTCCATCAAGCTGAAGGATGTCGATCTGGCTGATCTGGCCGGCAAATTCAACCTCAAAGAGGCACAGATGCTGTTCGCGGCCCTGGGCCGGGGGGAGATCAAACTCGACGCGGTGGTGCACAAGATCATACCGGAAGACAAGCCGTCCGCCAACAATGAATCCCTCTTCAAACGCTTTATCGAACGGGCGCGCAAGTCGACCAAGGGGGTGAGCGTCGCCGGTATGGACAACATCATGCTCAGCTTCGGCAAGTGCTGCAATCCTGTGCCGGGAGATCCGATCACTGGCATTGTCACCAGGGGGCGCGGGATCGTTGTGCACACCAACAGCTGCAACAATCTGCTCCGTCTGATGCAGGAGACCGAGCGCATCATCGATGTCGCCTGGGATGTGGACAAGGAAAACCGCTTTCTCGCCGGGCTTTATATCCTCTGCGAGCGCCGCAGCAAGTTCCTTGCGGATCTTTCGGAAGCGGTGTCGACTTCTGACGGCATCATCGTCAGCGCCAACATGAATGCCGATGTCTCGCTGGTCAACTGCACGATCAGCGTTGAAGTCTATGATCTTGAGCATCTTAACCGGATTATCGCCAAAATCAAGAAAGTGGCTGGCGTGATCTCCGTCAGCCGCTGGTCAGAGCCTAAGTGAATGAAAAAAATGCATTTTTTTTGTCTTTTTTTACCCCTAAATGAATTTTTTTGTTGTCTTTTATCTAAAAAATGGTTATTTATGGTTATTAATTATAGTGTTATACTCTGAACGACACTCTTAATATGAATTCTGAAACCCAATCCTAGGAGCTGGCCATGGCTGATGAGGCTTTGAAATCCACGATCACGAAAAAAGATGTAGCCAAGCGAACTGCGAAGATCGTGGGAGAAAAAATATATCTGACCGAAAAGGTGGTCGACGGCGTCTTTCAGGCACTGCGGGAGTTTATGTCCGAAGCCAATCCTGAAGTGCGCATCGAGATCCGTGACTTCGGTGTTTTTGAAGTCAAGAAAACCAAGCCCAAGCCCAAAGCCCGCAACCCGAAGACCGGTGAGATCATTTACGTTCCGGCGCGCCGTAAAACCCATTTCAAGGCGGGCAAGCTGCTCAAAGAGGTCTTGAAACAGCCGTTGGCCCCAGAGGATCTGTAAACCAACCTCGCCTGTGCGAGATCGCAGTCCGGTATGGCAGATTTATCCCCTATTCCCGTTGAGCAGCTGCCTTTGGGACGCATTCTCGGGATTGATTATGGCGAGAAGCGCTTCGGCCTTGCGGTCAGCGATCCGATGCAAACCATAGCCTTTCCCCTGATCACTCTGTTCCGAAAAGGGCAGGGATTTCCCGTTGAACAAATAATATCATCGGTGCAGGAGCAGGCGGCCGTCGCTTTGGTCGTCAGCCTGCCCCTGCACATGAATGGCAGCCTGGGCGATAAGGCTGAAGCCGCCCAGGCTTTTGCCGCCCTGCTGGCTGAGGCCGCAGCCATTCCGGTCTTTACACAGGATGAGCGCTGGACAACAGCCAGCGCCCATAAAAGCCTGCATGAGCGCGGCCAGCAGCCATCGCGGCAGCGCGATAAAATCGACCAGATCGCCGCCGCCTTTATGCTGCAGGCCTTCCTCGACCGCATCCAGTTTCGCCGCAGGCATCCCTCCGGGAGTTGACCGCTCCCGCTTCGCATTGATCATCGCCCGTCAACACGGCTCATCCAGCTCTCCACCGCCCACGGCGCCGGCTCCCCGGCGGATGATGCCAGCGTACAGGAACACAGGATTGCTGCTACTATGAAAAGAAACCTGCTCCTCAGCGTGCTCACGGCCGTCATGCTGGCCTTCGCCTTGCCACCCTTTCGCACCGGTTTCATCGGCTGGTTCGCCCTCTATCCCTTTTTCCTCCTCCTCGAGGGTAAAACCGCCGGCGAAGGCATGCGCTGGAGCTACCTGACCGGCCTTTTCATCTGCATCACCACCCTCTACTGGATCGCGAATGTCACCCAGGCTGGCTTTATCGCAGCCATACTGATCATCCCGTTTGCCCTGACTCTCTATGGCTTGCTGCACATCCTCCTGCTGCGCCGCTTCGGACGCAAGGCATGGCTGCTGCTGCCTTTCCTCTGGCTGGCTATAGAGTACCTGCAGTCCCTCTCCGAGACGGCTTTTCCGTGGAATTATCTGGGTTATACCCAGTCCTACTATCTTCCCCTTATCCAGTTCGCTGAATACACCGGGATCTGGGGTGTCAGCCTCTGGGTCTTTGTTCTCAATGTGCTGATCTGGCTCACCGCCCGCGAATTCACCAGCCGTCCGAGCCGGCAGCGCGTCCTGCTGGCGCTGGCGCTGCTCATCGTCCTGCCGGCGCTGCACGGTCTCTTTGTGCTGCGCCGCCCCCAGGATAGCGGCCGGCCGGTCACCCTGGCGCTGTTGCAGGGCAATGTCGATCCTTTTGAAAAGTGGGAAGTGGGCAGCACCGACAGGAATGTCGCCCTCTACGAGGCCATGTCTCGCGACGCTGCGGCCGGAAATCCCGACCTGATCGTCTGGCCAGAAACGGCGATGCCTTTTTTCCTCGGCAGCGAGCCGCGCTATCTGCGCCGTCTGCACAACTTTGTTGATTCGCTGCAGATTCCGCTGCTGACCGGCGGCCTTGATTACCAGTTCACCGACGACACCTCCTATTCCTATTACAATGCCGCCTTCCTGATCGAACCTGGATCCAGATTTTTGACCTCCTATCGCAAAATGCGCCTGGTCCCGGGCTCGGAACGCATCCCGTTCCGCGACTACTTCCCCTTTAACTATCTCAAGGAGTGGCTCTCCGATCTCGAACTCGGTGTGGGGGACTATACGCCCGGAGAAGAGTTTACCGTTTTCAGTGTCCGGCCGGCGCAAGGCGGGGCGGATGCGCCGCCGGTGCTGCTCTCCACACCCATCTGTTTCGAATCGGTTTTTCCCGACCTGATCCGCCGGTTCGCCGGCAACGGCGCCGGCATGCTCTGTATCATCACCAATGACGCCTGGTTCGGCCGCACATCGGCACCCTTTCAGCATACCCGGTTCGCAGTCTTTCGCGCGATCGAAAACCGTCTCCCCGTAGCCCGCTGCGCCAACACCGGCATCTCCTGTTTCATTGATCCCTGCGGACGGGTGACGCAGAGCACACCTCTCTTCAAACAGGCGGCGATCACAGGACGGATCACGCTGCAAAGCAAGCGAACCCTCTATACCCGCTTTGGCGACTGGCTGGCCCACTCGTGTGCACTCATCGCCGCTGCAGGTTTGATCGGGGCCGGAATTCTCCATCTTCGGAGCGGAAAGAAACATGCGCAAGCGCGCTAGAAGCACAGCCGCACTACTCGCCGCTCTGCTGATCGGGTCGGTTGCGCCGGCCGGCGCCGCATCCCGCTCAAGCCGTTTTACGACCAACAGCTTGATCGCCCGGCCCGCAGGCATGGGATGGGCGAACAGTGCTCTGGCATCCGACCTCTCCGACGGCCTCTATAACCCGGCCACACTCTCGACCTGGTCGGACGGCTTTCATATCTATCTCAACCCGGTTGGACTGGCTGCCGGGCTGAACCACTGGAACAGCCTTTTTACCGGCGGGGTTGCTTCACCGCTTGACGAACTCGTCCGCTGCGGCCTCGTCATCAGGGGGATCTCCTGGCAGTCGCCGGTCGTATCCGTAGCGCTGCAGCTCAGCGAAACTCTGGCCGGTAATCCGGCCCTGCAGGAGCGGGGGCGCTTTTTCCCCGTCGACGGGCTGCTGGACCATACTTTTTCCCAGGCAGCGGTGCGCCTCCGCCTCGCGGAGCCTTTCGCCATCGGCGTTGCGGGCTATCTGGTCAACCGGGAGGGAGCGCTGCAAAGGGGAAAGGGGTATGGCGGCAGCTACGGCATGCTGATCCGCCCGGCGCCGTACTTTCACATCGGCGTGATGTATATTGACGTCCCGGACGACATGGCGGACTCGTTTCAGGCGCTGAACCGCACCATCGATGAATCGATGAACGTGGGGCTGGCTTTTTCACCGCAAAATTGCTTGCTTCTTTCGCTCGATGTGCGTAATGTATCAGAAGAGGACAAACCGGCAAAACGGGAGATCCATCTTGGGGGCGAGTGGCAGGCGGTGCCGTGGCTCCTCCTGCGCGCCGGCTGTTTTGAACAGCAGCCTGCGCGCCGTGCCGTATTTTGCGGTGGAGTAGGCCTCGGTACACCCGTGCGGAGTGATTCGAGACCGGAAGATGATACGGCCGGTTTCCCGCTCGCGCTTGACCTGCAGTATGGAGTGCAGTGTGATACCTCCGGGGAGGAATGGCACTATTCCCATTTTCTGACCTGTTCAGTTTCTTTATAGGGAACCCGTTACGTTAAAAAGAGTTATACACTGTGCACCGGTGCTGCTTCTGCTGATCCTGGCCCTTCCAGCGCCGGCGCAAGAGCCGCCGGCCAACCTGGAACTGCTCAGGCGGACGCTGGAACAGCAGCTTGCCGAGGTTGAACCCCATCTGGCGCTCGCTGATTCGTCTCTGCTCTGCTATGCTTCCCCGAAGGAGCAGGTGGACTGGGACTGGCTTTTTGAGCGCGTCCTGTTCGAGCAGCTGGGGGAGAGACGGGCTCTCCGTCTGCGCCGCGTCGATCCCGGTGAAATGGAGAGGCCCCTGCTCGCCTATGTCCCTGTGGAGATGGATATCCTCTACGAGGCCGCCGGTGGCAGCGGCCGCAGGATCATACGCACGGTTAAAAGCCGCCTCCATCTTAAATATCTGAACAGCAGCGGGGAACTCCTTTTTAGCCGCGAGCTGTCCGGGAGCGCCTGCGACACCCTCGCCCGCGACCAGATCGCGGCGCTTGAAGACCCGGCCATCCCCTTCACCATCGGGAAGCGGCCGCAGCCCTCCCGCCTCAGAAGGATGGCTGAACCCGCCATTCTCGCCCTGATCACCGGCGGGATCATCTACCTTTTTTACTCCTTTCGCAGCAACTGAACTACAGGAAGATTATGAAAACCTATGCCCGGATTCTTCTCACACTTTTTATCGGACTGATCGCCATCGCAGCCCTCGGCTGCGGCGGTACCAAAATGCGCGCCAATATGACCCTCGAAGAGCGCATGGCCGCAGCCATGACACTCTATGAGAAGCGGGATTTTCTCGAGGCCAAAAATCAGTTCAGGGTGATCACCCTGAGCTACAGCGGCAGCAACGTCGCCGACAAGGCCCAGTTCTATCTCGGCGAATGTCATTACGGCATGAAGGAATATATCCTCGCCGCCAGCGAGTACGAACGGCTGCTCAAGGTTTATCCCAACTCCGAGTGGGTGGATGACGCCAAATTCAAGCTGGGCATGAGCTATTTCAAGCTTTCGCCGAAATATTCGCTCGACCAGGACTATACGCACAAAGCCATTCGCGAATTTCAGGAATTTCTTGAAGAGTTCCATCGCAGCGATCTGGTCAAACAGGTCCAGGAAAAGCTCACCGAGTGCCGGGAAAAACTGGCGCTCAAGGTCTTCGCCTCGGCCGAACAGTACTTCAAGCTGGGCTACTATGACGCGGCCGCCGTCTATTACAATGTAGTCCTTGATGAACACTATGATTCCAAATACAGCCCGATAGCCCAGTATTATCTCGGCGAATCCTATCGCCATATGCGCAAGCAGAGCGAAGCGCTCGAGGCATTCAGGAAGATGGTCGACAAGTTTCCCGGTCACGACCTGGCGAGCAAGGCCCAGCAGCGTATCACCCAGCTGCAGGGGGCCAATCCAGCCGCCGCCAAAGAGAAACCCTGATTTGGCGGGAAAAGTAAAAAAACTGGCCCTCTTCGGGGGCTCGTTCAATCCGGTCCATCTCGCCCATCTGATCATCGCCGAGAGGGCTGCCGATGCCTTGGCCGTCGATCGTCTGCTCTTCATGCCCTGTTCCGTGCCCGCACTGAAATCGGATGACCAGATGGTCGCGGGCGAACACCGTCTCGCCATGGTCCGGCTCGCCACCGCGGGCAATCCGCGTTTCCGCGCCAGCGATCTCGAACTGCGTCGCGGCGGCCGGTCCTACACCGTCGAGACTCTGAATGAGCTGAAACAGAAGCACGGGCTCGACCGCGCAGGCCTTTTTCTGGTCATCGGCGGGGACAATCTCGCCGATCTGCTCTCATGGCGTGAGCCTGAAGAGATCAACCGGTTGTGCCGCATCGTTGTCGCCGACCGCCCCGGCGTCTCCTACAGCGGCCGCATCCCGGCATATGTCGATGACATCATCGTCGTCGATACTCCGCTGATGAACCTTTCGTCGACCGATATCCGCAGACGCCTCCGGGAGGGCAAGTCGATCCGTTATCTGGTTCCGCCGGCCGTCGAGCGCTACATCGTCCGCCATCAACTTTACCTGGGCTGACAGAGGGACCCGGTGGCCGGTCGCACCCTGCATATCGCGCAGATCTGCTCCTCGCGTTCCTGGGGCGGACTGGAGATGCATGTGGCCGTGCTATCGCGCTGGCTCGCAGAGGAGGGGCACCGGGTTGAAATATGGTGTGCGCCGAGGTCGCCTCTCGAGGCTGAGGCGCGGCGGCTTGGTTTGACCACCGTTCCTTTCAGGCCCTCCGGCTACCTGGATCTGTTTTCGTCGCTGCGCCTCTTCCGCCAGCTCAGAAAGCGGCGAGTGGAGCTGCTGCACGCTCATTATGCCAGGGATCTCTGGAATATCGCCCCGGTGGTCCATCTGGCGCGCCGGTGGCCGCTGGTCTTCATCAAGCACATCGGTACGGGCAAACCAAAGCGGGATCCCCTGCATCGCTGGATCTACGCCGCTGTGGACCGGATCGTGGCGATCTCACGGGTCATCGAAGAGAATCTGCTCGCCACTCATCCAGTCGAACGGGACCGGGTTTGTATCGTTCATCATGGCGTTGATACGCGCACATTTACCTTTCGCCCTGAAGCGCGCTCTCTTGTGCGGGTGGAGTGGGGCGTGCGGGATGGGGAACTTTTAATCGGCTCTATCGGCCGTCTCCAGTCCGGCAAGGGCCATCTCGAATTTCTCGATATGGCCGCTGCAATCAGCGCCCGTCATGCGCAGGTCCGCTTCGTGATCGTCGGCGAGGCCACCCGCGGCGAAGAGGAGCGCGCGCGTCCGATTTATGAGCGCCTCCACAGCCTGCGGCTTAAAGATCGTGTCATCATGGCCGGCTTCCGCAGCGACATTCCGGAGGTGCTGGCGGCCATGGATATCTTTGCCTTTCCCTCCCGAGCAGAGGCCTTCGGACTGGTTCTGATCGAGGCCATGGCCATCGGACGGGCGGTGGTCTCCACCCGCTGCGACGGCGTTCTTGACATCATCGAGGAGGAGCGGAACGGCCTGCTTTTCGAGCCCGGACAGACTGCCGATCTGACCCGCCAGGTCGAGCGGCTGATCGAGGATGAGATGCTGCGCTTCCGGCTCGGCCGGAGCGCTCTGGAGACGGTCGAGCATAAATTCACCCGTTCCACCATGCTCACCCGCCTCTATGCTGTTTACGAGCGGGCGGGTGCGCGCCGGGGTGTATGCCTCGGGCCCCTGCAGGCCGAACGGCGTTGATCCGGCCGGCTCGCGGATGCCGGTTTCTTTTGCTCTAAACACGGCTGCTTTTTGCCGAACATCTGCAATCACACGATGGGAGGAGTCCATATGGCGGAGGAAAGAGTAATCCGGCTGCTGAAGCGGGTGCCCCTGTTCGCAAAGATGTCCGATGCCGATGTCGAACAGGTCGCCGACCGCTGTCTGCGCAAGGATTGCCACAAGGAGCAGGTCATCCTTGTGGAGGAGGAGGTCGGGCAGACGCTCTTCATCATCCTGCGCGGCACGGTCAAGATAACCCGTGCGAGCGACGAGGGCCGCGAGGTGATCATCACCATCCTCAAGGCGGGCGATTTCTTCGGGGAGCTCTCCATTCTTGACGGCAAGGGCCGGTCGGCCTCGGTTATCGCCATGGAGGAGTCCGAGCTGCTCACGCTGCGCCGCAACGATTTCCATCACCTGCTCGAACGCTTTCCCTCCATCGGGCTGGAGATGCTTCGCGTTATGGCCGACCGCATCCGCAAGGCGGACGTCATGATCGAGAATCTGACCCTGCAGGATGCCGTGGGCCGGGTGGGCTCGACGCTGATTCATGTCGCCGAACAGACCGGCTATGCGCGCGGGGCCAGCATGATCATCGCCAAACTGCCGGTGCAGCAGGATCTCGCCAACATGGCGGGAACCGCCCGGGAGACCATCTCGCGGGTTATGGCCGTATTCGAGAGTAAAAAGCTGATCGAACGGGACGGCCATCGGGTCATCATCCCTGATTTTGAAAAATTCAAGCGCGAATACTGGTCCTGAGCCGGAAAGGGGAGGGGCGTGACGAAATACGCGTCCACGCTGCTATCCCGTCATGGTTACAGGCCCGGACCGCGCTTTTATCTGCTCAATAACGCTACCTGCGGAGGAGTACATGTCGGTTCTGGAAATGTTGGCTGAAAGCGTCATTACGGGCAATGCGAACCGGGCGGAAGAGCTCACTTTGACCGCCCTGGGAGAGGGTATCGAGCCATCCGAAGTGCTGAACAAGGGATTGATCGCCGCCATGGATATCGTCGGCGTCAAATTCCGCAATAACGAGTTTTATGTTCCCGAAATGCTCGTCGCCGCCCGCGCGATGAAGGCCGGCATCAAGGTGTTAAAACCAAAGCTGGTCGAAACCGGAGTCGAGCCCATCGGCCGTTTCATCATCGGCACGGTCAAGGGTGATCTGCATGATATCGGCAAGAATCTGGTCTCGATGATGATGGAAGGAGCGGGATTCGAGGTGATCGACCTCGGCGTCGATGTCACTGCGGACAAGTTTGTGGCGGCGATCAAGGAGTACAAGCCCCAGGTCGTCGGCCTCTCGGCGCTGCTGACGACGACGATGCTGAACATGAAGGATGCCCTCGCCGCTTTTGAGGCGGCCGGCGTGCGCGACCAGGTCAAAGTGGTCATCGGCGGCGCTCCGGTGACTTTACAGTATGCCCGGGAGATCAACGCCGATGGCTATGCCGCGGATGCGGCCAGCGCCGTCGACCTGGTCAAGCAGCTGCTTCCCGCATGATGACCACGACTAGCAGCGAGGAGTTGTGAACAATCAGGGTCGCGGCGGAGCGCCTCTCCGGGTCATATTTTTCGACCTGGGGGGTGTGCTGGTGGATGTCCATTTTGAGGCCTTTCTGGAGGGGCTGGCCCGGCATACCGGGCACAGCCTGGCTGAATTGGCTGCGCTGCGGCAGAGCATGCTCCCGGATTCGCAGCTCTTCGACAGCGGCGGGATCGATGCCGGCGAGTTCCTCGTCCGGCTCAATCGCAGACTGGACACTCCGCTCGAACAACCGCTTTTTGAGCGGCTCTATACCGGGATATTTTCACTGAAGGAGGATGTCGCCGGGTTGGCCATGTCGCTGCGCAGCCGATTCCGGCTCTCGATCATCAGCAATACCGATCCGCTGCACTATAACCATATCATCGGACGGTATTCCTTCTTCACTATTTTTGAAAACCCGGTGACCTCCTTCACCGCCGGCGTCCTCAAACCCGATTCCGCCATCTATACCTTTGCCCTGCGGGCAATGGGGGTGTCAGCCGGAGAGTCGCTTTTCATCGATGACCGGGAAGAGAATGTTGAGGGAGCCCGCCGGGCGGGTATGCGTGCCCTGCACTTTTCCGGAGCGGAGGCCCTGCGGAGGCAGCTGGACGGTCTGCTGCCTAGTGAAATGGAGATTTGATTCTTTACGGGAAATTTGCACCATTAAAACCTGATTCTCAAGAGGAGGCGCAGAATGTCGTTGGCGATCAATGGTGGTACCCCGGTGCGGACGCTGCCGTTTCCGGTCTGGCCGGTCTGGGGGGATGATGAGATTGAGGGACTGACCCGGGTCATCAAGAGCGGCAAATGGGGACGGTTGGCCGGCAAGGAGAGTGAATGTTTTGAACGGCAGTTCGCCGAAGCGCATGCGGCCAGGCACGGTATCGCCATGAACAGCGGCACCACAGCTCTGCGCGTCGCCCTCACCGCCGCTGACGTCGACGCCGGCGACGAGGTGATCGTCCCCGCCTACACCTTCATTGCCACAGCCAGCGCCGCGGTCGAAGCCGGCGCCGTGCCCATCTTTGTCGATATCGACCGGGATACCTACAATATCGATACCCGTCTCATCGAGGCGGCCATCACGCCGCGCACCAAAGCCATCATGCCGGTCCACTTCGCCGGCCGCCCCGCCGATATGGATGCCATTATGCAGATCGCCGCAAAACACGGCCTCGTCGTCATCGAGGATGCCGCACAGGCCTGGGGCTCAGCCTGGAAGGGCCGCCCGGTCGGCGCCATCGGCGCAGCCGGCTGTTTCTCCTTCCAGTCCTCCAAAAACATCAACTGCGGGGAAGGAGGGATCATCCTCACCAACGATGATCTCGTGGCTAAATTCGCGCGTTCACACCACAACTGCGGACGCAGCGAGGACGGGCTCTGGTATGAGCATTTTTATTTCGGCGGCAATTACCGCATCACCGAGTTCCAGTCCGCTGTTTTGCTGGCCCAGTTCGGACGCTATGAAGAACTCAAGGCGATCCGGCGTGCCAACCTGGACCTTCTGAATGAACTGCTGGGCGGGATCGAGGGGATCTCCCCGCTGCCCATGCAGCAAGAGGTGACCAGCCATTCCTGTCATCTCTATATTTTCCGCTATGACAAACGCGCCTTCGCCGGCAAGTCCAAGCAGCTCTTCATTGACGCCATGCGCAAGGAGGGCATCCCGACCAGCCCGGGATACTCCATCCCCCTCTACAAACAGCCGGTATTTATGAACAAATCCTTCGGGCCGCGCGGCCGGAAGGTCGATCTCCCGGTCGATTATGCCGGCAACTTTTGCCCCGAGAGCGAAAAGGCCTGCTATGAGGAGGCAATCTGGTTCACCCAGAGTGTGCTGCTCGGCACGGAAGAGGATATGCAGGATATCGCCGGGGCCATCCGTAAAATCCAGCAGCATGCGGGTGAACTGAAGGAATAGGATAAGCGTCGCAAACAGGCACCCGGAAGAGCACTTTTCACCGGCAGGGCCGGCCAGGCGGCCGGCTCCTTTTCTGGAGGAAGCGTATGTACCAGCTTGTCGTCAAATCACAGTTTTCCGCCGCCCACCGTCTGGCCTACTATCCGGGCGCCTGTGAGCGCATCCATGGTCACAACTGGAAGGTCAAGGCCACCGTCGCCGGCGAGGAGCTGGACCAGCTCGGCATGGTGCTCGATCTGATGGTCCTGCAGAGCATTCTTGATGAATGCCTGCACCAGTTCGATCACCGCTTGATCAATGAGGTGGCGCCCTTCGATCAGATCAATCCAACTTCCGAAAACCTCTCCCGCTATATCTTCGGCTGGATGAAGAACAATTTGCCGGCCAAAGCGAAAGTGGTGCAGATAGAGGTTGCTGAAAATGATGATTTCTCAGTAATTTACAGCGAACCGACCGCCTGATCCGGGTGGGCTTTTAGCCAGGAGCAGATATGGATGACTTGAAACGCGGCCAGCGCGAAATCCTGGAAGCAAAACTTGAGGTCTTTAGCAACCGTTATCCCGGCAGGGATTATGTCATTACTGTCAGCGATCCCGAATTCACCTGTCTCTGTCCGCGGACGGGGTATCCGGATTTTGCTGTGATCGAGATCCGTTATATTCCTGATCAATACTGCCTTGAGCTGAAAGCCCTCAAGCTCTACATCAACCGGTTCCGGGATCGCGGGATCTTTCACGAGGAGGCGGTCAATGAAATCCTCGAGGCTCTGGTTGAGGTCTGCCAGCCGCGCTGGATGGCGGTGAGAGGCGATTTTAATCCGCGCGGCAACATTCACACGACCGTGGATGCAGAGTACTCGGCGCCCGGCTATGAGAAAAAAAGACTTGCATCTGGTTATTAATTTAGTAAATTCCCATTATAAGACTCATGTACGGCCAACGCGAAGCAAAATGAACCCTTCTCGCTACATTTTTCCCTTTTATAGCCATTATTTTGGCGGTCGGAGCGGATAGCAGGCCCGGTAAACACCACGCCGGCGTCATTGTCCGCCCACCCGCTCACACCTGGTGGGCTTTTTTTTTGGAGGGATCTGATTATGAACCTGTCATCCCTGCGGCTGGAAATCGACCGGATCGACGAGCAGATCGTTGATTTGATCAGCGAGCGTGCCACCCTCGCGCAGGAGATCGGCACCCTGAAAGGGAGTACCGGTCTGACCGTGCGGGACAAGCAACGGGAAGAGGGGGTGCTCTATCATGTCCAGAGCCACAATCAGGGTCCGATTTCCAACGACGAGATCGTCGCCATCTTCAAACGCATCATTCACGCATGCCGGGAGCTGCAATACCTGGCCTGAAATTCCAGAATCCCAGTGAGGTAACACAGTGGTCATCGTCATGAAAGACAGCGCCAGCGAGATGATGGTGCAGGCTGTCTGCGAAAAGCTTGAATCCCGCGGATTTCAGGTGCACAAGGTGGTCGGGGTCAACCAGACCATTCTCGGGGGGCTCGGCGACATCCGCGGGGTCGATCTGCGCGAATTCGAGGTGATGGAGGGGGTCTATGAGGTCCTGCGCATCACCGAACCCTACAAACTGGCGAGCCGGGCCTTTCATCCGGAGAACACTGTGGTGGAGGTGGGTGAGGCATCGTTTGGCGGTGAGATGGTGACCGTGTGCGCCGGCCCCTGCTCGGTGGAGAGCGAAGAGCAGCTCTACACCATTGCGCAGGAAGTCAAAAAATGCGGCGCCAAGGTGCTGCGCGCCGGCGCATTCAAACCGCGCACCTCTCCCTACGCTTTCCAGGGACTGGGGGAGAAGGGGCTTCAGCTCATGCAGCAGGTCGGTGATGAACTCTCCATCGCCACGGTCTCGGAGGTCATGGAGATCGGTCAGCTCGATCTGATGCTCAAGTATATCGACATCATCCAGGTCGGCGCCCGCAACATGCAGAATTTTGCGCTGCTGCGCGAGCTGGGCCACATCCGCAAGCCCGTCCTGCTCAAGCGCGGCCTCTCGGCGACGATCGAGGAAATGCTCATGGCGGCTGAGTATATCATGTCCGGCGGCAACTATAATGTCATCCTGTGCGAACGCGGCATCCGTACTTTCGAGACCTATACCCGCAATACCATGGATATCTCGGCCATACCGGTCACCCAGAAGCACAGCCACCTGCCCATCATCGCCGATCCCAGTCACGGCACGGGACGGCGGGACAAGGTGGCGCCGATGGCGCGCGCAGCCGTCGCTGCCGGCGCCAATGGCCTTATCATCGAGGTCCACCATGACCCGGACCACGCCCTTTCGGACGGGGCACAGTCCATCTACCCCCAGATGTTCATGCGCCTGATGGAAGAGCTGCGCATGATCGCCTGGGCGATCGGCAAACGCATCTAACTGGACAGGAAAGCGGTCATGGAAGAGAATCTCGCATTCAGGGAAATCGCCATCGTCGGTGTGGGATTGATCGGTGGATCACTAGGACTTGCGCTCAAACGCAAGGGATACAAGGGCGTGCTGACAGGCGTCGACACCGCGGAGGTGCTCGCGCTGGCCCTGCAGCGCGGCGCCATCGACAAAGGCTATGAACCGGCTGCGATCGCCGAGGCCCTCGCCGGTGCTGATCTGGTCTTCCTCTGCACTCCGGTTTCAGGCATCTTGCAGCATTTGCAAAGCATCGGCGCCTATGTCCGGCCCGGCACCCTCATCACCGATGTCGGCAGCACCAAGCGCAAGATCGTCGAAACCGCCAATATCCACCTCCCCTCACAGTGCGATTTCATCGGCGGCCATCCCATGGCCGGCTCCGAGTTCAAGGGCATGGAGGCAGCCGACGCCTTTCTCTTCGAGAACACGACCTGGGTGCTCACCCCGGCCAAGCCGATGCGGGAGGAGCAGCGCAAGGCTATCGGCGAACTGGTGGAGATGACCGGCGCCCTGGTGCTGCTGATCTCTCCCCATCTTCACGACGAGATCGCCGCTGCGGTCAGCCACCTGCCGCAGATGGCGGCGATCGCACTGATGAGCCTGGCGGCCCAGCGCCAGACCGAGAGCAGCCATTTTCTCAAAATGGCCGCCGGCGGGTTCCGGGACATGACCAGAATCGCTTCCAGCCCCTTCAGTGTCTGGGAGGATATTATGGCTACAAATTATGATATGATCGGCAGTTACATTGATGCGTACATAGAAGAACTTAAGCGGGTCAAGACCGCGCTGGATAAAAAAGAGATGCGCACCATCTTCGACCAGTCGGCGCGCAACCGTCTCTCCATCCCCAGAGATACGCGCGGATTCTTCCGGCCGCATTTTGACATCTCCGTCGTTGTGCAGGACCGCCCCGGCATGCTCGCCACAATCGCCGGTTCCCTGCTCGAGAAGAATATCAACATCAAGGATATCGAAATCCTCAAGATCAGGGAGAACGAGGGCGGAACCATGCGGTTGGCCTTCGCCTCTGAACTGGATCGGGAAATGGCGCTGGCGCTGCTCAAATCACGCGGACTCGAGTGCAGAAAGAGGGAATGACATGAGCGATATTCTGATAAAACCGGCGCGCGCTGTCTCCGGCACATTTACCGTCCCCGGCGACAAGTCGATTTCGCACCGCGCTCTGATCCTATCCGCCATGGCGGAGGGTAAAAGCAAGATCAGCGGCCTCTCCGATGCCAGGGATGTGGCCAGCACCCGGCAGTGTATTGAAAAGCTGGGCATCAAGATCTCCAGCCTCAAGGGGGGGATCATCGCTGTCGCCGGCAAGGGCAAATACGGCTTTCGCGAAGCCAAAGCACCGCTCGATGCCGGCAATTCCGGCAGCACCATCCGTCTGCTCAGCGGCGTTGCCGCCGCGCAGCCCTTCACGACCACGATCACCGGGGATGAGTCGCTTTGCCGCCGGCCGATGCGGCGCATCATCGAGCCCCTTGAACAGATGGGGGCCCATATCGAGAGCAACGGATACAAGGCTCCGCTGGTGATCCGGGGTGGTGCACTGCGCTCGATCGATTATGCATCGACCATCGCCAGCGCCCAGGTCAAGTCCTGCATCCTGCTGGCCGGTCTCTACGCCAACGGCACCACGCGCGTCACCGAGCCGAGCCCGTCGCGTGACCATACCGAGCGCATGCTCGAATCTTTCGGAGTCAAGGCGCGTTTCTCCCAGTCCGGCGCCGGCGTCCAGGGGCCGGCTACGCTGCAGGCCTGCGATGTCACCATTCCGGGCGACCTCTCTTCGGCCTCCTTTTTCCTCGTCATGGCCTCCCTTCTCGCCGATTCGGAGATCACCATCCAGCAGGTGAGCGTCAATCCGACCCGTATGGGGATCTATGATGCCCTGTCGGCGATGGGCGCGATGATCCAGGCCTCACCCGCAGTCATACTGCAGGGTGAACCGCGCGCCGATCTGAGCGTGCGCAGCAGCAAACTCCATGCGGCGGCCCTGGGCGGTTCCATGATCCCCCGCATCATCGACGAGATCCCTGTCCTCGCTGTGGCGGCCACCCAGGCTCAGGGCGTCACGACCATTCGCGATGCCGGCGAACTGCGCCTCAAGGAATCGGACCGCCTCGCCGCTATCTGCAAAAATCTTTCCGCCATGGGGGCCAATATCCGCGAGACCAAAGATGGCATGATCATCACGGGACCGACGCCCCTGCACGGGGCCGAAATCGATAGCTATGATGACCACCGCATCGCCATGGCCTTCGCTGTCGCCGGATTGATCGCTTCCGGCGAAACCCTGATTAAAAACGGCACGTGCACCGAGATCTCCTTTCCCGGCTTTTTCGGGCTCCTGGACCGGATCCGCCATGATTAGCACGCGCACCAGGCTGTTTGGAGTGATCGGTGATCGGGTCTCCCACAGCCTATCGCCGCTCATGCACAACTACTTTTTCAAGCTGTTCGGACTCGACGGTGCCTATTTCGCGTTCAGGACGGAGGGGGAGAGGCTGGCCGAAGCCATCACCGGCGCCCGCGCCCTCTCATTATCCGGCCTCAATGTCACCATTCCGCACAAAGCCGCCGTCGTGCCGCTTTGCGATTACCGTTCGCCGGAGGTGGAACTGCTCGGCGTGGCCAATACCCTGGTTTTCCGCGATGACAAGATCCATGCCTTCACCACCGACCATATCGGCTTTACCTGCTCCCTTGGGGAGGAGAAAGACCGCTTCAGCGGCAGCCGGGTTCTTCTTTTCGGAGCCGGGGGCTCCGCGCGCGCTGTCGCCTTCGCCCTCGCCAGGCTGGGGATCGTTCATCTCACCATCGTCAACCGGTCGCGGGAGAGGGCGGAGGCGCTTGCCGATTTTTGCCGCAAGCAGTTGAATCTTCTTTCCGTGCGCACCCTCAGCCCGCTCGATCCGGCCCTCGGCGGCGAGATCAGCTCCGCCGCCATTCTGATCAATGCCACCGCGTGCGGCCTCTTTCCCCACATCGACGAGACGCCCCTGAGCGCCTTCGACCTGATCGGCCGGCGCCATTTCGTCTATGACCTGGTCTACAATCCGCGGCTGACCCGTTTCATGCGCGAAGCCGGAGCGAGGGGCGCAGCCGTGCAAGGGGGGCTGGAGATGCTGATTTTTCAGGGACTGGCCGCATTGAATCACTGGTTCTACAGCGATTACCGGCTTGAGCCGGCCGAGCTGAACAAACTGAAATCATTACTCAACCGCGAGCTGAGATGATGCAAAAACTTCGCTTTCTCACCGCCGGCGAGTCGCACGGCCAGGGACTGGTCACAATTCTCGAGGGGATGCCCGCCGGCGTGCCCCTCACCGCGGCGGATATCACCCCCGATCTCAAGCGGCGCCAGCGCGGCTACGGGCGCGGCGGGCGCATGCAGATCGAGAAAGATGCCGTACGCATCCTTTCCGGCGTCCGCTACGGCAGGACCCTCGGCAGTCCGATCTCGATGTTCCTCGAGAATCTTGACTGGCCGAACTGGACCGAAAAAATGGCCCCGGAAATGCCTGATCACCCCGTTGCTGCTCTGCACATGCCCCGGCCTGGCCACGCCGATTTTGCCGGCATGGTTAAGTACCGCCAGGAGGACCTGCGCAACATCCTTGAGCGCTCCTCCGCGCGCGAAACCGCCGCCCGCGTCGCCGCCGGCGCCGTCGCGCGCACTCTCCTGGCCGCGTTCGGAATCGCGATCAACAGCCATGTGATCTCCATCCGTGGCATCCAGGCGAGCATCAGCGCAGCCGGTTTTTTCAAGGGACGGACGGCGCGCGCCCCCGAGCTGCTGGCCTCCTGGCGCACACTCATGGCCCGGGTCGAATCCTCTCCGCTGGCCTGCGCCGACGCGGAAGCCGAAGCGAGGATGATCGCCGCCATCGATGCCGCCCGCGAAAAGGGCGACACCCTGGGCGGTGTGGTTGAAATCGTCGCCCTCGGCCTGTTTCCGGGCCTGGGCAGTCACGTGCACTGGGACCGGCGGCTCGACGCCATGCTCGCCGGCGCCCTGATGAGCATTCCGGCCATCAAGGGGGTGGAGATCGGGCTCGGTTTCGGCGTCACCCTCAACCCGGGATCGCAGATCCATGACGAGATCTTTCACGATCCCGGGCAGGGCTTTTACCGCGGCGGCAACAACGCCGGCGGCATTGAAGGGGGGATGAGCAACGGTGAACCCCTCGTTCTGCGTGTTCACATGAAGCCTCTTCCGACCCTGGCGCGGCCGCTGCGCTCGGTCGATGTCGCCACTCTTCAGCCCCAGTCGGCCCACCACGAACGCGCCGACGTGTGCGCCGTGCCCGCCGCAGCCGTTGTCGCTGAAGCCATGACCGCCCTCATCCTCGCCGATGCCCTCTGTGTGAAACTGGGCGGGGATTCTCTCAGTGAAATGCAGCAGCATTACGCGAGCCTGGCCCATGTACCCCTGGGATGGTAAAAATATCTACTTTATGGGCTTTATGGGCACCGGCAAGAGCAAGGTGGGCCGGGCCTTCGCCCGTCTGCTCGGCTGGCCCTTCGCCGATTCCGACGACCTGATTGTCGCCCGGGCCGGCATGCCGGTCGATGAAATCTTCCGGCAAAGGGGCGAAGAGGGATTTCGCGCCCTTGAAGACGAGATCGTCGACGAGATCAGCCGGCGCTCGCAGTGGGTGATTTCCCTCGGCGGCGGCGCTGTCATGCGCGAGGGCAACTGGCAAAAGCTCGACGCCTCGGGTGTGACCATCTGCCTCGAAGCATCTCTCGAGGTGCTGACCAGACGGCTCGGCCGCAAGAACAACCGCCCTCTGGTCCGGGGCCTGACGGGTGAAGCCCTGGCCAGCCGCATCACTGAACTATACACGCTGCGTGCACCGGTCTACGCCCGGGCGCACTATCACTTTGAAAGTTTCGAGGAGGTGACCGCAGCGGATCTGGCGGAACAGATCTTCCTCTACCTCCGGGATGAGCCATGAGGAGTGTGCAGGTGGAGCTGCAGCGGATGGTCTCGCCCATCCAGATCGGATTCGGGCTTATCGATCGGCTGCCGGAACTGCTGTCAAGGCACAACCTTCAGGGCGAGCTGGTCATCATTTCAGATGAACGCGTTGCCGGGCTCTATGGCGAGAAGGTTCTGACCAGGCTCGGCGCCGCCGGCAGACCCGCTCATCTCCTGCAGGTTCCGGAAGGGGAAGAGTCGAAATCACTGGCACAGTGCGAGGCGCTCTGGCGCAAGCTTATCGCGGGTGGTTTCAACCGTTCGGCGATCATCCTCGCCCTCGGAGGTGGCGTGGTCGGCGATCTCGCCGGATTCGTCGCTGCGACCTTTCTGCGCGGCGTCCGTCTTGTCCAGATTCCCACGACTCTGCTCGCCCAGGTCGACAGCAGCGTCGGCGGCAAGACCGGGATCAATCACTCCCTCGGCAAGAACCTCATCGGCGCCTTTCATCAGCCCGAACTGGTCTGCATCGATCCTGCACTGCTCTCCACCCTCCAGATTCGTGACCGCCTTGCCGGACTGGGTGAAGTGGTCAAATACGCATTGATCCGCGATCGCGCCCTCTTCACCCTGCTCTCCCTCAATCTCGAGGCTCTGGCCGGCCTCACCTATCCCGAACTTTGCGAGTCGGTCATCGAAACCAGCTGTTCCATTAAAGCCGGCATTGTCGCCGCCGATGAGCGGGAGAGGGGGGAGCGGGCCCTGCTCAATTTCGGCCACACCATCGGGCACGCCCTCGAGGCGGCGGGGGGCTACAGCCATTTCCGCCATGGTGAAGCGGTGACCCGCGGCATGGCCGGGGCGATCTGGCTTTCGCGACGGACCGGCCGCATCCCGAGGGCGGAGGCCCAGGCGGCCCTCGACCTGCTCGCCCGTCTGGCGCCGCCGGCTCCTCCGCCCGGCCTGCAGCCGGCGGATCTGCTGGTCTATATGGCGCGCGATAAAAAACGCGACGCGGGTGGCCAAAACTGGATTCTGCTGGAAGGGATAGGCAGCGCTGTCATCACCCGCCTGGTCGACGAGGCGCTCTTGCCGCAGGCCCTTCAATTCGCCTGTGCCGCCGAATGGCGCGTTCCTTGATCAGAGGGGAAGAGGCAAAAGCCTGCCGCCCGCTGCTGGCAAACCACTGCTGCAGGAGGTATGAAGCATGATCTCCATTCTCGTGATCCACGGTCCCAATCTCAATCTGCTCGGTGAGCGCGAACCCGGACACTACGGCCGCCGCACTCTGGCTGAACTCGACCGGGAGCTGTACTCGCAGGCGCAAAAGCTCGGCATCCGGTTGCTCATCCTCCAGTCCAATCATGAGGGAGTCCTCATCGATTTTATCCATGAGCAGCGCCGCACCGCCGCCGGTATTCTCATCAACCCCGGCGCCCTAACCCATTACAGTTATGCCCTGCGCGACGCCATCGCGGGCGTCAACCTCCCCGCCGTCGAAGTGCACCTCTCCGATATTCACAAACGGGAAGCGTTCCGCCGCAAGAGCGTCATCAGGGAGGTCTGCCTGGAGCAGGTCTCCGGCAAGGGTTTTGATTCCTATCTGGAGGGATTGAAACTATTGGTTGATTATATCGGCAAAAATGGTTAATATAGTGCGCTGACCGGCGCGGAATTCCGGCGCAACTCGGGCTCCTCCATCTTGTATCAAAACGATTCATCAGGATCAAATTGCTTCAATTTATTGCCTCCGCGCGGCATCTTTTGCTCGGCAGGAATGATGGTTGCATTTTGGCTGTTATAACTTATTGTTAATCAATGCTGGTAACCGGCAAAAAACGGACTCCTGAGCGCTGTTATTGGCATGATTCATGCAATCCTCATTCGACGTTTTACGCATAAACAGGAGGGCAACCAGATGAGCCTTCGGCTACAGAATCAGCATCTTGTTCTTTTTGTGTTGTTCCTGGTAGTGGGAATTCCTGCGCTGCTTGCCGGGGCTGGCATCGAGCGGCCCTTCGATCCGGTTGTGGTCAAGGGCGCGCAGCTGGGTGATTTCCTCGGCGCCGACACCAGTGATATCTATGTCTATGTCTACAAAGAGGAGAGCTGGCAGCAGATCCCCTTCCAGATCGATCAGGTCGATTGGGACGCTGAAATGGCAGTATATAGTTACTTCGCCACCCACAACAGCGTACTCGATTCCCTGGATGAGCTCTGCTTCATGGCTGTGGACATGGGCGACAGCGTGGCTGACAACCGCTGGATCGGCGATATCGGTTCGACGCTATATCAGCGTTATCAGGTGGCCGCCTGGGATACCAGCGTGACCCCGGCCCGCAAATCCTTCGCCTATGTCTATCGTTCCGCCTCCATCACCCCCGCTTTCAGTTCCTACATGGCCTATGAGACCGGCATTGTGGGCGTTTCTGATACCGTCAGCGCCCAATCCTACATTTACGGGCAGAACGCCGAGGCCATTCCCGATTTTCTCAGCCTCATGGCGGGTGAAGAGCGCGGTCCGGATATTCTCGACCGCTGGAAGATCCGCTTCAAGGGCAGCATCGGCCCCTATTGGGGCACCCCCGGATATATCGAAAGCGAGGATAGCGCCCTGCGCGAGGCCAGTCTTCAGGTACGCGCCGGTGCGGTTCGTGTTATTCACAGGCGCGAATTCGGCATCAACATGCAGGGCAATGAACTTCCGCTCTATCTCGGGATGGAATCGATCTTTTACCCGTGGTCCTACAAACTCGACCTGGTCAAGGAGGGGCTGCCCGGCTTCCTGGGCATGCAGGAGATGCGGCAAAGCATCGATTATCTGCCCAATATTGCCGGCTCTCTCTTTCACTGGTCCGGCGACCAGAACATCCCTGTGGACGGTGCGCAGGATATCATTCCCGACCAGACTTTTGAAACCCCCGCTGTCAACTGGTTCATGGTGCAGGGCGATTTCGGCACGGCAGCCACTGTCTTCAAGATGCAACCCATCCCCGGCACCCTGCTCTCGCTCTATTACATCGATGATTCTTCCACCGAGAACGGAGCCGACCGGGACGCTATCGGCGATACCGGCGATATGATGGCCTGGGGCGAGAGCGGTGTGCAGCTTTTGGCGTCCGGTTCTGATCCGATCAATATCGAGGATGAAGAGGAGAATCTCACCGCCACATTCTACTATCTGCCGGGATATCACACCGCGGCCTACGGCGACTCGCTCGCTGATTACACCCGCCATCCCCTTGAGGTCGTCGTCACTCCGCGCACCAATACCGTCATTCCGGTGGAGATGACCGCCCTCAAGGCCAAGCAGGCCAAGGGGACCGTCCGTCTCGAGTGGACCACGCTCTCGGAATCCAATAATTATGGTTTTGACATCGAGCGCAAAAGCGCAGGGGAGACCGGCTGGCGAAAGATCGGCTTCGTCAAGGGCAACGGCACCAGCCAGATCGCCCACGCCTATCACTACACCGACACGGAACCCGTAACGGGTACGAACAGCTACCGACTCAAGCAGATCGATCTTGACGGTCGCTCGGCCTATTCACCCGAGGTCGCTGTCGATATCCAGCTGCCGGAGCTGCTTGAGCTGGGGCAGAACTATCCCAATCCATTCAATCCGGGTACCGACATTACCTTCCAGCTCCCCGCAGGCGAGGATCAGCGTGTCATCATGGCTGTCTATAACCTGCTCGGGCAGAAGATCAGAACTCTGGTCGACGGCAATATGGAACCAGGCACCCACCACGTCCACTGGGACGGCCGCGACGACCGGGGGCTGAATGCCGTCTCCGGCGCCTATCTCTATCGCCTCCAGCTGGGTGCGCAGGTGCTCACCCGCAAAATGATCAAGATGCAGTAAACCTGGCCGCCGCATGCGGAATGCAGGCATAAAAAAAGCCGTCCCCCCATGGGGACGGCTTTTTTTTGTAGGTGTGATTACTCCGCCGGCGGAAGGGGCGGCGCAGCAATACGGGCCTCGATTTTTTGCCGTCTGATCTGGCGCTTGAATTCGGTGCTGTAAATGTCCAGCAGGGTGATGACCAGCGAGGCGACCACCGGGCCGATGATGAAACCCATGATGCCGAAAAAGCCGATGCCTCCGAGGGTCGAAAAGAAGACCATGAGATCGTGCATACCCGCATCACGGCCGACCAGCCGCGGCCGCAGCAGATTGTCCACATTCGAGATCACCAGCACACTGATCACGATGATGGCAATGCCGCCGGCGACCTCCCCCATGGCGATCTTGTAGATAGCG
>JAKQKF010000404.1 GCA_029560815.1 bacterium
CAGACGGTAATCCAGAAAAGGGGCGCGCGCCTCGAGCGAAACCGCCATCGACATGCGGTCGACCTTGACCATGATATCGTCGGCCAGATAGGTGACGATGTCGACGTACTCCTGCTGGTCCAGGGGCGCCGGCGAATCGCACCCGGCAAAAGCCTGGCGGATAAAGCCGTAGGGGTCGTGGGCCGTGAGCTCGCCGCGCAGAGCACCACTGTAGAGCAGCCTCTTCTCGGCCTCCTGGAGAAAGATCATCCAGCGCACATGCTGGAGATCGGCGGGAAGACGGCAGCCCTCGATGAAGCGCCGCGACTTGTTGATGAAACCCTTTTTCTTCTCGGTCGGCGGCAGCAGGGCGACCAGGGGCTCGATCGCTCCCTTGCGCAGCCAGCCGGGCAGTCGGGCATAGCGGCGCGCGGTCCGTTCGGCGATGTAGGTCTCGTAGCCGCCCAACAGCTCGTCGCCGCCGTCGCCCGAGAGCACCACAGTGACGTGCTTGCGCGCCATCTCCGAGACCATCCAGGTCGGAAAGACGGAAAAATCCCCGAGCGGCTCGTCGAGCTGGCGGACGATCCGTTCGGTCAGCCCCACGGCATCCGGGGTGATGATCTCCTCATGATGTTCGGTGCCGAAATGGCGCGCCACCAGCCGGGCCCAGGGCAGCTCGTTGTAGGTGGCGTTGTCGAAACCGATCGAATAGCTCTTGACCCCCGCTGTGGCGGTCTGACTCATCATCGCCACCACGGCGCTTGAATCGAGGCCGCCGCTGAGAAAAGCCCCGAGAGGCACCTCGCTCATCAGACGGATGCGGACGGCGTCGCGCAGCAGATCGAGGAATTCCGCCGCCAGATCGGCCTCCGCTTTGGCGCTGGCGCGGTATAGAAGCCGCCAGTAGCGCCGGATCTGCAGCCCCTGCCGGTCCAGGCTGAGCCAGTGGCCCTGGGGCAGCTTGCGGATACTCTTGAAAATGCTCAGAGGCGCGGGGATGTATTCAAAGGTCAGATAAGCGTCGAGCGCGCGGGGATCGACCTCGCGCGGGATTTCACGCAGGCGCAGTATCGCCTTGATCTCGGAGGCGAAGACCAGCCGTTTGCCGTCAAAATGGTAATAGAGGGGCTTTTTGCCGATGCGGTCGCGGGCGATGAAGAGGCGCTGACGTTTTTCATCCCAGATGGCGAAGGCGAACATGCCGTTGAGATAGGAGGGGCACTCCTCGCCGTACTCCTCATAGGCATGAAGAACAGCCTCGGTATCGCTGCGGGTGCGGAAATGGTGGCCGCGGCTTTCAAGATCGCGCCGCAGTTCGAGATAGTTATAGATCTCGCCGTTGAGGACGATGACCGCGTCGCCCTCCTCATTGAGAATCGGCTGGCGGCCGGTGGCGAGATCGATGATCGCGAGGCGGCGCATGCCCAGTCCGACCGGACCCTGGATATACTGCCCCTCATCATCGGGGCCGCGGTGGATGATGGCGTCGCACATGGCCTGAATGTCGGCCCCGGCCACAGCATGGCCGCGCTCCCGGTTGTAGATGCCGCAAATTCCGCACATGCGCCCTTACTCCCGCCCCGCCCGCTGTCCGGGGATACGGCCGCTGCTTAATGCCGCCTCCCTCCTCTCCCTGCCGCCGCTCAACAAGAATGCTCCGCCGCCCGGGCGACGATCCATTGCACGCGGCGCAGATACTCCGAATAGCTGTACTCCTTCCCGGCCAGCGCCGCCGCGGCGGCGATCCTGGCCGCCGACTCTTCACGCTCCTCCAGCGCCCGGCGCATCCCGCCGGCAAATCCCTCCGCCGTGGCATCGGCCAGAACGGCGACCTCGTCATTAAGGATCTGGGTATGGGTGATGTGACGCGTGGCGACGATCACCCGGCCCGAACGCAAATAGGAATAGATCTTGAGAGGCGAATTGGTGCCGCTCAGCCGTGGCGAGACCAGCACCTCCGCCAGATCGATGAATCCTGGAATGAGCTGGGGCTGGACAAAACCGGTGAAACGGAACCGCTCCTCCACCCCGTGCTGCCGCGTCAGCGCCCTGCAGGCTTCCACCTGCTCCGGACTCCCGCCGACAAGCAGAAACTTGACATCATCGGCCCCGCCGGCCAGCAGCCGCGCTGCGCTCTCGATGAGCAGCGGGATGCCCTGATAGGCTTCAAGCGTCCCGTAGTAAAGAACGATCCGGCTGGAACCCAGATCGTACTGCTGCCGCAGCCGGGCGGCGTTCGCCGCATCAGGCGGAAAGAGCAGCGCGTTGTCGGCCACATTCTCGATGAGCAGGCTGGTCTTGCCGGGAAATTTCTCTTCAACGTAGCGCTGCAGCTCGGGACAGATGGTGATCACCGCCGCGGCCTGATTGATGGTCCGCGCCTCGAGACGCTCGAACCCCCCGACCAGCAGGCGCGAACGGGAAAAGCGGAAATTGTGCAGCTGCTGAGGCAGCGAGGAGTGCATGTCGTAGAGGTGCGGCATCCCGTACCGGCGCGCCAGATCGACTCCGACAAAGCCCGCCTCCTCGTGGGTGTGCAGCAGGTCGTACCCCCCCTGCGCGGCCATCTGCCGGGCACGGCGGTAAAGAACCACGTCCAGGGCGATCTTGGCTCCGGAAGGACCGATTTTGACCTTTTTTATGCCGGGCACGGCGGAGGCGCGGATGATGCGCAGCCCGGGCATGGGCACATCCTGGCCGATCGGATAGGTGACCAGATCGACGCTGTGGCCGAGCAGGCTCAAAGCCTTGATCCGGTGCAGAACGCTGAAAGGGGTGCCGCGCGGCTGGAACCAGGGCTGGGGCGCGATCATCAGTATGCGCAGCTTTTTCCCGGTCTCCGGCAGGGTATAGTGGATCATGCTCTCTCGCTCCTCATTCAGCCCCGTAACCGGTCAGGACGACGAACATCGTCTTGAACAGAATCTTGACATCCAGCCAGAGCGACCAGCTGTCGATATATTCCAGATCCATCTTCATCCATTTGTCAAAACCGATCTTGTTGCGGCCGCTCACCTGCCAGATGCAGGTGATGCCCGGCTTGAGACTCAGCCGACGCCGCTGCCAGACCTTGTAGGCCTCGACCTCGCCCACCAGCGGCGGCCGCGGCCCGACCACGCTCATGTCGCCCATGAGAACATTGAAAAACTGGGGCAGCTCGTCGATGCTGGTCTTGCGGATGAGATAACCGATGGTGGTGATGCGCGGATCGCGCTTGATCTTGAAGACCGGACCATCCATCTCGTTCCTGTGCATCAGCTCCGTTTTCCGCGCCTCCGCATCGACCACCATCGAACGGAACTTGTAAAGAGTGAATTTGCGCCCGTTGAGGCCGATGCGGGTCTGCTTGAAAAGCACAGGCCCCCTCGAAGTGGCCTTGATCAGCAAGGCGACCAGCAGCAGCAGAGGCGACAGGAGAATCAGCGTCACCGACGAGATCGCCAGGTCCATGATCCGCTTGATGAAGAGCTGCCACTCCTTGGCGTGAAAAGTTTCGAACTCGAGCAGCGGAAAGCCGTTGAAATCGGTCTGCCGCGTGCGGGCGATGTGGAGATTGAAAAGATCGAGGGCGATCGAGGTGGAGATGCCCAACTCCTCGCAGGAGAGGATCGCCTCCTCGATGCGGTGGAGCCAGAGCCGGGGCACGACAAAGATCACCCGGTCGATCACCAGCCGCTTGACGATGAAAGGAATATCCTGGATGCGCCCGATCACCCGGTAGCCGTCGACCTCCTTGCCGTACATGCCGTGCTCGTCATCGATGAGCCCGACGATATGCAAGCCCCAGTTCGAATGGAGCTTGATGGCACGGATAAAATCGCGCGCCCGCTTGCCGGTGCCGACGATG
>JAKQKF010000421.1 GCA_029560815.1 bacterium
CCAAGGATGTCACCCGCAAGCACCAGATCGCCATCTCCCCCTCCGGGCTGATCACCATCACCGGCGGCAAGTGGACGATCTACCGCAAGATGGCCGAGGACGCCATCGACAAGGCCGCCCTGGTCGGCGGCCTCCCCGAAAAGCCCTGCGTCACCAAAAACCTGCCGGTACACGGCTATCTGCGCAACATGGATTTCGACGCCCCGCTGAGCTATTACGGGTCGGACCGGGTGGTGCTGGAGGAGACGGTGCTGGCGGAGGATCCCGCGCTGGCCGATCCGATCCATCCGGCTTTCCCGTATATCAAGGCGGAGGTGGTGTGGGCGGTCCGGCACGAGATGGCGCGGACGGTGGAGGATTTTCTCGCCCGCCGGGTGCGGGCCCTCTTTCTCGACGCCCGGGCGAGCATCGGGATGGCCCCGGCGGTGGCGCAGATCATGGCGCGGGAGCTGGAACGCGATGGAGCGTGGGCCAGCGGCCAGGTCGAGGCCTATGCGGAACTGGCCAAGGGGTATATTGTGGAATAAAAGATAATCTCGCGCAGAGGCGCAGAGCACCACCGAAGACAAAAATGATCTCTCACAAAGGCACAAGGGCACAAAGCACCGCACAACCCCGAAAACAAAAACGATTTCTCACAAAGGCACCAAGATACAAAGAAATACAATTTCCCGCAGAGACGCAGAGACGCAAAGAGAAAAAAAGGAATTAATTTAAAGGCAAAACAAAGAGTGTTCTCTGCTGGCTCTGCGCCTTTGCGCGAGAGCGCCTTTCTTTGTGCCTCTGTGCCTTTGTGAGATATTCATCTTTCTTTTTTCTCTGCGTCTTCGCGTCTTGGCGCGAGATTATTTCCCGCAGAGGCGCAGAGCACCACCGCCCCGAAAACATAGAAATTAAAAAAACGGGATCAGGAAAAGTTATCGAGAAGGTAACCGGATAGCTCCGCCGGCTCCGGCCCCATCGCCACAGCCTGCTTCGGCAGGGTCAGACATTCCGCCAGCCGCCCGGGCAGCTCCGGCTCGTGGCCGGTCGCCTTTTTGACCGTGGCGGCGAATTTGCCCGGATGGGCCGTAGCGAGGATCACCACCTGCTCCCCTCCCCTCCTGCCCGCTTCGATGAAATCCTGCGCGACCGCGCACCCCACCGCCGTATGAGGATCGACGAAAACGCCGTACTGCGCATGGAGCTGATGCATGCTCCAGAGGGTGCGCTCGTCGTTCACCACCCCGCCGCTCACCATCGCCTTCATCGCCCGCCAGTCGCCTTCAAAGAGGTGCTCCATGCGCTCGAAATTGCCGGGATGGCCGACATCCATGGCGTTGGAGAGGGTGCGCAGCGAGGGGCGCGGCGTATAGACCCCGCTCTTGAGATAATCGGGAACGACATCATTGATATTGGTGGCGGCCAGAAATCCGGCCGCTTCCATCCCCCAGTGCCAGGCATAGAGCCCGGCGGTGAGATTGCCGAAATTGCCGCTCGGGACGCAAAAGCGCGGAACCGCTCCGGCGAGCAAGCCGCGCCGGGCCGCCGCATGCAGATAATAAAAGCTCTGCGGCAGGAGGCGGCCGATGTTGATCGAATTGGCCGAGGTGAGGCGCAGGGCGGCGCGCAGGCGGCGGTCGCGAAAGGCGGCCTTGACCAGGCGCTGGCAGTCGTCGAAGCTGCCCCTGACCTCGAGGGCGTGGACGTTGCCGCCGAGGGTGGTGAGCTGCTGCTCCTGCAGGGCGCTGACCCGTCCCGAGGGATAGAGGAGGATGACGTCGATGTTGGCCCGGTTGTGAAAGGCGTGGGCCACGGCGCTGCCGGTGTCGCCCGAGGTGGCGACCAGGATCTGGCAGCGCTCCCCCTCGAGCAGTTCCTCCATGGCCGCGGCGAGGAAGCGGGCGCCGAAATCCTTGAAAGCGCAGGTGGGGCCATGAAAGAGTTCGAGGAGCAGGCGGCTGCTGTCGAGGCGCACCAGGCGCGGGGCGAAAG
>JAKQKF010000423.1 GCA_029560815.1 bacterium
TAGACCGGCTGGGTGAAACAGGCCTGCACCTCCCCGTTGATGTGGAGCCAGGAGAGGAGCAGCAGGGATGCCAAAATGATGACCTGCGGCCGCAGGTGCGGGGCCTTGCGCAGCAGTCGTCCGATGGCCAGCACAGCCATGGCCGCGACCGTGAGGGTCGGCACGCCGAGGAGGCGCGGCGAGGCGTCGAGCATGTTGGGCAGGGCGCCGATGGCGGTGAAAACCAGGAGCAGAAGGCCGCCGCGGCCCAAGGGAACGAGCAGAGTGCGCCGCTTCCAGAACATGCCTGCGAGAAGGCCGAGCGCGAGCAGCATCAGCAGTGCGGTAAGCCAACTCGGCATCAGGAAGAGGGGATAGAGGGTCGAAAGCAGGGCCTCGCCATAGCGGATAGCCATGCCGGCGATCCCCGCCAGGGGGCGGGCCGCCACCCAGGGATTCTCCGAAAAGCCCCTCTCCCCCACCGTGCGCGCGCCGAGCACGATCGCGCGCCAGACGAAATAGGCCGCTCCGAGCGCCAGATGGGGCAGGAGCACTCCCATAGCCTGCCGGCGCGGCAGGGGGCGCATGATCAGAAGCCAGGCGGCGATGAGCAGGGGCAGAGTAACGCTGATCTCCTTGCTGCCATAAGCCAGTGCGGCCATGAGCAGGGAGAGACCAATCCGGCCGGCGCGGCCATGCGGCTGTGCGGCCGCCGACTGTACAAGATAGAAGGCGGTGAGCATAAAAACAAGCGCAAAAAGATCGATTTGCGCCGATATCCAGGTGATGATCGCCCCGTTGCCGGGCAGGGCCAGCCAGAGCAGGGCGCATAACAGGGCCGTCAACGCCCCGACCCCGAAGGCTCGCAGGATGCGCTGATAGAGCCCGATGATGAGGGCGGTGAGGAGGAGATTGATCAGATGGTAACCCCAGCCCGCGCCGCCGAAGAGGAGATGCTCCCCGGTGAAAAAGAAATTGATCAGAGGCCGGTAAAATCGCTCCGACCACGGCTGATACCATTTGCTCATCAGCTCGGCCAGCGGCCAGTTCCTGATGAGCAAAAGATCGTCATAGGTCAGCCCGAATGCAAGGGTTCCGCCGTACAACGCCGCGACCAAAAGGGCGCCCAGCCACCACCCGCTTCCTCGTCTGCCTTCAAGCCACTCTTCCATCTCAATGCGGATTCCTGATTACAGGTGAAA
>JAKQKF010000451.1 GCA_029560815.1 bacterium
TTTCTGACCTTCACCACGCCCAACTTTTCGCCAGGCGGAAAGCTCATCTACGCCTATGTCACCTACATCCTGCTGATGACCGTTTACTCGATGAACAACACCCCCTACTCGGCCCTCAACGGCGTGATGACGGGAGATGTCAATGAGCGGACAAGTCTCTCCTCCTGGCGTTTCATCTTCGCCCAGTCGGCCACAATCCTGGTCCAGGGTTTTCTCCTGCTCATGGTAGCCTCTCTGGGCCGCGGCAGCGCGCAGCAGGGGTGGTCAAAGAGCATCGGCATCCTCTCACTCCTCAGCATCATCTTTTTCATCATCACCTTTCTGAGCGTCAAGGAGCGCATCAAGCCGGCCCCCGGCCAGAAGGCCTCCTTCAAGGAGGACCTCACCGGTCTGCTCCATAACGGCCCCTGGCTGTCGATGTTTATGCTCACTCTCTTCGTCTTCATCACCCTGGCCCTCTGGGGCAGCGCCATGTATTATTATTTCAGTTACTTTATCAGCAAAGAGTCTCTCTTCACCTTCCTGCAGTCACTCGGCATGGCGGCCTCACCCGCCGCTGACGGCACCGTGATCATGAACGGGTGGCAGAAATTTCTCAATGCCATCGGCCTTTTGGCCAAGCCGGACATGAGCAATGCAAGGATCATCGGCTTCAGCCTCTTCAATATGGTCGGTACGATCATCAGCCTGATCGGTATCATCTTTTCGATGCGGCTAACCATCCGCTTCAGCAAAAAGTCGGTCTTTCTCGTTGGTCTGACGCTCACGGCGGTTTTCACCAGCCTTTTCTACCTGCTGCCCAGTGATGCGGTGGGCTGGACCTTTGTGCTCAATATTCTTAAAGCCCTCGCCTACAGCTTTACCATTCCCCTGCTTTGGGCGATGATGGGCGATGTGGCCGATTATTCAGAATGGAAGACCTCCCGCCGTTCGACCGGCTTTATCTTCGCCGGGATCGTCTTCGCCCTCAAGGCCGGGCTCGGGTTCGGCGGCGCCATTTGCGGCTGGCTGCTCTCGCTCTATGGTTACCAGGCCAATGTCGCCCAGAGCGAGCAGGCTCTCGCCGGCATCCAAATGACCGCCAGCATCTATCCGGCGATCACCTTTCTGCTCGGCGTCGCCGCCCTCGCCTATTACGGGATCAGCAAAAAGCTCAGCCTGCAGATCCAGGATGAACTGGCCGAGCGCCGCAGGAGCTATCAGACAGAATAGGCAGGCCGCAGGGGGCGGCAAGCCGGCCGCAGACCGTTGCTTTTTTCTTGACAATAGGCGTGATCTTGTGTAATATTGTATTGATTTAGTAATTATTGAATCAATCATCGCAGGATCCATTTCCTATCATTCGAGCTTGATTTGAGCGGAAAGACCCCGATGATTCCTGTATCAACATACCAGCGCTTTCTTTCAGCATGAACGGCCCTGCACCGGGCCGCGCAATGCCGGGGGAGGCGCATTTTTTTTGGACCGGCCGGGGTCGAGGCAGCATGCAAGTCTGATGTAATCATGAGCGAACGCGGAGAGCCGCATACCAGTGCAGCAGGCCGTAGCGCTCTCTCGAATCCGAACCAGGGTAACCATACAAGGACAAGCCATTATGAAAAAAGCAGTTGCTGCAGTTAACTCTGCGTCAGACTCTTTCAGCTTCAAGGCATTCTGCTGCGGAGTTTTACTACTGGCTCTCGTGCCCGGCCTGCTCCTGGCCGGCACCGGCATCATCAAGGGGAAGGTCACCGACCGGGAGACCAAACAGGGGCTGCCCTCGGCCAACATCATGATCAAGGGGACCCGGATCGGAACCACCGCCGATCTGGACGGTAATTACACCATCCCCAACGCCCCTTCCGGCCAGCAGACCATTGTGGTCTCCTACATCGGCTATGCCTCGTCGAGCATCCCCGTGACGGTCAAGGAAGACGGCCTGGTGCGCCACAATATCGCACTGAGAGCCGAGGCGCTAAAGGGCAAGGAGTACATCATCACCGCCCAGGCACAGGGGCAGGTGCAGGCGATCAACCAGCAGCTGGCGGAGTCGCGCATCTCCAGCGTGGTCTCGGAGGCCAAAATCCAGGAGCTGCCCGACTTTAACGCCGCCGCGGCCATCAGCCGTCTGCCCGGCGTTTCGACCCTGGAGAGCTCGGGCGAAGCGAACAAGATCGTCATCCGCGGCCTCGCGCCCCAGTTCAATTCAGTTACCCTGGAAGGCGTCAAGCTGGCCTCCACCGGAAGCTCCCAGATGGGTGTCTCCGCCCTCGGGAACACGGCCGGCAGCGTGGTCAACGACCGCAGCGTCGATCTCTCCATGGTCTCGCCCTACATGATCAAATCGATCTCCGTCTTCAAGGCCCTGACCCCGGATCTCGATGCCAACGCCATCGGCGGTACGGTCAACATGGAACTGCGCGAGGCTCCCTCCGAACTCCACTACGATCTGCTCTGGCAGCAGGGCTATACCCAGAAGACCGGCAACGCCGCCAACTACCGGGCGGTCGGCTCTGTCAGCAAACGATTTTTCAATGACAAGCTTGGCGTCTACGCCCTCGCCAATGTCGAGCAGTACGACCGCGACGCGGACAACATGTCGGCCGGCTATCAGACCGCAAGCAGCAAGATCGATCCCGCCACCAGCTATCGTCCTGTCCGGGTCACCAATACCACCCTCAGCCGCCACATCGAAACCCGTCAGCGTGTCGGCGGCAACCTGATTCTCGATTACAAACTACCCTCGGGCACCATTAAAGCGGTCAACATGTACACCCGTTTGAGCTCCGACTATCAGGACAACAATACGGTGCTCAACTATTCAGAAAAGCTGCTGAATTTCCGCTACCGGGAAGGCGAGAACAATACCGACATCAGCGTCAATTCGCTCGAGTTTAAATACGATCTCAACTGGCTGCAGATCGACCTCAAGGCGGCCAATACCGCTTCGAAGAACAATCTGCCCGAGTCTCCTTTCGTGGAGTTTAAAACCGGGCCGGCGATCACCGGATCGGTGCCGGTCAACACGATCCCTGACAGTCTGCAGAAGCTCTTCCGTTTCCCGGGCGACGACCAGGTTTATCTGGACAACATCAACCTCTTCAGTTCGCTCTACAAGGAGAACCAGTCCAGCTTCACCCCCAGTTTCAAGCTCCCCTTCAATCTGGGCTCTTCGCTTTCGGGCTATTTGAAGCTGGGTGGCGTCTATCGTCTGCAGAAGAACAACAATGATCAAAAAACCCCCTATGCCAGCATCCGGTCGAGCGGCAATTTTCAGACCGCGATGGTCAACGACCTCTCGGATCGCTTCGGCATTGCGGTTGATCCCAGTACCGCCAAATTCGCGGCCGCCAATTTCACCGGCAATGAGCACCTCATGGAGCCTTTTCTCGACGATCAGTTCGGCCAGATCTATTGGGCGTGCGACCCGACCATGCTGAGCGCCATGGCCCGCTATCTGGCTTCCTCGCCGCAGTGGCGCGGAAAAGCCACCGGTGGAGCCGACCAGACCGGTGGATGGTACAGCGGCATGTTCCAGACTCTGGCGAACTCGTATAAATACGAGGAAAATTATTATGCCGGCTACCTGATGTCGGAGATCAAATTCAGGAATCTGATGGTGATCGGCGGCGCCCGCTACGAAGAGTCGCAGTCCAAATACACCGCCTACAACATGTTTGACATGCGTAATCCGGATGCCCAGAACTGCGACACGGTGGTCGTCGAGCCGAAGAATGACTACTGGCTGCCGATGGTTCAGGCCAAGTACGAACCCTTCCGCTGGTTTGACATCCGCTACGCCTATACCCATACCCTGGCCCGTCCGGACTATCATCAAATGTCGCCGAAGGTCACCTTTGACAATCCACGCAAAAATATACGTTCCGGCAATCCCGATCTCAAACCGGCCCAGGCCTACAACCATGACCTCACGCTGACCTTTCACGGCAACAAGCTGGGCCTCTTCTCGATCGGCGGCTTTTACAAGACCATCAAGGAATTCACCTATTACACTACCTACATTCTTCATTCCACCACAACATCAAAGGATATCAAAGTCATCAACGATTTCAATATCATGGGCATCAAACCCGCCGACGGGGCCACCCTCTATACCTATATCAACAGCCCCTATGATGCGCTGGTGAAGGGATTCGAACTCGATTTCCAGACCCGCCTCTGGTATATGCCCTGGGGGCTTGACGGCATCGTGATGGGCATCAATTATACCAAGATCGAATCCGAGGCTACCTATCCCCTGCGCGACGAGGTGACCAACTATACCACCCGGCCGCCGGTGACCACCACCACCGACAGCATGCGCACCGGCCGTCTGATCTATCAGCCGAACGACCTTCTCAACGCCTACGTCGGCTATGAATACAAGGGCTTCTCGGCCCGCGTCTCATGCATGTTCCAGGGCAACTCGGTCAGCTATGTCGGCGCTTTCCCGGAACAGGACGGTTATACACGCGACTATCTCCGCGTCGATGCCTCGGTCCGCCAGACTCTGCCGCTGGCGGGTTCGGAGCTCTATCTCGACGTCACCAACATCAACAATCGCAACAATCAGTCGGCGCAGATGTCCATCGACGGCTTCACCAACGTCAAGAACTATGGCATGACCGGCAACCTGGGCCTCCGGTTCAGGCTCTGATCCCCATAATATCCCATGCCGGGGCTGATTTACAGGCCCCGGCGTAAACCAGCAAGCGGACCAACTCACGCAATTAACCAATAATTATCAACATGGAGGAGAGGGTTATGAGACGTTTGATAGTGTTTCTGATCTGTACGATGCTTTTGTCGGTATCCCTGTTTGCGCAGCAGAAGGATACCACCTACGTCAAAGGTCTCTACAGCGGGGGAAGTGAGGGCGATCTCAATACAGTGATCCAGGATGCCGTCAATTCCGGTTCCCTCAACGGCAAGGTCTTCAAACTGAATCCCTACGACTGGTACGTCCTGACCAGCCAGATCGAAGTGCCGGTCGGACAAACCCTCGAACTCGTCGCCCCGGCGCCCGGCGCAACCCAGAACTCCGCGCCGCCGCAGATTCTCTGGACGGCCAGCAGCAGCGTCACCAAAAACTTTATCATCGCGGTCTATGGTGACCTGATCATGAAGAATATCTGGGTCCGCTTTGCGGATGCCGCCGGCGTGCAGACCGGCTCGCCGATCGTTTTTGACGGTGATACCACCGGCGTCTCCGGCGACACCGGCGAGTTTGGCTATTTCGAAGGCTGCATCTTCGACTATATGCCCTGCCCGTCGACCACCGCCTCCGGATCGATCTGCGTGCGCAGCAAGCATTTCAACGGCACCTTCAAAAACTGCTACTTCCGCAACTGCGTCGATGCCCACTTTATGTACTACGGCCGGGCGGTCTCCTTTCCTTACGACGTCCCCGGCTATCACACCGACAATATCTCCTTCGAAAACTGCACCTTCGCCAATATGGGCTATGTGCTGATGCAGGAGGGGACCAACTACAGCGACAACGTCAGCTTCAACCACTGCACCTTTTACGGCGTCGTTCAGTTTCCCCTCGAAAGCGGCTGGTGGTGGCGGCTCAGGGTCAACAACTGCCTCTTCGCCAACACCTGGATGATGGGCTATGTGCCGGTTCAGGGCGTGAGCGGCGCTACTGTGACCATCCAGCAGGCGGACTCGATCGCTTTCTCCGTCCCCTTCACCGATCAGGACCGGCACATCCTCTTCACCCACAGCGCCTATTATCTCGACAACTGGCTGGTGGACTGGATGCGCGGCGGCTGGGACAAGGACTATGCCGGCACCGCCTGGCGTCCCAATCCCAACATCAACAGCGTCGGCAATCCCTACAGCAAGGACGAATACAAGGGGCGACGCTTCGATGCCATCCCCTACCCGCGCCCGATGCTCGACAGCCTTGCTCTGGTCTATTTCGATTCCACCGCCAACGGGACCAAGCTCTATCCCTTCATCAACCGCGCCGAACTGCATGATGTCAATGAGTTGAGAGAGGCGATCAACCCCGGTTTCATCCAGGCGCCCCTCAACCTCGAGTCGCTCAAGTACTTCCTGTGGCAGAAATGGAGCGCCAACCTCGATTCGATGTGGGCCTACATGCCGGAAGCCAGCTTTAATCATCAGTGGCCTCTGCCCGAAAATCTGTCCTACACCAACGAGATGCTCAAAACCGCCGGCATGAGCGGCTTCCCGCTCGGCGATCTCTACAACTGGTGGAATCCTGCCGTGCGGGAAGGAAACACCGACTATTATACCGCCTGGAAAGCACAGGCCGAAACCGAAAATGCACGCATCGCCGCCTGGCAGGAGACCGGCCTTGATCCCACTGTCGGTGTTGATCTGACGCCGGGAAGCGCCCTGCCGGAATTATTCACGCTTAAGCAGAACTATCCCAATCCCTTCAATCCGACGACCCGCATCGAATATTCGCTCCCGGTCCAGGCCCATGTTACGCTCAAGGTCTACAATATGCTCGGTCAGGAAGTGATGACGCTTTTCAACG
>JAKQKF010000476.1 GCA_029560815.1 bacterium
GAATTTGACCAAAAATGCTATTATATTTATTCATGAGACAAATCCTCCGTTGATTGTTTTTCTTTCCTGATAAAAAGAAAATACGGAGACTTGTCTCTTTTTGCTATATGATTTTATTTCCTATTTTGGACAAGAGTGATAATATACAACATGTAAATTCCAACCATCGTCTGGCACAGGACTTTTTGCATCCGCAGGCACAGCTCTTTTCATGCTCGATCAAGGATTGTGCCTTTTTGTTTGCTGCATCGGTCCCGAACCATAGTTCTGGGCCGGGTGATCGCCGCCGGTCCTATAACCTTCCCGTTTTACCCATCGTTTTTTGGCAGCGTTTTGTTTGGCTGGTTGAAAACTCCTGAACGGACTCTATCATGCTCAGAATGAACTGGCACAACAAGCTGATCTTCTTCGCCGTCGTCATCGCCATCATCCCCATCGCCATCTCCAGCTTTAACATGATCAACAGCACCAAGGACGAGCTCAAAAGCAGCACCAATTACGAGCTGATGATGACCGCCGGCCAGCTGGCGCAGGAGGTGAATACCTTTTATGCCAACCGCTGGACCGCCCCCCTGCTGCTGATCCGCAGCGGACTGGAGAGCGAGGAGCTTGGCGCTGAAGAAAAGGCCGCATTCCTCTCGGCGGGCATCAAGAATCTTGACGACATCGTCTCCCTCGCCCTGGTCTTCGAGGTTCAGTCGGGTGAGTTCATCACGGCCATCGCCACCCAGAAAGAGTCGTTCGCAGCCAGGCTGCAGGAGAAATCGCTGGATGTTAACGCCACCATGACACCCTCCCTCAGTGAGCTGCGAGCCTTGCGCCAGGGACAGCGCAGCATGGGTTCGCCGCGCTATCTTACCGCTGTCGATACCTGGCTGGTGACCTTGCTGTTGCCGGTCCACATCGCCGGAGCACCCTCCGCCATCCTGGTCGCACAGGTCGACATGAACGGAATGCGCGAACGGGTTCAAAACCAGCCCATCTCCCGCAACGGACGAATCCTGTTGATCGACGGGAATGGCAAGGAGATTTTTGGCGTCACAGAGAAAGATCTGACCGACCTCAAGGTCGTTCAGGATGCCATCCAGATCCTGCAATCGAGCTCACGCGCCCAGGGTGTCACCTCCTACACGATGCCGACGGGAGAAAAACGGGTCGGCTGCTACGCCTTTCCCCAGGATCTGCGCTGGGCGATCATCGCCGAGATCGATGAGAAGGAGGCCTATTCAGCAGTCGGCAAGATGCTCAACCAGCTGCTCTGGTGGGTGCTTCTCGGTCTGGCAATCGCGGTGATCGGCGCTATCATTTTTTCACAGCAGATCAGCAAACCTATCCTGCGCATGAGCAAGGCGGCCGAGGAGATCTCTTCCGGGCAGTTCGACGTCCGCGTCAACTATTCGGCGAAGGATGAGATCGGCGTTTTGGGCCAATCCCTCGAGAATATGGGCCAATCGCTCAAAGAAAATTTTGAAAAGATCGAAAACCAGAAAAATGAGCTGGCCGAATACAGCAAGGGGCTGGAGATCAAGGTCGACCAGCGCACCGCAGAGCTGAAAGAGAAGAACATCGCCCTCGAAGCCACCCTTCAGAAGCTCAAGAATACTCAGGAGCAGCTGATTGTCAACGAAAAGCTCGCCTCCCTCGGTTCGCTGACCTCGGGCATCGCCCACGAGATCAAGAATCCCCTCAACTTCATCAACAATTTTGCCATCCTCTCCTCGGAGCTGGTGGAGGAGCTGGGTGGCGAGCTGGGCAAGCCCTTGGTGACGATCGCTCCAGAGGAGCGCGAAAATATCGCGGATATTCTCGGCAGCCTCAAGGGCAATCTGACCAAGATCTCGGATCACGGCAAGCGGGCGGACCGGATCGTGCACAGCATGCTGCAGCATTCGCGCGGCAACGTCGGCGAACTGCAGGAGACCGATCTCAACAATTTCATCGAAGAGTGCGTCACCTTTACCTGGGACAGCATGCGCGCCAAGGATCCGACCTTCGGCGTCACCATCCAGCGGGATTTTGCCGCCACCACCGGCAAGGTCCAACTCAACCCCTCCTCGATGAGCCAGGTGATCCTTAATATCATCAACAACGCCGTCTATGCCATGAAGGCGAAAAAGAGTGCGGTGGGCAGCGGCTACCAGCCCGAACTGCGGATCACTACCCGGGACCTGGGCAGCCAGGCCGAAGTCCGCATCCGCGACAACGGCCCGGGAATCCCGAAAAAATATCTCGAAAAAATCTTTGAGCCCTTTTTCACCACCAAACCCACCGGCGAGGGAACGGGGCTGGGGCTATCGCTCAGCCATGATATCATCGTCGGCATGCACAAGGGTGAACTCCAGGTTGAGACGAGCGATGGAGAATTCACCGAGTTTATCATCCTGCTGCCGAAAAATTAAGCGATAAGGATTGGCGATGCACTCTGCAATAAGATCCGCCCTTCTCTGGACCCTCGTAGCCCTGGGGATCCTGGCGTCCGGCCTGCTGGCGCAGGGTACCGATGTCCGCACCCTGGTGGCGCGCGAGGGGCAAAGCGTGCGCGATCTTGCCCAGGAGGCGCTCGGCGATCCCAATCTATGGAATGAAATTCTCAAGGCTAACCAGCTCAGCGCACCCTCTGAGATCCAGCCCGGGATGAAGCTGGTCATACCGGCCGGAGCGATCAAGCGCGCAATCCAGGAGATCGATGGCGCGCGCAGAGCGATCCAGATGGCCACCGATGTGGGCGCGCGGGTCTTTGCGGCCGAGGGGATCACCCAGGCCATCGCCAGCTATGATGAGGCGGTCCGCGAGCGGAGCAAGGGCAGCTGGGAAAACAGCGCCCGGCTCGCAGCTGCAGCCGGCCAGCTCGCCCGGCAGGCCCATCAGGAATGCCTGGAGAAGCGAAACACCTCGGCGGATGCCACGGTCACAGACCGGTCGGGCACCGTCCAGGGCCGATCCGCCGCCGAGATGGTTTGGAATGATCTCAGCCTTTATTCCAAACTTTATGAGAACAATCGTGTGCGCACCCTTTCCAACTCATACGCCGAGATATCTTTCCAGGACCAAAGCCGCATCCGCCTGAACGAGAATTCGCAGGCGGTCATCCAGAAGATGCGTGTCGATCTGCTCAGCAAGGAGCGCGACTCGAGCGTGAAACTCGAAAAAGGCGCCGCTTTCGCCCTGCTCCAGTCCAACCAGAAGAAGAAAAAATTTAACCTCAACATCCCTGGTGTCAAAACGGAGATCAACTCCAAAAGCTTCTGGGTGCAGAGGGATGAGGAGACCACCAAGATCGCCAATTATGAAGGCGAAATCCAGGTCACTTCAGGCGAGGACTCGGTCGTCATCGAGGAAAACCACGGCTCGAAAATCGGCGCAGACGGCGAAATCGGCAAGTCGCGCGAGCTGCTGCACGGCACCACCCTGATCGCCCCTTTCAATAACTCCATCCTCGCCGGCGGATCGGTCAAACTCGAGTGGGCTCCTGTGACACAGGCCGTGCGCTATCTCCTCCAGGTCTCCGCCGACTATTCCTTCAAGAACATCATCATTAACAGCGAGGATATCCAGGAAGGCACCTTTACCACAGAGGGGCTGAAGGACGGGGCCTACTACTGGACCATCGCGGCCATCGACCGAGAAGGTTTTCCCGGCCCCACCAGTCCGCGCGGTTTCTTCTATATATTTTCCGATACCACCCATCCTTTCCTCTACGTCATCCATCCCCAGGAACAGGATATATTCAAGACAGACACCCTGCATATCACCGGCGAGACTGAGGCCAATGTCCAGCTCTTTATCGACGGCCAGGCGACCAGCCTCAACGGCAGCCGTTTCGAAATGGCCTATCAGCTGAACGAGGGCATCAACAAGATCACGGTGCTTGTGCGGGATGCCGGCGGCAATGAGAGCCGCATTTTGCGGACGGTGATCTATGCAGCACCCAGGGCGGTCAGCATCGACTACGATGCGGCCATGCAGCTGCCCGACACCAAACAATTCCTCGCGCGCGGGCGCACCCTCGATCTCAAGGGAAGCACGGTTCCTCTCTCCTCGGTCTCGATTCAGGACCTGAGCGGTATGACCCGCGGGCGCACCTTCGCCGACTCCTCCGGACGCTTCCAGCTCTCCCTCTTTGATCTCGCGGAGAGCATGCCGCTCGTCGTCGGCGTCCTGACGCCTGCCGGATATCAGAAGCAGGATACCGTGCGGGTGCAAGTGCGCAAGGATGCCCCGCAGATCCTCCTGGATGAGCAGATCCCGGCCGTCGCAGCTAATGACACCCTGTGGCTGGCGGGGGCCGTCTTCAACGCCAGCAGGCTGACATGCAACGGTGCTGCGGTCCCCCTGACGGCCGGGCGGTTCAGTTACAGCCTCATCCTGCAGCCGGGCGCCAATACCCTGCGCCTGACCGCAACCGACGACCTGGGCGATGAGGCGCTCCTCCAGCAGGAGGTGACCCTTGACCGCACGCCGCCGGATCTGGTGGATTACACCCTGCAGAAAAAAGCGGCCGGCGCCGGCGATCTGCTCGAAGTCAAGGTCAAGGCCAAGGACGGTTCCGGCCTGCGTCGCACCGCCGCCATCGAGCTCCAAGCCGGCACGGCGCTGACCTCCGGCTACCTGGTCTACAACAGCACATCACAACAATACGAAGGCTCTTTCAAATTTCCCCAGGGAAGCCTTTCTGCAGCGAAAGTGAAGATAAAATCGCTCGTCCTCGAGGATTATTTCGGGAACCGGAGCGTCCTCAATCCCGAATAGGCGATTTTGGCATTCGATGGATCATTGTGAAGGGAGAACCGCGTGACGACGAAACTGAGATGGATGGTCCTCTTGCTCCTCATGGCCTCTGCACTCCTGGCCAAGGAGAATATCTTTCTGGTCAATTACGGACCGGAACAATCGATCCGCGAAGGCGATGATGATTTCCAGCAGATCATCTTCATCCGGCTGGAAGCCTCGTGTACGGACAGTCTCTACCTGCGGATTTTCGATGCCGACTGCGGCGGGGAGAACGATCTGGCCTTTGGCCCCTGGAACACCGGGGTGCGCTTTTCCCTCCGCGGCGGAGCGGGTGCCTTTTCGTCCCCCTCTCTGCAGATGGCGACGCCCACCGCAACGGACCGGGATGCCGGCAAGGAACTGGTGACGGGACTCTTTGGTGAGAACCGTGAACTAGACAACAGCTGGTACAACTTCGCCCATTTCGCCCCCGCGGAGGGCGAGCAGGTCGGCGCCTATCGCTATTTCAAGCTTGTGGTCCAGGGGGTGAGCGGCAATGATGCCAATGCCTTCGATCTGCGCGTCAGCAGCTCGCCCTCGATGAACATCACCCCGGCCGGGGCCGCCCTCTTCTCCTGTTCGCCGACCCTGCGCCTGCGCAAGAGCGAAAACGTCGCCAGCATCACCTTCATGGTCCCGGAAACGGCGAGATCGATCACCGTCAACAATTTTGATCTGGCCGGCGCGGTCGTGCAGTTGGTCACGCCCTTCCGCTCTAACCTGCCGCTGCTCTCCTCCGGGCAGGGTGAATGGGCCAAAACCCTGCTCTCCCTCGAGCCGCTCGAGGCCGGACATCCCTGCGCCATCGTCCTCGGCCAGGGCAGCGAATCGCCCAATGACGTCTCGCTCTACATCAGCGACGACCAGGGCACCATCCTGCCGATCGCCCTGCCGGTCTACCTGAGCAAGCTGAACCGCCGCCCGCTGATCCAGAAGAGTCTGATCGCCCTCTCCGACTGTCACTCGATCGTCTTCGACGCCAAGGACTCGACCGATCCGGATGGCGACCTGCTCGAGTTCCGCTGGGATTTCGGCGACGGCACCACCGCCACCGGCAGCCGCGTCGCCCATCTCTTCCCCGAGCAAACCACCTACCAGGCCCTGCTGATCGTCAGCGACAATTCGGGTGAGGTCGGCAACAGCGTCTATGAGCGCTTCAGCGTCAAGGTCAACAAACCCCCGCTCGCCAAGGCGGCCGCCGACCTCATCACCGCTCCGCTCAAGGCCGTCGTCCTCGATGGCTCGGCCTCGTCCGACCAGGACGGCCGGCTGACGGCTTTCAACTGGACCTTTGGCGACGGCCACTCCGCCGCCGGCAGCAAGACCACGCATGCCTACGAGCGTCCCGGCACCTACACAGCGACCCTGCGGATCGAGGATGATTCGGACAGTCCCTGCAATTTCGCCACCGACGAGCTCAAGGTCTGGGTCAATGCGCCCCCGGTCGCAGCCGCCGGCGAGGATACCCGCGGTGCGCTCGGGCAGGAACTGACCTTTTCGGGCGAAAAGAGCAGTGACAGTGATGGCGAACTGACCGCCTGGGTCTGGGATTTCGGCGATGGCGGCAAGGCGAGCGGCAAGCTGGTCCGGCATGCTTGGATGAGCCCCGGCCTCTATCGCGTCCGGCTCGCGGTGACCGATAACGCCGGAGTTGATAACAGCACCCAGACCGACGAGCTCACCGTGTTCATCAACGATCCCCCGGTTGCCAGGGCGGGGGCTGACGCCAAAGGCGCCATCGCGGAATCCCTCCCCTTCGACGGCAGCGGTTCCTTCGACAAGGACGGCGCTCTCACCGGCTACAAGTGGGATTTCGGCGACGGCAACCGCAAGGAGGACAAACAGACCACCCATGCCTATCAGCAGGCGGGAAAATACATGGTGGTTCTGACGGTCAAGGACAACTCGAGCACCCCTTCCGACACCCGCTCGGATAGCCTCGTGGTCACCGTCAACCAACCCCCGGTTGCCGACGCCGGACCGGACCAGCTGGTCACTGCTTCGGAGGTCCACTTCTCCGCAGCCAGGTCGCATGATACAGACGGCGAGTTGATCCGCTATGACTGGAGCTTCGGCGACGGCACCGCCGGCAGCGGCGTCAGCCCGGCCCATGTCTACAGCAAATCCGGAACCTACACAGTCAAACTGACGGTCACCGACAACTCGGGCACCAAAAACAATCAGGCCGGCGACGAATGCCAGGTTGTCATCAATGAAAAACCCTTCGCCGACGCTGGACCCGACCGGATCGCCGCAGCCGGACAAGAGCTCCTCTTCGACGGCTCGGGATCGCGCGATCCCGATGGCCAGATCTCGGGGTACCGCTGGGATTTCGGCGACGGCCAGTCGGCCGCAGGCAAGACAGCGGCGCATCGCTACAGTCGGCCGGGAAAAATGAACGCCCGGCTGAGCGTCCAAGACAACACCGGCCAGGAAGCCGCCGTCGATTTCGACGAGGCGATTATCACGGTCAACGGACGCCCGACCGCCCGCGCCGGACATAACCAGGTCATCGCGCCTGGCACCGCCGTGCTCTTTGACGGCAGCGCCTCCTCCGATCCCGATCCCGACAGCCTCTCCTTCCGCTGGCAGTTCAGCGACGGCCAGGGCGCGGCCGCAGCCGCCCGCACCACCCGCACTTTCACCTCCCCGGGAAGCTATTCCGTCATCCTCACCGTCGACGACGGCAGCACCGCTGCCAACGCCGTGGCGAGCGACACCGTGACGATCCGCGTCAATCACGCCCCGATCGCACACGCCGGCAAGAACATCCATAGCTGCGATAAAACCCTGCTCCTCGACGGCGGCAACTCAGTCGATCCCGATGGCGATCCCCTGAGCTACAGCTGGGATTTCGGTGACGGCAGCGCTCCCCTCAGCGGCGTGCGCGTCCTGCATGACTATGCCCGCGGCGGCACCTATCCGGTGATCCTGACGGTCGACGATGGGCTCGGTCTGAAAAACTCGCGCCATTCCAGCTCGATCACTGCCCGTATCGATGAGCCGCCGGTGGCCGATGCCGGCCCGAACGAGACCTATTGTTCGGGCGAGGTGATCATCTTCAATGCCTCGGGCTCGAAGGATCCGGAGAACGGCCTGCTCAAATACGAATGGGATTTCGGTGACGGCGCCCACGCCGAGGGACTCAATCCGACGCGGATCTTCAAGCAGGATGGCACCTATCTGGTGACCCTTACCGTGACGGATGACTCAGGTCTGCCCTGTAATACCAGCGTCGCCACCAAGGCGATCCGCATCATCGAGTCGCCGGTCGCCATCGCCGGACCAGACCAGGAGGTCTGCACCAACACCCAGGTCGCCTTTGACGGCAGCGCCTCGCGCGATTTCGATGGGGTGGTCAATAGTTATTTTTGGGATTTCGGCGATGGCACGACCGGGGGCGGAGCGGCGCCGGGTCACACCTATAAAAAAGCCGGCATCTATCGCGCGGTCCTCACCATCACCGGCGACCTGCGCGGCGATTGCGACAATACCGATACCGATGAGCTGATCATCACCGTTCATGACGCGCCGCTCGCCCAGATCGCCTGCCCCGAAATCGCGCCGGTGCAGCAGCCGGTCTCCTTTGATGGTTCCGCCTCGACCAACAAAGGGCAGGCCCTCAGCGACTATCTCTGGGATTTTGGTGATGGCGCCGGCGGCAGTGGCGTCAGGGTCACCCACACATATGCCAAATCGGGCCGCTACCTGGTCAAGCTGACCGTCTCCACCGGCGGTACCGGGTTGTGCAATATCTCGACTACGCTCAAAATGATCACCATCAACGATCAACCGGTCGCAGAGGCCGGCCCCGATCAAAGCGCCGGGATCAACCAGATCATCACCCTGGATGCCGGGGCCTCCCGCGATCCGGACGGTGTACTCACCGCTTTCCTCTGGGATTTCGGCGCCGGCCAAACCAGGCCAGGCTGTGTGATTCGCCATGCCTTTGCCGCCCCCGGCCGCCATCCGGTCGTCCTCACCGTCACCGATAACACCAGCGCCGCCAACAACTCCGGCCGCGACACCCTCTGGGTAGTGGTCAACGACCCGGTCCAGCCGGTGATCACAGCCGATCCGGCGCACCCCTGCCCCGGTGAGGCGTTCTCTTTTTCAGCGGCCGGATCGAAAAACACTGCCAGCAAAAAGATGACCTGCCGCTGGGATTTCGGCGACGGCACTAACGCGGAGGGCCTTGAAGCCCTACATACCTACGCCAAGCCGGGGCGTTACACCGTCACTCTGATAATGGATGACGGCCTCGGGCTGGAGAACAGCCTCACCCAAAGTGCCGTGACCATTCCGGTCAACCATCCGCCGGTCGCTTCAGCCGGCGGCGAACGTAGCGCTTGCCCCGGCGAGAGCCTGCTCTTCGACGCCGGCCGCTCCTGGGATGCCGATGGCAGCGACTGGACCGTGCATTGGGATTTCGGCGACGGTACGGCTTCGGCCGAAAAGAGCGTCCGCCATGCCTGGCTCGAGGCGGGCCGCTTCACCGTACGGCTGCGCGTCACTGATCCCTCCGGCAGCCGCTGCGCCACTGCGGAGGATTTCGCGATTATCATGGTCAACAGCCGGCCGGTTGCCGCCGCCGGCGCTGACCGCAAGGCTTTTTGTGGCGCTGCGCACGACGCTGTGCTCTTCGATGCCAGCGCCTCGAGCGATGCCGACGGCGATCCGCTCACCTGCACCTGGGATTTCGGCGATGGCACACGCACCAACGGCAGCAAACTCTATCACCTCTTTGACAAGCCGGGAATCTACCGGGTGAAACTCACCGTCGATGACGGGCGCCAGACCGCCTGCAGCGCAGCTGGGGACGAGGCCGTCATCGAGGTCGTCAATCACCCCTGACCTGTAACCGGTGGAGATCCGGATGGCAACCTGTACTATCAGCCGCAGCGCCGGCGTCGCCTGCCTGGCGGTCGCGGGACGAATCGACAGCATCTCCTCGCCTGACATCCAGCGCCGCCTGGAGGAGATGATCATGGATGGGGAGAGGCGCATCGCCGTCGACCTGGCGGGGGTCCCTTTCCTCAGCAGCGCCGGGCTGCGCGTTTTTCTCATCGCGCAGAAAGCCCTGGCCAGAGTCGGCGGCGAGATCCTCCTCTGCAAGGTTCCTGAGGGGGTGATGCGCGTTTTGATCATGACCGGTTTTGACCGTATCCTGCGCATCGGCACCACCGAGGCAGAGTTCGACTTCAGTCAGACTTACCCGTCCGCAGCCGGCGACCGTAGCGAAACCCGTGCCGGGGTGAGCTTTACCCTGCGGGAGCGGCCCGAAGCGGCACCCGGAATGCTGCGCCTCATCGGCAGCCAGGATAAATTCGCCACCGCGGACTATGACCAGGAGGACATGATCACCCTGCCGCAGCGGGAGCTGCTTTACGGCGCCGGCCTGGCGACCATCGGCGACGATTATGAGGAGTACAAGGGGCTCTTCGGCGAGGCAGTGCTCCTCAACCACAATCTTTATTTCTATCCTGCAGTCAAGCGCCCGGCCGCAGATTTTATGCTCCATTCGGGCGACAGCGAGGGCACCGGCTGCCATTTCCTTAACGGGTTCGCCTTCGACGGTGTCTTTCGCTACCTGGCGGCTTTTGACGGTTTTATCACCCTCGACCTGCTGCTGGAATGGCTGCTGACATTGCCTCTCTCCGCGCCCCTGCTTGGGATCGTCTTGATCGCCGAAAGCAAGGGCATCCTGGGCATGAACCTGAAGCAGGTGCCCCTGCGCGAGAATCGCCCAGAGCAGGATTTTGATCTCTATTCAGTCGCCCATGTCGCCTCCTGGATCAACTTTCCTGTCGATCCTGCTGATCCAAACCACGTCATCGCTGCCGCCGGCATCATCTGCCGCGACCGCGCCGCCTGTCCGGCCGCTGTACAAAAGCTCTTCACGGAGAAATCCACCGTTCATCTTCATGCGGGTATCTTCGCCAAAGGACCGGTGAGCAAGAACCTCGACCATTTTTTGGAAGAGCTTGACCGCATCCTCACCGAACTGGATGTCTTCAAGGTGCAGCACCTCCTCGGTGGAAGCCGGTTTAGCAACGGGATGCTCGGAATCATTGAACTGAAAGGGTGAGTGCATGGAGTTGTGGGTCGGAGCGCTGAACCTCGGGCTTCTCTATGCCGTCATGACCATGGGGGTCTTTGTCACTTTTCGCATCCACAATTTCAATGATATTACCGTCGACGGCAGTTTAACCGCCGGAGCGGCGGCCGCGGCGGTGCTGATGACCCAGGGTATCAATCCCCTGCTCGCCCTGGGGGCCGCCTTCGCCATCGGCGCCCTGGCCGGGTGGCTGACCGCTTTCATTCATACGCGTTTTGGAATCAACGGCCTCCTCGCCGGTATCCTGGTGATGACGGCCCTTTACTCCATCAACCTGCACATCATGGGGCGCGCCAATCTCCCTCTCCTCAACCAGCGCACCCTCTTCTCCTGGCTGGCGGAGGTCAATCCCGGCCTCCATCCCGAGCTTTGGACCGCGGCGGTGCTTGCCGGGATCATGCTCCTCTTCTGGCTGTTGATGACCTTTTTCTTTCGCACCGACCTCGGTATCGCCATGCGCATCACCGGCGACAATCCAACTATGGCCGCTGCTAACGGCATCGATGTCGGGCGCATGACCCGGTTTGGAGTGGCCCTGGCCAACGGTTTCACCGGGGTTTCGGGCGCGCTGGTGGCGCAGTATCAGGGCTTCGCCGACATCGGCATGGGCATCGGCACCGTTGTCATCGGTATGGCCGCCGTGATCATCGGCGAGTCTCTCATCCGCAGCCGCAGTATCTACCTCCGGCTCCTCAGCGTCATCCTGGGGGCGGTACTCTTTCGCGGCATGATCGCCCTCGCCCTCTATGCGGGGATGAACCCCATCGACCTCAAACTGCTCACGGCGGTCTTTGTGTTGCTGACCCTGGTCTTGTCCAGATCGATGGGCGGCCTTAAACAGCCCTCTGGCGTGGCAGCAGATCACCGGCCGGTCTGGAAACGCCCCGCCTTTTTCTGGGGAGTGTTCCTCATCGCGGCCATCCTGCTTTTTGTGGTCTATCGCATCTTCACCGGCAAAGGCAGCGCCCCAGTGAAACAGGTACAGATCGGTGTCGTGCAGCTGACCGAAAACGGACTGCTCAACACCACACGCGACGCTCTGGTCAGCGAGCTTGGCCGTCTCGGTTACCGCGACGGCGACCACTGCCGGATCCTGCTCGAGAGCGCCGCCGGTGAACTGCCCACGGTCAGCACGATCCTCGACAAATTTGAGCGCGAAAAGATGGATGTCATCGTCACCATCTCGACGGGCTGCACCCAGGTGGCGCTCAACAAAATCAGGAACCGCCCGGTTGTTTTCGCGACCGTCGCCAATCCCTTCCTGATCAAGGCGGGCACCTCGGACGTGGAGCATCTCCCCAACGTCACCGGGGTTTACGGCTGGGTGCCGATGGACCGGACCTTAGCGCTGGTCCGCAGGATCCTCCCCGGCCCGATCACCATCGGGGCCATCTGGGACCCGGGGCAGCCCAACTCCGTATTCAATGTCGAGAACCTCCAGCGGGCTGGGGCGGCCCTGCCGGGAGTCGCCTTTAAAGGGGCGACCATCACCAGCTCCGCAGAGGTCTATCAGGCGGCCCTCGCGCTGGCACAGAAAGGGATTGACGCCTTTGTCCTTAGCCCGGACAATATCGTCTATTCGGCCTTCGAATCGGTGGTCAAGGCGGCAGGAACTCGCCAGATCCCGATCTTTCTCAGCGACGTCGAGCGGCTCGGAGACGGCGCCCTGGCCGTGCTGGGTTATGACTATACCAGCAGCGGCGAACAAGCCGCCGTGCTCATCGACCGTATTATCCGCGGTGAAAATCCGCGGGATATCCCCTTCGAGACCTACAAAAAGCTGACCCTGGGATTGAATCTCGACACCGCCCGTACGAACGGTATCACCCTCAGCGACAGCCTGCAGAGTCAGGCGGACCTGATCGTGCGGGATAAAAAGATCATTCACAGTGGCTCGCTGGCCGCAAGGGCTGAAGTGGATTCCTCACAGCTCCCCAGCAGGTAGGCAAATTCCATGATCGATATCACCGGTCTGTGCAAGACCTTCAATACCGGCACCATCAACGAAACCCGCGCCCTGCAGAACGTCACCCTGCATGTCAATCGCGGTGATTTCGTCACCATCATTGGCACCAACGGCTCGGGCAAATCAACCCTGCTCAATGCGGTCGCCGGTTCCTTTTTGCCGGACGCCGGTGCGATTCGCATCGACGGCCGCGAGGTCACCCGCCTGCGCGATTTCCAGCGCGCCGCCGACATCGCTCGCGTCTTCCAGAATCCCTTCAGCGGCACCGCCCCGAAGATGACCATCCTCGAGAACCTGCACATGGCCTGGCTGCGCAACAAGCCCTGCCGGCCCGTCCAAAGCCTCGATGCCGCCCGGCGGGATGCCTATCGCAGTGAGCTCGGCCGGCTGGAAATGCAGATGGAGAAGCGGCTGGATCACCTCATCGGCTCGCTCTCGGGCGGCCAGCGTCAGGCGATCACCCTGCTGATGGCGGTCATCGCCCGGCCGAAGGTGTTGCTGCTTGATGAACACACCGCTGCCCTCGATCCCAAATCGGCCGCCCAGGTGGTCAAGTTGACCAGACACTTTATCGAACGCGAACAGCTCACCGCCATCATGGTCACGCACAGTATGCAACAGGCCCTCGATCTAGGCAACCGCACGATCATGATGCACAAGGGACAGATCATCGACGACATCCCGCTCGAGGAAAAGCGGCGGCTCACGGTCGACGACCTTCTCGACAAATTCGCCGAGCTGCGCAAGAACGAGCAGCTGACCGAGGATGTGCTGATGGAACTGCGGCGGGAGTATATCTAGACCACGGGAAGGACCCATGAACGAGCGCGCTTTCAAACGATCCCTGAACTCCCTCGAAGCCCTTTTCGATTTTCTTAACGAATTTCTCACCGGCCACGGCATCGCCGGCAAGAGTGCGCTCGAGCTGCAGCTCGCGCTGGAAGAGGTCTTCGCCAACTCGGTCGAGCACAACAACGCTTCAGCCGGCGACATCACCGTAGCCCTGGAGAAAACGGAGAATGCCATCACCCTCCGCATCCGCGATTTCGATGTCGAGGATTTCGACGTCTCGAAGCCACCCGACGTGAACACCCGGGCCCCCCTGCGGGAGCGCCGGGCGGGCGGCCTTGGCCTGCACCTGATCCATACCATCATGGACCAGGTCGGGTACGCGCATGAGAACAGAATCAGCACCATCACCCTGGTCAAATATCTAAAGTGAGGAACTATGTTCAAGATCGAACAAGATAAGCAGGGCACCTTGCTCCTGTCCGGACGTTTTGACGCCTCCCGGGAGGAGAGTGCCATGAAGTGCTTCAATCTGGTCGAAAAAAGCACGGAGATCGACTGCAGCCAGCTGGAATATATCTCCAGCGCCGGCATCGGCGTGCTCATAGCGACGCAGAAAAGGCTGATGCAGAATAATCAACAATTGATCCTGAAGAATCTCAATCCCCATATCGTCGAGATCTTCAAGTACGCCGGACTGGATGCCGTTTTTACCATAAAATGAAACTATTTTCCACCCATCAGGCAACTTTTGTCAAACTGGATTGTATGTATGAATGAACGGCAAGAGGCGGAACTGATCGCCCGCTGCAGAGAGGGTGATGACCGGGCTTTCACAGAGTTGGTGACCTGCTATCAAAAACCGGTCTATAATTTGGCCCTGCGCATCACCCGCAGCGGGGTCCTGGCCGAAGAGGTGACCCAGTCGACCTTCGTCAAGGTCTACACAAAACTCGCTTCCTACAAGACCGGCCTCTCCCTTTTCAGCTGGATCTATCGCATCGCCATGAACGAAGCGATTAATGAGTACCGGCGTGCCAAACGCCACAACAGCCTGGACGAGACGCGCATCGAGGCTGCCGCGCCACCGTCTTTCGAACTGGCCGAGGCGATTCAGGAGGCGCTGATGCATCTAAAGCCGGATGACCGGGCGCTGATAGTCCTGCGCCATTTTCAGCACCTCGGCTATCAGGAGATCGCTCTGATCATGGACCGCTCCGAAAGCCGGATCAAGTCACAACTTTTCAGGGCACGCCATGCCCTCAAACTCATACTCGCCAGAATGGGTGTTAAAAATGAAACATAAATCTGCACATATCTTGATGAAGAAGGCTTGCGACGGGACGCTGGATGCAGCCGAGCGCCTCGCCTGGGAAGCCTGGCTGCAGCAGCACCCGGAGGACCAAGCCCTCCATGACGAGCAGTCTGAAATGACCCGGCTGTTGGAGAAAGTGGCGGAGGTCGAGCCGCCTGCCCATCTCTCCGACCGGATTATGCAGGCTATCAGAAACATTAAACGTGAAAAACATGCCACAACGATACCAATCAAACAATACAAGGAGGTTCCCATGTCACCCAAGTACAAATGGCTGTTAATCGGCGCCGCAGCTGTGGTCATCATCGGCGTGGCCCTGACGAAGTTCTATCCCTTTCCCCCGGAATCCGCCACCCAGGGGACGATCGGGGCTGTGCAAAAAGCCGACAAGTACCAGGCCGGGCAGATGGACGCCCAGGATGTGACCCTGACCGATAGCGAACTGCAGCAGTTGTTGCAGAACGATGCGGTCCAAAAGCTCGTCGCTGACAAGCCGGCCATGGCCGCGCTGCAGAGCCTCGACGGCAAAGCGATCGCGGCCTTGCAGAGTCTCGATGGCAGGTCTATCGCCGCACTGCAGACTCTCGACGGCAGGCCGATCGCCGCACTGCAGACCCTGGATGGCAGATCGCTCGCCGCTTTGCAAACGCTGGATGGCAAGTCGATCGCCGCACTGCAGACCCTGGATGGCAAGTCGATCGCCGCTCTCCAGACCCTGGATGGCAAGTCGATCGCAGCGTTGCAAACCCTGGACAGCAGGTCCTTTGCCGCTCTTCAGATTCTGGATGGCAAAGCGATTGCGGCTCTCCTGACTTTGGACGCTCAGTCCATCGCCGCTCTGCAGACAACCGACGGCCGTTCGATCGCCGCCCTCCAGTCGCTGGATGGCAAGTCCATCGCCGCCTTGCAGACCATGGATGGCAGAGTGATTGCCGCCTTACAGACCCTCGACGGCAAATCGATCGCGGCCCTGCAGATACTTGACAGTAAGTCGATCGCGGCCCTGCAGACCCTCGACGGCAAGTCGATCGCCGCGCTGCAGAGCATCGATGGCAAGGCTATCGCCGCCCTGCAGACCCTCGATGGTAAAGCCATCGCAGCGTTGCAGACCCTTGATGGCAAATCAATCGCCGCCCTGCAGTCGCTTGATGCCAAGTCCCTGACCGCCCTGCAGAGCCTAAACGCCCAGTCGCTCCTGGCTTTGCAAGGCGTGGACGCCAGAACCCTGGCCGCCTTGCAGACCGTGGACAGCAGGACCATTGACGCGCTCGGGCAATATTAATCCAGAATCCGGCAAGCCGCTCCTGAGCGGGCTTGCCCATTTTTAGGTTGCGCCTCCACTGTTATGAGAGCGGCGATGCCCGTCAAGGGGCACCGCCGCTCGGTTATGAAGACGGCAGACGCGACCGGATAACCACGCAGGCATTATCATCCACCGGGAGAGGATCGAGAACAGATGAGAGCCGGAATTCGCTGCTGCATGCCGCTCCTGCTGATGTTTGCGTTTGGCTTTTCTGCCGCGTCCGCTCAACTCAGCATCCAATCCACACGCACCATGGACCTGGTCTATTTCGGCAAGGTCCATGAATTCATTGTCCCCCATCTCTCCCGTTGTTACCTCAACTCCCGCACCTTCGAAAGCCGTCTTTTCAATTATTCCTCGCAGGAAAAGACCACTGTTTTCCTCCAGGATTTCGGCGACTATGGAAATGCTGGAGCCATTTCCGTGCCGCGCAATTTTATCCGCATGGAACTGGCCCCGCACAATTACGTCTATGAGACCACGCCAGCCAATGAGCGGATGAACTGGCTGATGAACCATGAGACGGTGCATGTCATCACAACCGACCAGCCGGCACACTCCGACCGCCTCTTCCGCGCCCTCTTTATGGGTAAGGTGCAGGATGCCGCCGACGATCCTGCGTCGCTCCTCTATGCCTATCTCACCACACCGCGGCTGCTGACTCCACGCTGGTACCTCGAGGGGATCGCCGTCTTCATGGAGACCTGGCTGGCTGGCGGCCTGGGACGGGCTCAGGGCGCCTACGACGAGATGGTTTTCCGCGCCATGGTCTGCGACCGGGCCCCCTTTTACAATGTGGTCGGACTGGAGGCGGAGGGTACGGCGATCGATTTTCAGGTCGGGGCCAATTCCTATCTCTATGGCGCCCGCTTTATCAGTTATCTCGGCTATCAGTACGGCCCGGAGAAGGTGCTGGAGTGGTACCGGCGTGATGATGACAGCAAGCGCTACTTCGCCGCCCAATTCAAAAAGGTCTTCGGGACGAGCCTCGCCGCGGAGTGGAGCCGCTGGGTGGGATGGGAGCAGCACTGGCAGCAGGCCAATCTCGACTCCCTCCATCGCAATCCAGTGACCCCCTTCCGGCCGATCTCCCGCCGCGCGCTCGGCTCGGTCTCGCGCGGCTTTTACGATCCCGCCCGCAACAAACTCTACACCGCCGTTCTTTATCCCGGCCAGGTCGCCTCTATCGCCGCCCTCGATCTCGCCAACGGTGAACTCAAGCCGATCTGCGAGGTCAAGGGGCCAACCCTCTACTCGGTGACCTCCCTGGCCTGGAACCCCGCAGCAGGCGCCCTCTTTTACACCAGCGATAACCAGCGCTGGCGCGACCTCAATATCGTCGACATCAGGACAGGGCATTCCCGGCGGCTCATCAAGGACGGCCGCATCGGCGATCTCGCCTACAACCGCACCGACAGCACCCTCTGGGGCGTGCGCCACTTTAACGGATTTTCGACCCTGGTCACGATCCCGTACCCATGGCACGAATGGAAACAGGTCCGTTCATTTCCCTACGGTCAGGACGTGTTCGATCTCGACCTTTCACCCGACGGATCGACCCTGACAGCCTCCCTGGTCGAGATCTCCGGCCGGCAAAAACTGATCCGGATCGCCACCGCCCGCCCTGATACCTTCGCAGTGGTCTTCGATTTCGAGAACAGTTTGCCGCAGAGTTTCGTCTTCTCTCCGGACGGTCAGTACAGCTACGGCTCCTCCTATTACTCCGGGGTCTCCAACATCTACCGCTACAATTGGGCCAAAGAGGACATGGAGATCCTCAGCAATGCCGAGACCGGCTTTTTCCAGCCGGTACCCTTGCCCGAGGATTCCCTGCTGGTGATGCGTTACAGCGGCCGCGGCTTTATCCCGGGCAAGATCGCCATCGCAGTTCCGGAACAAGTGAGTGCGGTTACCTTCCTCGGTGCTGCCCTCGTCAAAAAGTACCCGGTCGTGCGCAGCTGGGTGATCGGCTCCCCAGCCCGGATCACCCCCGATTCCCTTATCCGTCCCATCGGGCCATATCATCCCCTCGGCCACCTGCGGCTGGGCTCGGCCTACCCGGTTGTCCAGGGCTACAAGGAGAGCGCAGCTGCTGGCTGGCGTGCCAATTTTGTGGATCTGATCGGCGCAGCCGGGGTGACCCTTTCGGCCCTCTACAGCCCGGGCCAACGTCTGCCTCAAAAGGAACGGCTCCATCTTGGGATGGAATTGCATTGGTGGCAGTGGAGTCTGAGCGCCGGCCTCAACGACGCTGACTTTTACGATCTTTTCGGCCCGACCAAAACCAGCCGCAAGGGTTACAATCTGCAGGCGGAGTACAGCAAAAACCTGATCTACGACAAACCCCGCACCCTCGACCTCAACCTCAGCGTCAAACACTATGGCGGCATGGACCGCCTGCCGGATTATCAGAACATCGCGGCCACCTATGACCGGATGTCAACCGCCAAAATCGCCCTCGATTATCAGTACGTCCGCAAATCGCTCGGCGCGGTCGATGACGAGAAGGGCATCCGCCTCCGCGCCTTCTCCTCGGCCTCCCTGGTCAATGGCAAGCTCTATCCACGGATCTACGGCCACCTCGACTATGGCATCCCTATCGCCATCGGCCACTCCTCCATCTGGCTACGCGCTTCGGCCGGCCGCAGTTTCGGCGGTGCAGAGAATCCCTTTGCCAACTTTTTCTTCGGCGGCTTCGGCAACAACTGGGTCGACCATGGGACGGAAAAACGCTACCGCGAGTACTACAGCTTGCCGGGTCTTGAACTCAACGCCCTTGGCGGCCGCGGCTACGGCAAGGCGATGATCGAGTGGAATTTGCCGCCCCTGCGCTTCCGCAGCCTCGGTGTCACCAGCCTCTACTGCCGCTGGCTGCGGCCGGCCCTCTTCGCCTCCGCTATCCTGACCAATCCGGAGATGGCCAAAGGCGGTCCGGCATCCGCCGCCCTCGGCGTGCGCCGGAGCCTGGCCAACCTCGGGGCCCAGGCCGATTTCCGACTGGTGAGCCTGTCGCGCTTCGAATCCACCCTTTCACTGGGATATGGTGTCGCCTATGAAGGCGGGCAGCGCAATAAGGAATTCATGATCTCACTGAAAATCCTATGATCGCCCTGCACATCATCCTCAGCCTTGCGCCGGTGATCCTGCTGGCTCTGCTTCTTTTACTGCTTGACAGCTACAAGCTGGTGCGGAGCACAGCGGCCGCCGGCAGCCTGATCACAGGCGCTGTGGCCGCCCTCGCCTGCATGCAGCTGAACATTTTACTGCTGCACAGGCTGCACTTCGACGTCACCCTCTACACCCGCTACCTCGCACCTCTCCTCGAGGAGGGGGCAAAGGCCCTGCCGATCTGGCTGCTCATCCGTAAAAAACATGTCGGTTTCCTAGTGGATTCGGCCATCCACGGCGCTGCGATCGGGGCAGGATTTGCGGTGATCGAAAACATCTCTTATCTTTACGGTCTGGCCGAATCGAGCCTGATGATCTGGTTTGTCCGCGGTTTCGGCACGGCGGTCATGCATGCTTCCTGCACTGCCCTCTTCGCCATACTCTGTAAGCGGCGGCAGGACCGGCTGAACCATTCGGGACTATCCTGCTGGGGACTGGCCTGGCTCGCCGCTGCAGCCATCCACTCGGCTTTCAACCATTTCATACTGCCCCCGCTCCAGTCGACCCTGGTGATCTTGATCACCTTTCCTCTCTTTATCATCGCGGTCTACGAGAACAGCGAACGCGCACTGCGCAAGTGGCTTACACTGAGCATGGACGAGGAGATGGCCATGCTGGAGACGATCCTCAGCGGCCGCTTCTCCGGGAGCAAATTCGGACAGTACATGCTGTCCCTGCGCGACCACTTTCCCCCAGCGGTGGTGGTGGATCTGTTCTGCTATCTGCGCATCTATCTCGAACTGGCCATGCGCGCCAAGGGCATCCTGTTGCTGCGCCAGCACGGCCTCCCGGCAAAGCCGGATGCCGCGCTCCAGGAAAAATTTACCGAGTTCAAGTATCTCGAAAAGTCGATCGGCCGGACCGGAAAAATGGCCCTGGTGCCTTTTATGCGCATCACCGACCGGGAGCTATGGCAGCTCTACATGCTTGAGAAATAGGGGCCCATCTGGCAGAAACGTCTATTCGTGCGTCCGTCACTCCTGAAGGGCCAAAAAAACAGCTCAATTCTCCTTGTATTATATGTGCGGTTTGGCTAATTTTCAACAATCTGCAGTTTGACCGTAACAGCAAAGGTATTTTCTTTTGGTCTTCTGTTCAATTTCGATAATTTATACCACGATCACGATATCAGGCTGGTTTTCCGGAGTAACACTAGGAGCACGAAATGAAAGTGATGGTCGTAGATGATGAGCAGGATGTCGAGTTGCTCTTCCGGCAGCATTTCCGCAAGGAGATCCGCCAGCAGCAGATCGATTTCAGCTTTGCTCTTTCTGGTGAGCAAGCCCTTCAGCAGCTGCATGACATGAACCAACCCCCGGCGGTGGTGCTCATTCTCTCCGATATCAATATGCCCGGCATGAACGGCCTGCAGTTGCTCAAGGCCGTCAAGCACGACTTTCCGGCCATCAAGGTCGCGATGATAACCGCCTACAGTAACCAGTACTATGAGGATGCCATGGAGAGTGGAGCGGATAACTATTACACCAAACCTCTCGACTTTGCCCAGCTCAAGGATGAACTCTTCCGGGAGGCGGCCAATGGCTAGATTCCGCATTCTGCTCCTGCTGTTCTGTACAGCCGCCTGCGCGACCGAGACCGGCCAGCCCTTCATGACGGTCTACCCCAGCAAGGAGTTTGACGGACACACCCAATTCTGGGCGATCGAACAGGATGACCGCGGTGTCATGTATATTGGCGACGGATATGGCATTCAGGAGTTCGACGGTGTCAACTGGCGGCTGATCCTGAATGCCAACCATACCTTCGGCAGATCTCTCTCCAAAGATGAAAAGGGCAGGATCTATGCCGGTTCCTCAGCCATGCTGGGATTCCTGGCAGCGGATGAACGCGGCGAGATGCAGTATCACTCGCTGATGGAGTATATCAAACCCGAGGACCGCCAGTTCAATTATGTCTGGTCGGTCCAGGCCACGAACGAGGGCATTTATTTCCAAACGAACGAAAGGCTTTTCCGCTTTCATCCTCCCGCCTCAGGTACGGCGGCCGGGGCGTGGACGGTCGATGTCTGGCGCTCGCAAGAATTGTTCGGCTATACCTTCTGGCTGGACCAAACTCTTTACGTCCAGCAGTACGGCGTCGGGCTGATGAAAATGGAGCAGGACTCGCTGGTGCTGCTCCCCGGCGGCGGGCAATTTGCCAATGACCGGATCAATGTCATGCTGCCCTTTCCGGGTAAGGCTGGACATTACCTGGTGGGCACCTTTACCCGCGGATTGTTTCTCTGGGATGGAACCACATTCCAGCCTCTTTCGACCGAGGTGGATAACCTGCTCCGCCAGGGAACGATTTATGCCGGTGTGGTTACGCCGGACAGCTGTTTTGCCCTGGGTACCATGGCCAATGGACTGGTCATCGTCGACAGAGCGGGCAGGATGCGACAACATTTCTCCCAGGCTAATGGGTTCCTTTCCAATACGGCGAGCTGCCTGTACATGGACCGGCAAAACAACCTCTGGGTGGGCATGGATGGCGGGATTGCTGTGCTCGAGTACAATTCTCCCCTCTCGGAGTTCACCATTCCTGGCGGTACAGGCCCTTCCGACTTTTGCCGGTACCAGGGTCTCCTCTACATTACCTGCAACGATGGCATCTATTATCTTGATGAAGCGGATGGCCGGTTCAAGATGATCGACGGAATTGCCGGCAATGCGCAATCTTTCTTCTTTTTCCAGATCAATGGCGAACTCTTTGTCACGGTCAACGAGGGCATTTATCGTATTCAGGGCAAAACGGCCCAATTGGCCATGATGTCCCGGGAAATGTCCGTACCGGTTCTATACATGAGCGCCCTGAGCCTGGCGCCCGATCTGATTGTCGCAGGAAAATCGGGTGGCGTAGATCTCTTGCGCTATAATGCCTCCCATCCCCAACGTCTCAGCTGGCTGGGCAGCATTCCGGAGGTCCACGAATATATCCGGCTTGCGGTGGAGGGTGAGCCAGGCGTGGTCTGGCTGGGGACCATGGATGCCGGATTGATACGCTTGACATTCGCCAGGGATCGGCTCCTGACGCCCAAGGTTGATAAATTTGGCACAGAGCATGGGCTGCCGGCAGGTGGGGCCGTCTTCTTCAATCCGGCAGGGCGCCCCCTGTTCTGCACCAAAAAAGGGGTATACCGGTTCAATCCGGAGCAAAACAGATTCTCACCCGACCCGTTTTTCAAGGATCTGGGCCTGGGCAAAAATCCGGATGAAAGTATCATTGTGGCAGATGCACAAGGCCATCTCTGGGCCAATCTGGGCAAGGAATCGGCCGTCTATAAAAAAATGCCGGATGGCTCTTACCGGCTGGAGAAAGCGCAGCTGGCGCGCTTCTCTGGTGAGGTGATCAATATCATCTATCCGGAAAAAAACGGCGTCGTCTGGTACGGCGCGGCGAACCGCGTCTTCCGCTTTGCGCAAGGCCAACAGCAGACGGTACTGTCCGGTTTTCCAGCCATCATCCGTCGCGTCGTCCTGGCCGGCGACTCGGTCGTCTATTACGGGGCAGCACGGCCCGGGCAGCGCCTGCAGGACCCGGCCGGGCAGCGCTTTCCCTATCGCAGCAATGCCCTGCGCTTTGAATTTGCGGCCTCCTCTTACCTCAATCCGCGCGCCAATGTCTTCCGCACCCGCCTGGAGGGATTCGACGCCGGCTGGACGGCCTGGAGTCGCGATACCCGACGCGACTATACCAATCTTCCCGCCGGCAAATACCGCTTTCGCGTCCAGGCGCGCAACATCTTTCAGCAGGAGAGCAGCGAGGATCTCTATGCTTTTACCATCTCGCCGCCATGGTACAGATCCTGGTGGGCCTGGGCGCTCTATATCCTCGGCGCCGGTGGATTAATCTTTGGAGTAGTACGCGCACGCACTTGGCAGCTGCAGGAACGCAGCCGCGCACTGGAAAAGATCGTTCAGGAACGTACAGCTGAAATTCAGGCGCAAAAAAACAATGTCGAGCAGCTCAGCCTGATCGGCCGCGAGATCACCGCGACTCTCTCGATCGGGAATATCATCCACACCATCTATGAAAATGTCAACCACCTGATGGATGCTTCCGTCTTTGGCATCGGCCTGTTCAATGCAGAAAAACAGCAGCTCGATTTCCCCGGCACCACCGAAAAAAATGAGCTCCTTCCGCCTTATTCCCTGCCGCTCTCGGATGAAGACCGCCTGGCGGTCTGGTGCTTTAAAAACCAGAAAGAGGTGATCATCAACGACTATGCCAAGGATTTCAGCCTCTATATTAAACAGCTTCAGGCGCCTGTCGCCGGTGAAAATCCCGAGTCCATCCTCTATCTGCCGCTCCTCTACAAGGAGAAACGCATTGGCGTCATCACCGCCCAGAGTTTTACTAAAAATGCCTATACCGATTATCATCTTAACATATTGCGCAATCTGGCCACCTACAGCGCCATCGCCCTGGAAAACGCTGATGCCTACCACCGCGTCAATGAGCTGCTCGCCGACCTCAAGAATACCCAGGATAAACTGGTCACCCAGTCCAAGCTGGCCGCTCTTGGCGCCCTCACCGCCGGCATCGCCCACGAGATCAAGAATCCCCTGAATTTTGTCAACAATTTCGCCGAGCTCATCGCGGATCTGGTCGCCGAGCTGAGGGAGGTCTTGACAGGTGAGATGGGCGAGACGGTGACGTCGAAGAGAGCCGAAGCCATGGAGATCCTGGATACCCTCCAGCAGAATGCCGCCAAGATCATCGAGCACGGCAAAAGGGCGGACAGCATTGTCAAGAGCATGCTGCAGCATTCCCGCGGCAAATCGGATGAGCGCCAGCTCACTGACATCAACGCTGTACTGGCCGAGGATATCAATCTGGCCTACCATGGCATGCGCGCCCAGGACAGCACCTTTAATATCAAGATCGAGACCGATTTTGATCCTGCCGTCGGCAAACTGAATATTGTCCCTCAGGACGTCAGTCGCGTCTTTCTCAACATCATCACCAACGGCTGCTACGAGGCGCATCGCAAAAAACAGGAACAAAACGGAGAGTTCTCGCCAACGCTCTCGGTAAAGACCCGGGACCTCAAGGATCAGATCGAGGTGCGCATCCGCGATAACGGCAACGGCATACCTGCAGCCGTAAGCGAAAAGCTCTTTACGCCCTTTTTTACCACCAAACCGCCCGGCAAGGGTACCGGCCTTGGCCTGTCGATCAGTTATGATGTGATTGTGCACCAGCATGGTGGTCAGCTCTTCTTCGAGTCCGAAGAGGGCCAGTTTGCGGAATTCATCATCCGCTTGCCAAAATAATATTTTATCTCAGGAGTGTCCAATGCCTGCAAAAATCCTGGTTGTGGATGACGAACCGGATCTGGAACAGCTCATCCTGCAAAAGTTCCGCAAACAGATTCGCGAGGGGATATTCACTTTCAAATTCGCCGGCAATGGGGTCCAGGCCCTCGAGCGCCTGGCGGAGGATGATGCGATCGATCTGGTCCTGACCGATATCAACATGCCCGAGATGGACGGTCTCACCCTGCTGAATCGCATCAAGGAGCAGGAGCGGCCTACGCTACGCTCGGTCATCGTCTCCGCTTACGGGGATATTGAGAACATTCGTACGGCCATGAATCGCGGGGCTTTTGATTTTGTTATCAAACCCATCGATCTCAACGATCTCGAGATCACCATTGACAAATCGCTGAACGACCTGCGGGTGCTCAAGGAGGCGATGCAGTCGCGCGACCAGCTGATGTTCATCAAGCATGAGCTCGGCATCGCCACCGAGATACAGACTTCGATCCTGCCCAAGGTTTTTCCGCCTTTCCCGGATCGGAAAGAGTTCGATATATTTGCCAAGATGATCCCGGCCCGGGAGGTCGGCGGGGATTTGTACGATTTTTTCCTGATTGACAAGTCGCGCATCGGCGTTATTATTGGCGACGTCTCCGGCAAGGGCATCCCTGCGGCGATGTTCATGGCGGTGAGCAAGACCCTGCTCAAGGCCACAGCACTTAAAGGCATTCCACCCGATACCTGCCTGGCCAGTGTGAACAGCATCCTCGTCGATGAGAGTCTGCCCTCGATGTTCGTCACGGTTTTTTACGGCATCTTTGATACACGCAATGGTTCCTTCGAGTATTGTAATGGCGGCCACAATCCCCCTTACATCATCAACAAGGAGGGTCAGGTCCGCCAGCTCGACAACCGCGGCGGGGTCTTCCTCGGGGCCTTGAAGAATCTCGAATATGAATCCAATGTCGTCATGCTCCAGCCCGGGGAGACCCTGTTTCTGATTACCGACGGCATCACCGAGGCCATGAACCCCGGGGAGGAGATGTTTGGGGAAAAGCGGACAGAGGAGTCCTTGCAGTCCCACGCCGGTGAATCCCTGAACGATCTCGTGGAAAACATGATCAAAGAGGTACAAGCCTTTGCGGGTGCGCAGGAGCAGTCCGATGACATGACCTGCCTGACGCTGCGCTACTTTGGCCGGTAGGGAAG
>JAKQKF010000501.1 GCA_029560815.1 bacterium
AAAAAGAACAGCTGCGCATGCTCAATTACGAAGCCGTCGGCCCGGAAAAACAGTGGAGCTACTCAAGCGTATACCGGGGATTCATGCTTTATAACCTGAAGACCAGCGAAATTGCCGAAAGTCGTCATCTGCCCTTGATCGATCTTGATGCCAGGATCCCTAAAACCACAGAGTATTTTGACGATGATGTTCATTATACGGTCCATGGATTCGATCTGGTCGCTCAACAAATTTTCCAGGCCTTGATTGACGGGAACCTGCTGGAACTGGCGGCTCCTCGCCGGTAGTTCGACCGGGTCCAAGACCCGGTCAGCCCTCCTTCGGCTTGTAGCGCTTCTCACCGGCGCGGATGGCGATGGGCAGGCGGTTCTGCTCCGGCGGCAGGGGGCAGGTCGCGTAAGGGGTGAAGGAGCAGGGCGGATTGTAGGCCTTGTTGAAATCGATGATGGTTTCGCCCGCGGAATCGGGCCGGGCGACATAAAGGAAGCGGCCGCCGCCATAGGTCTCTTCACCGCTGGTCTCGTCGGCGATGATGACGAAGAAGGGCTCGCCAGGGCCCTCGTCAAGGACATCGAGGCGGTACTCCACACCCCGGAGGGTGAAGAGCAGTGCGCCGGGACAAGCCTGCTCTTCCACCTGACCGACCACATTGACGATCCTGAGCTTCTTCGCCGGTTCATAGGGGACAAATTTCGCCTTGAGGCGCCAGGCGGGATCGACCGGATAGCGTTCGATGCCCTGAAAGTTCTTCAGATTTTCGTGCGCGCTGTCGCGCAGGCGGATGGCGAAGCGTTCGCCGCGCCGGATGACATGCCAGGAGAGGGTCCCGTACCGAAGGATGGTGGGGGAGCCGCCGGCATCATCCTGCATGATCGTCTCCTGCACCCGGCTGCTGTCGGCGGCGGTGACCAGGACCTCGGGCAGAATGCGGACGCGCACGACGCCCTTTTCGAGAAAAAAGGAGCCCATCCGGGCCGGAGCGCGCCCCTCAGGGAAACGCACCGGATTCCCGGCATCGCTGCCAAAGCGGTTCTCCCCCTCCTCCAGCCAGAAA
>JAKQKF010000417.1 GCA_029560815.1 bacterium
GGGGACGGAACGCCCTGAATCATCCCTGGTGAAAGTGGTCTGCACAGCCCGCTGCAGCTCGCCGTAGACGAGGTCGACGTTGACCAGTCCGAGGTGGAGATAGCCGGATATTCCACGCACCCTGCGCCCCGAGAGGATCAGTTCCTGGAGACGGGGATAGCTGTCGCCGATGCTTGCTCCGATCAGGCGGTTGGCGATGCTGAAGCTGAAGCGGTTGCGCGGCTGGTAGTGCCGGCTCTCGAGGGAGGTGAGAAAGAGCCCCCCGCGGTAGTTGAATCCGCTCACCCGTCCGGAAAAATCCAGCCCGCCCATGGCGATGCCCTCGCTCCTGCCGTTATAGCTCTCCTGCAGCAGATCGGCATAGCTGTGCGCCTGAAACTGTTGGTCGGGCCGTTCCGTCCGGGCGAGCTCCGCCGCCGATTCGACGAAAAAGCGGAAGCGCAGGATCGGCAAATTTTTCCCGTCGGTGGCGGCGGCCTTCATAGCCACCGTATGGACACCCGGGGCGAGCGCGGGAGGTTCAAGGGAGATCATCGCCGCGCTGATCTCGGCCTGGCGGGTGACCTCGCGCCCGTCCATCACGATGCGGACGCTGGCGGGATCGATGGCGGAGGAGGCGGAAAAGTAGCTGACCACAATCATCACCTCATCGGCGGCGAGGGTGGCATCCCGGTCGGGGGAGAGCAGCTGCAGGGTATCGCCATGGGCCGCGGCCGGGACTCCGGCAGCCGCCGGCGGGAGGGAGGGACTCGGTTGAGGGACGGCCGGTGCCACAGGTGCAGCCTGGGCACCCTGGACAACCCTGATCCGGAAGGGATTGTTGTAGGGATTGACCTCCGGCCAGGTGAGCATCGATTGGTCATCGAGCAGGACGGAGATAAAGTAAGAGAGGGAGGGGCCGGCGATAAAACGGCCCGGAATCTCTCCCCGCCATACCGGGGGCTGGCCGACCAGATCGATGGCGCGGTAGGCAGTCTCGCCTTCGCCGCGAAAATAGAGCTTGCCCATCATCACCCTGCTGCCGGTGCCGGTGAGGCTGACCTGCAGGGCCAGATTCTGTCCGGAGGTTGCCTCCCCGGGGGGGAGGTGCTGCAGGGCCGGCTGGGCTCGCAGCGGGAGCGGTCCGGCCCATAAAAACAAGAGAAAAAGCAGGTAGAGGCGGAGGTGCCGCCTCTCCGGGATAGATATCATAGAGCGCCCCGCATCGCTATTTTGTGTACCTGATTTTCAGATGCTTTTTCTCGCCGGCATCATTCTGGTATTCGAGGTCAAGTTCCTGGATCTCATCCTCCGCGGCCCAGTCTTCATACTCCGTGCTCGGGCCGACCTGGGGTTCGC
>JAKQKF010000430.1 GCA_029560815.1 bacterium
CGAACAGGGGCTCGCCCACAAAATGGAGAGCGTCGAACAGACCGCCCTCGTCTTTTATCCGTCCGGAAAAGAGCTGCGTCTCGCCTGGCACGTCACCTTGCGCGGCGGCATGGCCAAATGGGACTATTTTGTCGACGCCGGAGACGGCCGCATTCTCTTCGATCAGGACCGCAAAAGGAGCTGACCCGCCTGCCAGGCTTGAGACTGCAGAATACGGCATTTCCAGCTGCCGGATGCTGCAGATTTTCTTTCCACGCAATAACCCCGATCGTACATTGTTGTATGATTTAAAGGGGACGCCACCGTCCATGCAGCGGGGATGCAGCATTTCAACGCAGAAATATAGAAGGAGATAGAGAATGAAATGGTATCGCTACATGATGCTGATCGTGCTGGCCGCCTTTATCTTGCCCGGCCATGCCGCTGAACTGAAGGAGAAGGATCACCGGAAGAGCCGGATCATGGAAAATAGTCCGATCATGGCGCGGGACATCCGCAGCGCCGGCGCGGTCTGGAAAAACCCGGTCCGGCTCAAGGCCACCAAGACGCAATCCGGCACCCTGGCCAGCGCCGTCCGTCCCGATCAATCGCTGCTCACGGCTGCCGCCGGCCGCGGCCTGACCGTGCGCGACCTGCAGCTGGCCGCTGACGGCACCATCACCTTTATCAGCGGCGACCTGGGCCGTCTCCCCCAGCTCAGATCGACCGTCATCCCCGGCGCCACGATGCAGTCGGCGGTGCAGACGCCCCAGGCCCTGCGCGATCTCCAACTCGCCCAGAGCTGGCTCGAAACCTTCGCCTCTTCCCTGAAGCTCAGCCAGCCCGCCGCCGAACTCTCCCTCAGCCGCTACGAGACCGACGAACTCGGCAAACGCCACCTCCGCCTGCAGCAGTCCTTCAAGGGAGTGCCGGTCTGGGCCAATGAACTCTACGTCCATGTGGATGCCACCGACCAGGTCTATGCCGTCAACGGCCGCTATGCCCCGACGCCGGCCGGCATCGATCCGGCCGCAGCGCGGATCGACGGCGAGCAGGCGGTCGAACAGAGCCGCGCCCATCTCGAGTCGGAAGGCCGGCTCGAGGAGATCCCCGCCGCCATGGCGCGGCTGACGCGCTTTAGCGAGCCGGTCAGCCGCAAGGCGATCTGGATCGACCGCCTGGGCATCCCCCGGCTGGTCTGGCAGGTCGATATCAACGCCAGCGTGCGCGACTGGTTCACAGTCATGGTCGACGCGATCAGCGGCGAGGTGCTGCACAAATACAGTAATACCATGAGCGAAGGCCCGGTCAATGCCTCGGGTACCGACCTGCGCGGCGTCAACCGCGCCTTCCGCGCCTACGAGCAGAGCGGCACCTACTATATGCTCAGCGACCTCAACGAACTTTCCGGCGGGACGGCCAATCTGCCCGACAGTCCCACCGGCGGCTTGTGGGTCATCGACCTCAACAACACCGACGCGACCTCCACGTCGCAGTTCTACCAGGTCACCTCCTCCTCGCCGACCAACTGGAGCGACCGGAGCGCGGTGTCGGCGATCTATAATCTCAACAAGGTCTATGACTATTACCGCAACACCCACAACCGCAAGGCCATCGACGGCAACGCCTCTAGCATCATCACCGTGGTCAATGTCACCGAGGACGGCCGGTCGATGGACAATGCCTACTGGAACGGCACGGCCATTTTCTGGGGCAACGGCGCCGAATTTTTTTCACCGCTCGCCGGGGCTCTGGACGTCGCCGCCCATGAGCTGACCCACGGCGTCACCGAATATACGGCCAACCTCATCTATCAGGATCAACCCGGTGCGCTCAATGAAGCGATGTCCGATTTCTTCGGCTGCATGGTTGACCGTGACGACTGGCTGATGGGCGAGGATATCATGCGCCCGGGCATGGGCACGGGGCTGCGCGACATCTCCAATCCTCACAACTCGCAGGTCCTCAGCCAGATGCCCAAAACCATGGATGAGTATCAGTACACCAGTGAGGATTACGGCGGCGTGCACACCAACTGCGGCGTCCCCCTCTACGCATCGTATCTGATCGCCAGCAGCATCGGCAAGGATAAAGCGGAAAAGATCTTTTACCGCGCCCTGTCCACCTACCTCACCCGCCAGTCCCAGTTCATTGACGCCCGCACCGCCCTGGAGCAGAGCGCCACCGATCTCTATGGCAGCAGCGAAGTAGCCGCGGTCGGATCGGCCTTCGATGCGGTCAAGATCACCAAGAGCGGCGGCGGCAGCGGCGGCACCACCACACCGCGCGGAGCGGGCGACAATGAGGTCAACGTCACGACCGGCGGCACCCAGTGGATTGCCTTTGTCGGCGACGATGCCCGCCTCGGTCTCTACGACGTCGCCAGCGAACAGGACTATCTCCTCGACATCACGGTCAACAGCAAGGAGTACAACTGGACCCAATTCACCGCCACGGCCGACGGCTACTATCTCTACTTCGTCAACTCGGAGGGCGTGCTCTCCCGCCTCGATCTCTCCAACCTCGCCGGCGGCTATTACAACTATGAAACCTTTGAGGAGTACTATATCCAGAGCCAGGGCGACCTCTGGAACGCCGCAGTCTCGCGCGACGGCGAGTATGTCGCGCTGACCTCCACCTACGAAAATGACAACCACATCTATCTGCTGATCTCGGAAGAGCTCTATTATGTCACTCTCGAGTTCCCCTCCTCCCAGACCGGCATCACCAGCCAGACCATCCAGTATCCCGATGTGCTCAACTGGTCGCCCAACACCAAATATCCCAAGCTCGCCTTTGACGCCTACAACCAGATCACTCTCTCCAACGGTACGGAGAGGAGCTGGTGGAACATGGGCGAAATCGACTTTACCGGCAGCGAGTTGCAAGTTTACACCCTGCTGCCGGCCCAGCCCGAGGGCATCAGCGTCGGCAACGTGCAGTACAGCTCCACCGATCCCGACCGCATCGCCTACAGCTATATCGACGACGGCAGCAACTACTGGGACATCAAGATCGATAATTTCGCCTCGAACGAAGGCGACGACTATTTGCAGCTCTCCGGCCGGGACATTGAACGCCCCTCCTTCTCGCCGGACGACCGCTATCTGGTGGTCGACCGCTACAGCGATGAAAAGCTGCTGATCATCGATCTTGTGGAGAGAAGTTTCTGGGCGCTCGATATGGAAAACACCTCGGGGGCGCGCTATCCGGAATGGTTTGTCGTCGGCGGCAGTTATGACCTTGAAGTGGAGGCCGAACCAGCGGCCCGGCCCGCCGGTTTTGCCCTCGAAGCCAACTATCCCAATCCCTTCAACGCCGGCACCACGATCAGCTACACCCTGCCGCAGAGCGTCCGCATCCGCGTGGCTGTCTACGACATGCAGGGCCGGCTGGTGCGCACCCTCGCTGATGAACACCAGGCTGCGGGACGCCATACCCTGACCTGGCACGGCGACGGCGCCGACGGCAGCACCCTCCCCTCGGGGGTCTATCTCTGCCGGATGGAAGCCGAGGGCGGCTTTAACGCCAGCCGCAAGATGGTGATGGTGAAATAGGAACGTGGCTTTCGGGCCCCCGGCTGCCGCAGCAATGGCGGGCAGGCGCGAGAATGGGGGCGCGTCCGGCTGTTTCAACAACACCGGCTGGACGCGAGAATGGGGGCGAGTTTCAAATAAAAAAAGCCGGAGAGCAGTGCTCTCCGGCTTTTTTTATTGCCGCTCTATTCGCATCAGTTGATCTTCAGACCAGAGAAACCGAAAAAGGCGAGGGCGATGAGTCCGGCCATGATGAAGGTGATCGGCAGGCCGCGCATCGCTTTGGGCACATCCGCCAGCTGCAGCTTTTCGCGGATGCCCGCCATCAGCACCAGGGCGATGGTGAAGCCGATGCCCGCAGAAAAACCGTGCACGGTGCATTCGATGAAATTGTACTGTTCGTTGACGTTGATCAGGGTGACGCCAAGGACCGCGCAGTTGGTGGTGATCAGGGGCAGGTAGATGCCGAGCGACTTGTAGAGTGAAGGGCTGATCTTTTGGATGACCATCTCGACGAACTGCACCAGGGCCGCGATGACCAGAATGAAGACGATGGTTTTAAGAAAGGTCAGATCGGGGGGCGTCTTCAAACCAAAGAGTTGATGGAAAAGATTGACCGGCGTCGGGGCCAGGAGATAGGTATAGAGCACATAGGCGACCGCCGAGGCCATCGAAAGAACAAAAGTGACGGCCGCTCCCATGCCCACCGCTGAATCGAGCTGGCCCGAAACCCCGACGTAGGGGCAGATGCCCAGAATCCGGGAAAAGACAAAGTTGTTGATGAAAATGGCGCCGATGGCGATAATGAGCAGTGTGCTAAAGTCCATAACAGCCTCTGGTCAAATGATGGTTGCCGGCTTGCGCGTCACACCCGGCGCATTCGTGCGGCCGGGATGCCGTCTTCCGGAACAGGCCTATTTGGCCGCATTGCGGCGATCCAGCCAGGCGACGAAGGCCAGGATGAAACCGATAGTGACGAAGGCCCCGGGAGCGAGGGCGAAGAACATGACCGGCTCAAATTCGGCTCCGAAGAGCGGAACGCCCAGGAAAGTGCCGTTGCCGATCACCTCGCGGATCGAACTGATCACAACCAGCGCCGCGGTGAAGCCGATGCCCATGCTGATGCCGTCCAGGAGCGACTTGAGCACACTGTTCTTGCTGGCATAGGCCTCGGCACGGCCGAGGATGATGCAGTTGACCACGATCAGAGGCACAAAGATGCCCAGCCGCTTGTAAAGGTCCGGCACGAATCCCGCCATGGTGAGATCGATGATGGTGACGAAAGTGGCGATGACGATGATATAGACCGGAATGCGGATCTTGTCCGGCACCAGCTTGCGGATCATGGAGATCAGCACGTTGGAACAGATCAGCACAAAGGTGGCCGCCAGTCCCATGCCGATGCCGTTGGAAACCGAGCTGGAGACCGCCAGGGTCGGGCACAATCCCAGGGCCTGTTTGAGTACGGGATTCTCCCGGTAAATGCCGCGGGTTAAATCGCTGATAAATGCCATAAAAGCCTCAGTTTGTACCCAGTTTGGTGCGCAGCCTTGCATAGCCTTCATTGATGGCGCGGGTCAC
>JAKQKF010000436.1 GCA_029560815.1 bacterium
GACATTGACCACCGGCGACAGCACCTGGCGGATCCCGCGCGAGCGGCACTCCCGCGCGATGGCGGCGGCAGCGCTCGCCATCAGCTCCGGATCCCAGGTGGCGGCCAGCCCGATGGCCTGCGGAAAGGCGGTGGCGCCGTCGCGGACCAGACCGTGCAGCGCCTCATCGAAAGGGATGATCGGAATGCCGAGGCGGGTCTCCTCGACGAAAAAACGCTGGGCGGCGTTGATCTTTTCAGCCATGGCCGCCGCCGATCCCGAGGGGTCATAGTGGAGAATCTGCGCCGCGGCAGCTCCCCCGGCGGGGGCGGTGTTAAACTGCAAACCGAATATGCCCTTGTCGAGCTTAGCCTGGTCGCGCTCCATATCGCCCGGAGCCATGAAGAGCTGCCAGAGTTTCTCCTCGAGGGTCATGCGTCCCAGCAGATCCCGGAGGCGGACATCGACCGTCAGGGCCGGATCCCGGTAAGGGAGGCGGGCGCCCGCGGGGGCATCCGCCCGCGCGCCGGGGGAAAACGCGTACAGGAGCAGTGCAATAACCAGGGCCGTACAATTCAGCGTACGCAACACCATCTTTTCTCCTCAATCTCTCTGGTACGTGATGCGGACAAACCTGACCTCAAAGGGCGCAAAGCGGACGCTCTCCTGCCGTCCGAGCGGACGGCCAAGAGGATCACACAGGTCAAGCTGCCATGAACGATGGGATGGTGCGAGGGCCAGGGCAGCCGGCTGCCCTCCGGCCTCGCGCAGATGAAAGAGTACACCCTCCCCGCACGGCCTGGCGGAGACCAGCAGCAGTTCTCCGCTCCCTTCAGCCGCGAAAGGCCACAGTGAGCAGGGCTTTATATCGGAGCGGCCTGCGGAAGAGGCCGGCAGGACCCGCGAGACCAGAGGAACGCGCAGCCCCCAGCCGAAGCGTGCCGCGGCGCTGCTGGAACCATCCTGACCCGAGGTGAGGGCGTAGGACCAGGCGATTTCTCCCTCCTGACTGGCGCAAAAGTTGGTGGTCCAGTAGTTGTTCAGCACCCATGAATAGATCTGCCCGCTCTCCGGGAGAGCGCCGCGCCGGTAGCGGCCGGTATTGATGCCGCCGAACTGCATAAGGGGAGACTCGCTGCTCGCCAGCACGATCTGGCCCTCCTTGGCGCGCAGGGCTGCGTAATTCTGCACCGTATTCCAGTCGTTGGCCGTCCCTTCGATCTGGTCGATGCCGGGCGAGACCACCCCGCCCTGGGCTTCGAAAAAGAGCCGGCCGCCGGGCAGAGCAAAAGGAAAAGCGACGTAAAGCCCCTCCGGTTCGTTCTCGGAAATTTTACGGCCGCTGAAGTGCAGCTCGATCCGTTTGACCTCCTTGAAAAAACGCAGCTCGCAGCGCAGTCGCGTAAAGCCCGTACCGCTGCCGCTGACGTAAAAGCTCTGCCAGATCGGGCCGTCGATGCCCGGTTCGAGGTGTATCTGCTGCAGGGGCGTGCGGGTGAATTCGCCGAGGGTGAGCGCCTCCATGGCGCGACGGTCGTGGAGGCGTTCATAAATCACCTCGCCCAGCTGATGGCGCCGCTGCGGATCGAGCAGCTCACTGCCCAGTTCCTTGTCGATGAGGCTGCGCAATCCTCCCGCGGCCTCATCCATTTCCGCATGGTAATAGCGGTTTTCAACAATGCCAGCGGCGGGCGCGAAGGGCGGGAGCGCCGTGCGCGGCCTTTCGTCGATTTCAATGCGCAGGGTCCGCCAGCCGAGGGGGGGCACCCTGTCGATCCAGACCGCCCAGTAGTTGCCCTCGGGACGGCTGCCGGCCAGCTGTGCGGCTACCTCAAGCCCCTCCTCGTCCAGCAGACGAAAGGCTTTCTCCTTTGGCAGAATCTGGTTATCGATGTAGACGGTGTGGAGCCCCGAGCGCTCCCAGTTGAGGGTGTTATAGACGACCAGAGACGGCACCCGGGCCGGGGCAGCAATGCTCTGGAGAAAGCCGAGAGCCGACTCGCGCAGCAGCCGCGACTGCATGGCGCCGCTCCAGACCCAGGAGGCCTTTTCAGCCCACTGCTCGCGGCTGTTGGCGGCGAGGGGATCGGAGATGCTCTCGGCGGCCCCCATGGTGTGCTCATGCCAGAAGTTGAGCGGATCCATCACCGCCGCGATGCGGCCGGGCACGGAGGGCGGCAGTTCGATGCCCGCCAGCCGGGCGATGGCGAAGAGCCCCTGGTTGGCGATCATCCCGGCCTGAGCCTCGCGGCCGGCAGCGGTCTCGCGCTGGGCCGATCCGAAACCGTCGGTCCACCAATCCGGCCAGGCGGCGCGCAGCACGGGCAGGGATTCGCCGCCGCTGGCGGCCAGATGGTCGAGAAATTCGCGGGCCGTGGCGCTGCGCAGCCGCGGCCAGTGATACTTTGCATTCCAGGAGGCGATCACCTCCGAGGCCAGGGTCGAGGGGGGCGAATTATCGGTAAAGTAGCCGCTGAACTGCAGCGAGAGCGCGTCATGCGGATAGCCCTTCTCCTCGAGGCCGCGCAGATAGATCGTGAGTGAATCGACAAAAGTCTCTTCGCTCCCCGAGAGCATGCCGAGCATGTTGCCAGTCATATAGTGATCAGCCCGGAAGGCGAGCACGCGCTTTCCCGCCGGCGACTCCCACCGGAAGGCGGTCGGAACGGTAAAGGGTTTGAGGGCGCGATGGTCATTGATGCCCGAGGTGACGTAGCGGATGCCGAGTGCGCTGAAATAGTCAACCAGGCACCAGGCGAAGCCGTTGACATCGTTCTGCATGGCCGTGCAGACCGGCAGGCCCATTTCCTGGAACTGCCGCAGCGGCTCGAGCGAGTGGAGCAGAGCGTTCTCGTCGGGAAGCTCCGACCAGTTCAGGAGCTGGGCGGTCACCTCGATGCGCCCCTCCCGGACGCGGCGGATCAGCCGCTCGATCTGGGCCGCAGGGCGGCTTTTGAGATATTCGCGCACCGCCCATGAGGTCTCGCAGGTCCAGCGGAAACGGGCGTCGTCGGGCAGATCGTCGGTCTGATCGCAGAAATCGAGGGCATAATCGATGTAGCGGAGGTGCTCGGCGAGGATTTCGGCCTGGGGCCGGGTGTAACCGATGTCGGTATGGCTGTGCTGGACCAGAAAGAGCGTCCATGGCCGCACCGGCCTGTGCACGAACTGCTTCGTGAAAGATCGGCCGTCGATCTCCACGGTCACCGAGCGGCTCTTCTCTTCATCGACCGGGGTATAGAAGAGTGGAAAGCTGTTGCGGCCGAAGCGCAGGGGGAACCGGGCGGCGGGCTGCCCCTCGGCCCGGAGGAGGGCCTCCCCCTTTTCGCCGAGATAGACAATTTCCACCGCGACCGGCTGGCCTTTTTCCCGCGTCACCACGCCGGCCGGGACGATAAAGAACTCCTGCCGGAGCGGGCCGGTAAAAGTCATCACCCAGCCGCTGCTGCGGGCGGCGGAGCCGGTGATACGCAGGTCGAGCGGCTCTCCCTCCCGCAGGCCGGCGGCGGGCAGATCGAGGGTCATCAGTCCAAAGCGGTCCTTGTGCCGGTCGCGGTTGATGGTGCGGAAGCCGAGGATCTCTCCTCCGGCTCCCCGGATCTGCCACTCCTCCTCATCCCGCGTCGTAAATTCGATGAGCGCGCGTTCCCCGAGGGCGAGGGTGAATCCGTAATCGCCCAGGTTGCAGCCCAGGCCCGCCAGCCATACCAGGCGCACGCGGCCGGCTCCGGCCGGAAAGGTGACGGGTTCGCTCCGCCAGGCGATGGAAGAGGTGCCGTCGCCGGCGCGGCAGATAAGGGCTTCACGCATCCAGGGCAGGGGCGATTCGTAGCCCATGGTCGTGCCGCTCACTTTTTGGCCAAAACCGCTGATGACAGCGGCGGGGGTGGAAGGATCTGACATGGCTGAGGAGGCTCCTGCAATAAAGAGGGCAAAAATGCACAAGAGGAACATCATCTCTCCGTAATTTGGGTGGGCCGGAGCGGAGAGCGCCGCCAGATCGGCATCCGGTCATGGCGTCTCCCCGCCGATGGAGCCAATTTGCACCATTTTTTCAATAATTGCAAGGTCTTTCCCCGGGCCGGGGCAAAGTTGGCAGAGCAAACTGCAAATCCCGCTTGCATTCCTCTGATTCTCTTTGTAATTTCCAGTGAAAGGGGAAGCTCATGCACGAGATTTCAGTGGCAGCCGCTCTCATGCGCCGGGTTCTGGCCGAGAAAGAAGCGCGCAAGATCGTGCGCGTCAGCCGTATCGTCCTGCAGATCGGTCCGATGAGCGGAATCATGCCGGAAGCCCTGCAGTTCGCCTACGACTCTTTGCGCCAGGGCACACTGCTGGAAGAGACCGAGCTGGTGATCAACAGCACAGAGCTGACCACCTGCTGCTGCCGCTGCATGCACCGCTTCGACACCCGCCTCATGCACACCCATTGCCCCCGCTGCGGCTCCGACAAACTTGAAATCATGGGCGGGGATGATTTTTTTATCCAGTATCTGGTCACGGAGAAGGAATGAGCGAGATTATCCCGATCGGCGAAAAGGTGCTTTCCGAAAACGACCGTCTGGCTGCGGAGATCCGCGCCCGGCTGGTCCAGCTTAACCTCCCCTCCCTCAATCTGGTCAGCTCGCCCGGATCCGGTAAAACCACCCTGCTTGAGAAGACCCTGGCCCATTTCGGCGGCCGACTGCGCATTGCGCTCATCGCCGGGGATGTGCAGACCGAAAATGATGCCCGGCGTCTGGAAGCCGCCGGCGGGGCGCTGGTCCGGCCGATCATCACCGGCGGCTCCTGCCACCTCGACGCCCGCATGGTGAGCAGGGTCCTGACCGGGATGGATCTGACGGGCTGCGGTCTGCTGATCATCGAAAATGTCGGCAATCTGGTCTGTCCCTCCAGCTACGACCTTGGCGAGGAGAAAAAGGTAGTGCTGCTGAGCACCGCCGAGGGGGACGACAAGCCCCTCAAATACCCGGCCATCTTCCGCCGCGCCGCTCTGCTGGTGATCACCAAGAGCGATCTGCTTGGACTCTCCGATTTCGACGTCGAGCGCGCCGAGCGCCATGCCCGCATGGTCAACCCGGAAATCGAGATCCTGAGGCTCTCGAGCCGCAGCGGCGAAGGGATGGCCGGCTGGTACGCCTGGCTGGAACGGCTGGCGACGCGCCCTCCCGCCGCGGATCCCAACGCAAAGGGAATAATGCGTGACTGATGAAAGAGCCAGGAACAGGCTCGAACGCCGCCGCATCCGCCTCGAAGGAATTGTGCAGGGGGTGGGATTCAGGCCCTTCACCCACCGCATCGCCCGGGAGTGCGGCATCGCCGGATTTGTCCGCAATGAAAGCGGCGGGGTCCTGATCGAGGCCGAGGGCCTGGCCCCCGAACTCGATCACTTTCTCGAGCGGCTGTTGAGCGAGCATCCCCCCTACGCCCGGGTGGTGCGCCACAGCGAAAATCCCCTCCTCCCCCGCGGAGAGGAGGGTTTCACCATCCAGCACAGCGCAGCGGGTCCGGCGGGTGCGGCCTTTATCTCCCCCGATCTGGCCGTCTGCCCCGATTGTCTGGCGGAGATGCACGATCCGGCCGGGCGGCGCTACCGCTATCCCTTTCTCAACTGCACCCGCTGCGGCCCGCGCTACAGCATCGTGCGCAGCCTCCCCTACGACCGCAGCCGCACCTCCATGGCGCCTTTCAGCATGTGCGCCGCCTGCCGGACGGAATACGATGATCCCCTTGACCGCCGCTTCCACGCCCAGCCCACCGCCTGCCCGGACTGCGGCCCGCGCCTGTGGCTGTCCGGCCCGGACGGCCAACCGATCCCCGACCCGGATCCAGTCGCCGCTGTCTGGCGCCTGCTCGGCGCGGGCAAAATCGTCGCGGTGCGCGGCATTGGCGGTTTTCACCTCTGCGTCGATGCGCAGAACGGCGAGGCGGTGGAAACCCTGCGCCAGCGCAAGGGGCGCGGGCGCAAGCCTTTCGCCCTCATGGCCCGGGACCTCGCGACCATCCGCAGCTGGTGCGAAGCAGGAGCCGAAGAGCAGGCCCTGCTGGAGAGTCCGGCCCGGCCGATCGTGCTCCTGAGAGCCCTGGAGTCGGACGAAAGCTCAGTCACGGAGCCAGCATCAGCCGGCAGCGCAGTCCGGCCGCGCCCCCTCCCCTGGGCCGTCGCCCCCGGGCAAAAGTATCACGGCTTCATGCTCCCC
>JAKQKF010000459.1 GCA_029560815.1 bacterium
CGCGGGATGGTCAGGGCATGCACGGTGTGGGCCCAGCGCCGGCCTGCGTCGGTGTGCCGAGTGATCCAAGAGGGCGTGTTGGGGGTGGTGTATGGTGCGACTCAGGAAAGCGCCTGAGACCGTCATGAAGGTGCTCGATGAGTTGTCGCGGGCCGAACCGGAGGGCGAAGGGACGCTCCAGACCATGGGGATGCAGGCGATGACCCTTGCCGGCGACTCGCCGCCGGAAGAGCCGGAAGCTGTGGAATGCGACGTGTGGGTGGACCTGGACGGCCATCCGTGCGCGTGGAGTCCAGTGGGATCTGGGGTGATCAGCATCGAGATCGGGGGCGACGAGGATCCGGCGCTTGAGGTTTATCGGGCCCTGACCGACAAGGATCGAGTAATCCAGGATCAGGAGCAGAGGATCGCGGAGCTGGAGGCAATGGTCGCCCGGCTCGCGGCGAAGATGGCGGAGTAGAGCTCGATGGGGTGATGAGGGACATGACCGAACAGGAACAGGGGCGTCTGGCGCGGATTGAGGAGAAGATCGACAACCTGACCGATCTGGTGTGCGAGCTGCGCGCATCGGGCAAGGATCATGAGAGCCGAATCACGCTCCTCGAGGCCGCGACCAAAGACGCAATTCCGCAGGTCTGGAAGAACCGGGACAGGATTGCTGTGCTAGAGGCAGTGCAGAAACATGGCTCACAGACCGGCAACCGCTGGTGGGAGGTACTCAAGATGGCGCTGTCGCCGGCCATCGCCGCCGCCGTGGGCTGGCTGCTCGGGCGGAAGGGGTGATGGACCATGAGCGACCGAGAGAGATTCGACCAGCTAATAGGCGCGGTACTGGAGCATGAGGGCGGGCTGGCGGACGATCCCGATGACCCCGGCGGGATCACCAAGTACGGGATCTCACTGAGGTCGTATCCTCATCTGGGCCGCGATGGGATCCGTAACCTGACGGTTGAGCAGGCCAAGGATATCTACTACCGGAACTGGTGGCGACAGCTGCGCTGCGCAGAGATC
>JAKQKF010000473.1 GCA_029560815.1 bacterium
AGCTGCTGCGCCCGCTTTCCAGAAGGTTCTTTGCATGAAGCAGATTTCCAAAATTGAAATACAGGATTTCGCTCTTTGGAAAAAGCTCGAGGCCAAACGGACGCTTTACTCTTTTGACCTGGACCTGACCGCCCGCTGCAATCTCAACTGCCGCCACTGCTACATCAATCTGCCGGCGGGGGATGAAACTGCCCGGGCAAAAGAGTTATCGCTGGATGAAATCGGTCATATCGCCGATCAGGCGATCGAACTGGGCGCTCTCTGGTGCCTGATCACCGGCGGCGAGCCTCTGCTGCGGCCCGATTTTGCTGAAATCTATCTGATGCTCAAGCGCAAGGGGCTGTTGATCTCGCTCTTTACCAACGCGACCCTGATCCGGCCCGAACATATTGAGCTGTTTAAAAAATACCCTCCGCGTGACATCGAGGTGACTATCTACGGAGCCTCGGCCGAGACCTATGAGCGGGTCACGCGCAGGCCCGGTTCTTTCAGACAATTCGTCGCCGGCCTGGACGCCCTCTTCAACGCGGGTATCCGCGTGCGCCTCAAGGCCATGGCCCTGCGCTCCAATCTGGATGACATGGAGACGATCGCAGAATTCGGCCGCAGCCGTACCAAGGACTTTTACCGCTTCGATCCCCAGCTGCACCTGCGCTACGATCGCAATGCCGAGCGCAATGAAGAGATTAACTCGGAGCGGCTGACCCCACAGGAGGTGGTGGCCCTGGAAAGGGCCGATACCGCCCGCTTCGGCGCACTGCAGAAGGGCTGCGACTCGCTGATCATTCCCGATCTGGCCCACCGGGGCTGCGACCACCTCTTTCACTGCGGCGCGGGCAACGGCAGCTTCACCGTCGGCTATGACGGCACTTTCCGCCTCTGCCAGTCGCTCTGGGCGCCGGATACGACGGTCAATCTGCGCGAGGTCTCCCTGCGCGAGGCCTGGGAAGAGCTGGTGCCGCGGGTGAGGGATATGCGTTCCCGGGATCCACAGTTTCTGGCCAGCTGCCGCAAATGTCCGATCGTGAATCTCTGCCTCTGGTGCCCGGCGCACGCGTATCTGGAGACCGGCCGCATGGACGGGGAGACACCGTTCTTCTGTGCCGTGGCCCACGCCCGGGCTGAGGCCTTACAAAACGCTATTATTGGCGAATAATAAATTATTTACTTGCTTTTTATGCGGTTATTTTCTAATTTCAGTTATTAGGGGTAGTGTGGTGAGGTATCTCTTGACCATACGGTTATACTGTCTTTGCTCCGCATCCTTTGCCCGCCAACATGACCGTCCCATCCCCCTGGTAACACCATGTCAAAACGCTCCGGCAACCTTGTCAGGACCTCCATGACGATCCGACGCATCCTTGTGCTGTTCTTTGTCATTTGCGCCTCGGCGCAGCCGGCCCGGCCGGATGATTTTCAGGATCTTTACGCGCGCCTGGCTTACCATGGCTTTGAGAATCTCCGTATCAGCGCTACGGCCGACAGCGGGCTGGCGATTGCCTTTGAGAACCGCGTCTATCGCCACGATCTCAAGGCCGTTGGCGAGATTCTCCGCCTGGTCAACGAGTCCGATTCGACCTGGCAGCGCGCCTATCTGCTGCCCTGCACCCGGGGCGTGCCGCGCGGCCAGATCACTGTCGATGGCGATGCCTATCGCAGTTTCGTGGCCGGAGCGATGGATGAAAAGAGCTTCGCCAAAACCCTGGTGGTCGGAGAGGCGAGTGAGCAGCCGCGGACACCGGTCCTCGCGTGGAAAAACCGTTCTTTCCTGCGGGTCGATGCCAATATCACTGTCGGCCACCAGATCCAGCTTGGCCAGTATGATGACCGCCTCAAACTCTATGGCGAGTTCATTCCCGGCCTGCGCAGCACGCTCTGGCACGGCACCATGATCCAGCTGGATGGATATATCCCCTTCCATGACGAGATCAGCGTCTATGATGCCGGCCCCCGCATCGGGCGCATCAGCGTCAGCCAGCTCGTGCGCTTGCCGGCAGACATCTACGCTTCGCTTCAATTTGGGGCTTTTCCCCCGGAGCGCTGGGGCCTCTCGGCCGAGACGGCCAGGTTCTGGCTGCAGCGCCGTCTGTTGACCGGGGCGCAGCTCGATAACACCGGCTTTTTCTACCACGATGAGGGCACGTGGTTTTATTCCAATATGCATCTCTGGACCTATAAAATCTATACCCAGTATTTTCTGCCCTGGACCGACATGATGCTCGGGCTGGATTACAGCAAGTACCTGCAAGGCGACCGGGGTTGGCGCGTCACCATGCGCCGCACCTTCGCCGAAACCGATATCGCTCTTTATTATGCCATAACCGACCAGGACAGATTCGGCGGCGTTCAGCTGATGATACCTCTGCCGACGCAGCGGCGCATGCGCCCCGGGGCGGTCCGGCTGACCTGGCCCAACCAGTATTCAACCGGATATCGGGCCACCAGCAAGGCCACGACCGACAGAAGCGAGGGCCTTATGCAGACCGGCCTCGCCGTTGATTCCGGCCTTTCGCTGGCCGAATTGGTCAAATATCTTACACCAGCCCATGTGATCAGCAGCGTTGCGGGCTGGCGCGAGGGGGCTGAACAAGCCGATTAGTAAAGCAAAGATATACCATCAGGGAGGAAACAGGTATGAAACGATTTAAAAAAACGGGCTGGGCGCTGGCGCTGCTGCTTATGGTGCTGGCGATCGGCTGTGAGCAGGTCTCCGATCCGCTCACGCTCTCCAGCTTTGACGTCGCCAGGAACGCCTCTTTTAACAGCGGCGCGACCATGGGGACCAACCGGTCGGTCTTTTACCCCTATGAGACCATCTTTTTCTCCTACTCCGGTCTCTATCCCAGCGAGCAGACTGACATCCAGATCATCCGGCTCAGGGACAAGCAGATGGTCAAACGCCTGATCGTGATCACCGATGAGAACGGCGAGATCAGGAATCTGCCCATCTGGTACACCATCGGCCATGTCAGACCGGGCGTCTTCAAGGATGAAGCGGATGAGTACGCTGTTCACCTCGAGCAGCCGGGACTCGACCGCCCCTGGAAGATCTACACCATCCCCTTTGACATCCGTAACAGTACGCCTCCGCCCCACGCCCAGGTGCTGACGGTCAATGCGGCGGGCCAGTTTGTCGCCGGGCAGTATATCACCGGAAGCGCGGTCTATGCCAAAGGCACCAAATTCGGCGCCGGCAAAAACCTGCAGCTCCTCATCGTCCAGGATCGCAGCAGCTACGCCACCGGCGATCTCTACACGGATGTGAGCGGTGATGGCATTGAGGCCGTCACGACCAGTGGCAGCGGGGCTTTTCCCGCCACGCGCATCTGGACCAGCGCGGCCGCCGGCAGCTATGATGTGGTCGTGGATACCGAGCCTTTCGGCCAGTTCAATGCGGGCGATGTGATCAGCGATCCCCTCATCACCGGTGTGGTCGTGCAGGGCGCCGCCCTTTCGGGCGTCGATCTGGTGCAGGATATCGCCTGCGATCAGGGCGGTCTGCACAAGAACAGCTTTGCCACCACCGAGGCGGTTTTCGCGCGCGCGGACGCCCAGACCATGCCGCAGGATACCTGGGAGAGCGAGTATATCGCCGTCTATATCACCCCGCACAAAGAGGTCTGGGAACATGGCGACTCTCTGGTTGCGGTGCGCACGGTCGGTACCCACGAAATGCCGATCTTCTGCCTGTGGCAGCGCAATTCGGGCAGCCTGGCGACGATCCGCACCCGCGGCGTCACCAACGCCATTGATCCCATGCCGGTTCAGCTCTGGCCGGGCAAGTATGACGTCATCATCGATGTGGACCGCAATACCGTCTATAACAAGGGCGTCGACATCATCGACGGCGGCAGCCAGATCGGTTTTGAAGTTACGGGTGATGTGCCCGGTTACCGCCTGGTCGCCAGCGCGGACGTTGATTTCCTCGGCTGCCGCCAGGATTGCGAAGATTACTGGGGCAATTTCAAGGGCCCGATCGATCCCAGGCGCTGCTATGACCGGGGTATCTGGGGCAGGTTCAAGGACAAACATCGCACCATGGTCTGGGGCGAGGTTGTCGATTCGACCGGTTACCTGATTCCGGGCGCCAAGATCAGCTACACCAAGATCAGCGGTCCCGGCTGGCTGGACCGCAAATCCGCCACGACCAACGCCTCCGGCAATGCCTGCGCCGTCTTTCAGGGCTCCGGCATCGGACAAAAAACTGTCGTGCGCGTCGATGCCGATTTCGATGTGCTCCAGCCGGACGGCATCACCTGGAAACACCACCACCTCACCCACAATGTGGTGCTCTTCATCAAGGTCTGTTACTACCACAGCCAGGGCATCATCCACAACCAGGGCACGGTGGGTGGCAATTAGGCAGTATGCACTTCCTGCTCCCGGTACCCCTGTGCCGGGAGCAGGGATCAATCGGGGGATTGCAGCAGCGGCCGCGCGCCGGCTGTATGGTATAGTCAAACGCATTTCATGTATCCTCCCCGCTTTGGCGCCCGGGCTTGGCCTGGGCGCCATTTTATTTATCCTGCTCTCGCCCATGCCTGTTTCGTCCCAGAACGCCTCCCTCTTTGGCTATACTGGATTGATGCTGGTGCCTTCCGCGGAGATCGCGGACGACGGCGAGATTACAGGTGGAGTGAGCCGCATACCTATGCTCTATTCCAATTGGTGGCCCAACCGGCGTACGGTTTTCTGGGGGAGGATCGGCTTTCTTCCCTTTCTCGAGGCCGGCGGCATGTTCGTGCGGCCTGACCACTATGGAGGCGGCTTTGGCGACCGCTCGGTCTATATCAAGGTGCAGCTGCTGAAAGAGAAAGGCCGGCGGCCGGCCTTGGCCATCGGCACGCAGGACTTTTTCGCCATCAAACAGCTCAAGTGGGAGACCGCCACCGCCCAGCATTTCGGCGCCCTCTATCTGGTCGCCTCCAGACACGATACTCTCCGGGGCGTGCCGCTGCACTTTCATCTCGGCTATGGCCCGGACTGGCTGGTCGCAAGGACGAAAATGCTGGTCGGCCTCTTCGGCGGTGTGACGTATTCGCCGCACCGTTACGTCACGCTTCTGGCTGAGTATGACGCTGTGTGCTTCAACGCCGGCCTGCGCCTGCAGCCCACCCCTTTTCTCCAGGCCCACATCGGCTGGTGGAAGCTGCGCGAGCTGACCGCCAATCTCGCCCTCACTGTACATCTGCAGTGATCCCGCGTCCGCCGGGAATTTTCTCCCGGCCATCCCCGTTGTCCGGTTATAATCCCGTCCCCCTCACTATTCAAGGCCGAGAATCATGACTCCAAGCCGCTTGCGGCCCCTGCGCAAACTGAACCGCCGGCAGTTCCGTGAAGAATTGCTGCCCAACATCCTCCGCTCGCTCGAGATGGTCTGGCGCGCCTCGCCCTTTCTTTTCATCATCAGCATTCTGCTGCTGGTGCTGCAGAGCGTTCTGCCCCTGGGTATTTTGTATGCCAGCAAGCTGATTCTCGACGGTGTTGCCGCCGCGCTGCAGCAGGGCGCGCTTGCTTCCACGCCCCGTTCGCTTATTCTGATCGCCTCCCTGGTGGGGGGACTCGTCTTCCTGCAGGTGGTCGCCTCCACCATTCACTCCTGGCTGCAGAGCCACCAGTCCGCTATGGTGCAGGAGAATATCATGGAAAAACTCCACCGTAAATCGGTGGAGATCGATTTCGCCTACTATGAGAACCCCGAATTTTTCAACACCCTCCATCGGGCTCAGCACCAG
>JAKQKF010000488.1 GCA_029560815.1 bacterium
GCCGAGAGCGAACTCGACGACCATCTCGAGATCTGGCAGGCCCTGCTGCGCAATGAGAGCGGCCGGCCCCGCCGCCTCTCGGTCTACGGCTATGTCGAGTTCGCTCTCGGCCATGCCCTGATCGACCTGATCAATCAGTGCGACGACCAGCACTTCAACCGCGTCCATTTCGATCCCCGCATCCGCGGTCTTTTCGCCACCAAGACCTACTGGGTCACCGGGTCCCGCGGCACCCAGCACCAGGAGAACAAGGAGTGGGACCAGTTCGCTTTTTTCTCCGTCAATCAGCCGGTCACCGCTTTTGAGACTCTGCGTGAGCGCTTCATCGGCAACTATCGCAACGAGAACAACCCCGCCGCCATCGGGCAGGAGAAGCTGAGCAGCCGGGAGACCGATTTCGGCAACGCCGTCGGCGCCCTCCAGTGCGATATCGAGCTGGCGCCGGGGCAGGAGCTGCCGGTGGTCTTCACCCTTGGCGTTGTGGCCAAGGATGAGTGCAAGCAGCTGTGCGGGGTGCTGCCGGTGCGGTATCACGACACCGCAGCGCGCCAGCGCGCCTGGGAGAAACTCCGGAGCAAGTGGGAGCGTTATTTTCAGGTGACGCGGGTTCACACTCCGGACGCCAATGCCGACTCCTTTATGAATTACTGGACCCCCTACCAGGCGCGGGTCGCCTTCGAGGTCGGCCGTGTGGCCAGCTTTTACTACTGGGGCATCGGCCGCGGCTTTGGGTTTCGCGACACCGCCCAGGACACCATTGCCGTCACCCTCTCCGATCCGGAGCTGGCGCGGCAGCGCATTCTCCTGCTCTCACGCCAGATGTTCCTGGACGGCCATGTCTACCACCACTTCCACGGCGACGGCCAGGGCGAGGTGACCGGCCACTGCGACGATCCTCTCTGGTACATTCTCGCCATCAGCGATTATATCAAGCAGACCGGCGACTGGGCGATCCTTGAAAATCAGCAGCCTTTTATCGATGCCCCCGCCGCGCCGCTGCTCGAACACCTCCATGCCGTGGTCCGCTTCGTACGCGGCAATCTGGGGGCGCACGGCCTGCCCATTTTCGGACGCGGGGACTGGAACGACACCCTCGACTATATCGGCGGCGACGACGGCGGCGAAAGCGTCTGGGGCGCCATGTTCTATGTCGCCATGCTCAATCTTCTCATCGAACTGCTCTCGTACCGCGGCCTGGCCGAGCCCCTTGCCACAGCCGTCGAGACCCGCGACCAGCTCAAGGAGGCGGTGCAAAGACACTGCTGGGACGGTGAGTGGTATATCCGCGCTTTCGGAGCGCGCGAACGCAGGATCGGCAGCAGGACCAACAAGGCGGGCCGTATTTTCCTCAATACCCAGTCCTGGGCGGTCATCGCCGATATCGACGATCCTGCACGGCTCGAGCAGGCGATGGAGAGCACCTGGCATCAACTCAACACCCCCTACGGTCCGAAAAAATGCGCACCGGCATACCGCGAGATCGACCCCACCATCGGACTGGTCACCCGCTGCGTCGCCGGCAAAAAAGAGAACGGCGCCATCTTCGCCCATCCCGCCGCCTGGGTCATTCAGGCGGAATGCCTTCTCGGCCACGGCGATCGCGCTTTCGCTTATTATAAAGAGCTGCTGCCCAACGCCATCGACTCGGACATCTTTATCGCCGAGCCCTATGTTTTTTCCCAGTACGTCACCAGCGACGAACACAGCGAACCCGGCCGGGCGAGCCATTCGTGGCAGACCGGCACAGCCGCCTGGATGTACCGGGTGATGATGGATTACTGCCTCGGCGTGCGCGCCACCTTCGACGGCCTCCTGGTCGATCCGGTGATTCCCGCC
>JAKQKF010000013.1 GCA_029560815.1 bacterium
AGGGCCTCCATTTCCGCGGGAGTGATGGGGCGCCAGGCGCCGGGGGGCAGGTCGCCGAGTTCGAGCGGCCCGATGCGGGTGCGGATGAGGCGCACCACCTCATAGCCGCGGGCGGCGAACATCCGGCGCACCTGCCGGTTCTTGCCCTCATGGATAACGATCTCCACCCAGTGGCCCGGTTTCACTTCGGGCAGGGTGCAAAGCCGCGCCGGCAGGGTGCGGTAATTTTTAATCAGCACGCCCTGCTCCAGGGCCGCCCTGTCGCTCTCCTGCAGGGGACGGTCGATGCGCACCCGGTAGCATTTTTCGACCCCGCTGCCGGGGGAGACGAGCCAGCTGGCCATCGGGCCGTCGTTGGTCAAAAAGAGGGCCCCCTCGCTCTCCATATCGAGCCGGCCGGCGGGAAAGACCCAGGTGGCAAAACCGGGCAGGAGATCATAGACCGTCGCCCGGCTCTCCTGATCGACGCGGGCGGTGAGAAAACCGGCCGGCTTGTGGAAAAGATAATAGAGCTTTTCCTCCACTGTGCCGATGGGCTTGTCATCCAGCGTGATCTGGTCCTTCTCCAGGTCCACCCAGGCATAGATGAACTTTTCAACCCGGCCGTTCACCTTGACCCGGCCGGCGAGGATCCACTCCCGCGCCTGGGTGCGCGAACCCATTCCCTTTTTACTGAAGGCCCGGACAAGGCCGACCCGCACGCCGGGGCCGCTCTGTTCCTGATTCTGCATGATTTGGTCCATTCTTCGGTTCGGTTGGCTGGTAAAATATAGGGCATTTGCGGAGCTTGGGCAAGGATAAAATGGCGCCGCTGCAAATATAGCTTTTATAAATCATTCAAGCTTCATAAATTCATATGGCATTCACAGGCCGCAAAGGAGAGTGTTCCGCCATATGGAGATCCCCGACAACACCATCGAAGCCTTCGCGCGTAATTTCCACCGGGAAGCAAGATTGTATGGATTCAGCGACGCCGACTGCCTGCGCTTCGTCAACGCCATCCTCGATCTGATCATGAAGAATGATACCACCAACATCCAGAAATTCAGCACCCTGAACTGGTCGCGCTCCGATGAACAGCGCTACGCCAGACTTCCCATCATCATGGATCAGCTCTGCATCCGCGAATATGACCAGATCCTCGACGCCCCCTTTTTCGACGAATGGCTCAAGGACGAATATGGACGCTATTTCCTTCTCTCCCGGCTTAGCCTGCACAAGACCGACTTTTTCGATCTGGTAAATGATCCCGTCAATATCATCGGCGTGATCACCCTTCCCGAAGGACTGCCTATCGGCGCCGTCGCCTTCCTGAAGCATGACACGATTTCGAAAAAGGCTGAACTCCGCAAGCTCATCGGCAACCCGGACTATCGCGGCAAGGGCTACGCAAAAACCGCCACCCGCCTCTGGATCGAATACGGCCTTTTTGGGCTGGGTCTGAAAAAAATCTACCTGAATACCATCAACACCAATATACGCAATATCCGCCTCAACCAGGAGCTCGGCTTCACCATCGAGGGCATCCTTCATAACGAGGTGCTCATCGAAGGCGTCTACAAGGATGTGCTCAGGATGAGCCTGTGGCTGGAATAATGCAGGCCCCGCCGGAGATGCCGCACATGCAGGAGGCTGCAGCCGGCGTTTTTGCGTTGCGGGAGCCTGTCCGCAGAATGGAGCAGTAAACCGAATGGCATCAGCACCGGAAAAAAAACTACCCGGCTCCGGTTTCAGCCGGAATCTGCTCTCCACCGGAGTGACCAGTTTCCTCACCGACACCTCGGTGAAAATGGTCTACTCGGTCATGCCGATGTTTCTACTCTCGATCGGCGCCTCCAAGACCAGCCTCTCCCTGATCGAGGGGATCGCGGAGAGCACGGCCGCCCTGGTCAAGACCCTTTCCGGTTTCTGGAGCGACAGAATCGGCAAAAACAAACCCTTCATGCTGATCGGTTACGGGATCTCCGCTCTCATCATCCCCCTCTACGCCCTGGTCGTCTCGCCCCTGCAGGTGCTGCTGCTGCGTTTCGTCGAAAGGTTCGGCAAGGGGATCCGCACCGCGCCGCGCGACAGCCTCATCGCCGGTTCGGTCATCAACGGAGAGACCGGCAAGGGATTCGGTCTGCAAAAGGCGATGGATAACAGCGGCGCCATTGCCGGCCCCCTGGCGGCGTTCGGCTTCCTTTACCTCTTCCCCGATGATTACGGGCGCCTTTTCCTGCTGGCCGGCATCCCGGCCGTGCTGGCCATCCTGGTGATCCTCTTTGGCATCCGGGAGGCGAAAAAAGAGAGCGGCCAGCTCTTTAAAAAATTCCGCTTCAGGGAGTTCCCCGGGCGGTTCTACCTCTTTCTGGCCATCATCTTCATTTTCACCCTCGGCAATTCCACCGACGCCCTGCTCCTGGTCAAGGCCAATGAAGTGGGGGTGAAGGTCGCCTTCATTCCGCTCGTCTATCTCATCACCAGCATTGTCTCCGTGCTGCTCGCCATTCCACTCGGCTCGCTCTCGGACCGCATCGGCAAGGAAAAGATCCTCATCGGCGGATTTTTGGTCTACGCTTTCGTCTATTTCGGCTTCGGGATCACCCGAAGTGTGCACGCCATCATCGTCCTGTTCGCCTTTTACGGGCTCTACTCGGCGGCGACCGATGGCATTCAGAAGGCACTGGTCTCCGACATCATAGACAGGAACAAGCAGGGCACAGGTCTGGGCCTTTACAATGCCCTGATCGGTATCACCCTGCTGCCCGCCAGCCTCATCGCCGGCGCGCTCTATGACCGGGTCAATTCGCGCATCCCCTTTTATTTCGGCGCAGCCATGGCGCTCCTCGCTGCGGTGCTGATGGTCTTTTTCTGCAAAACCCGGAACCGGCCCAGGGCCGCTCAGGCGGCAGGAGGAAACGCGTCATGACAGGGACCCGGGCTGAACATGAAAAGAACCGGGTGGCTCTCACCTCCGTCGTCGCCGCCCTCTTTCTCACCGGATTCAAGGTCGTCACCGGCTTGATGACCGGCAGTATGGGCATTCTGGCCGAGGCCGCCCATTCCGCCCTCGATCTGATCGCGGCGGTGATCACCTTGTTCGCCGTGCGCTTCTCCGGCCGCCCCGCCGACCTTGAGCACACCTATGGCCACGGCAAGATCGAAAACCTCTCCGCTCTGTTCGAGACCTTCCTGCTGTTCCTCACCTGCGTCTGGATCATTTATGAATCGGTCAAGCGCCTCCTCTTCGTCGATGTGCACGTTCAGGTGAGCATCTGGGCGTTTGTTGTCGTCATTCTCTCGGTCATCATCGATTTCGGCCGGTCGCGCGCGCTCGCGCGCACAGCCAAAAAGTACAACAGCCAGGCTCTCGAGGCCGACGCGCTGCACTTTTCGACCGACATCTGGTCCTCACTGGTGGTTCTGATGGGTCTGATCCTGGTGCTGATCGCCAAACGGACCGGCATCGCCTGGCTGGTCAAAGCTGATGCCGCGGCCGCCCTCATCGTCGCCGGCATCGTGATTCATGTCAGTCTGCAGCTGGGCAAAAGGACTGTCAGCGCCCTGCTCGATGCCATCCCCTCGGACCTGACCAGCGAGATCAGCCGGGCGATCATGGTGCCGGGTGTGCTCAGGGCGGGGCGCGTGCGCGCCCGGCGCAGCGGGGCGGACGCCTTCGCCGATATTACCGTCATGGTCGCCCGCGACACCTCGCTGGAGCAGGCTCACGATATCGCCACAGCGGTCGAGGAGAGAGTGCACAGGATCATGCCGGGCTCCGATGTCATGGTCCACCTCGACCCGGTGGAGAGCGGCGACGAATCCATGCTCCAGGTCATCCGCCTCACCGCCGCGCGCCACGGTCTGGGTGTGCACGGCATCCGTATCTACAATATCCACGGCAGGGAGTATATGGAACAGCACATCGAGGTGAACGAGAACTATTCCCTCGAGGAGGCGCACGCCCAATCAACCCGCTTCGAAGAGGCCCTCCATCGTCTCTACCCCGGGCTCAACCAGATCATCACCCACATCGAACCGGTGGGAGAGTCGAGCTCCCGGCGTCAGCCGGGGCAGGCCGACCCCGAACAGATCCGCCACATCATCCTCGAGCTGCCCGAGGTCCGGGAGGCCGGTGTCGACATTCATGATCTGATGGTCAACAGCATCGGCGGGGAGGTCAATCTCGCCTTTCATTATGCTCTTGCTTCCGATCTTCCCATCACCGACGCCCATCTCCTCACCGAAAAAATCGAGCAAGCCCTCCGGCATAGAATCCCCCATCTGGGCAGGGTGGTCATTCACACCGAGCCGCGGCAGCCCCGGGGAGAAGAGTGACCGGTAGTACGCCCGCCGCCTCCACGTCCTGCCGGCAGGTGGATTCCGGCAGGAGCGATCCCATGCCAGCCTGCGGAACGGAAGGTCTCGGGACAGAAACCCGCTCTGCGGAAATCGGCAGCAGGTGCAGGATAAAACTCTTTGAAAATAACAAATTATTCACTAAGTTTGCCCAGTTGCCCGGGGAAAAACAGAAGAGCAGCAGCTGGTGCTCCGGGAAGCGCAGCGGATGACGGGCGGTGAACCTCTTTCCTGATGTGAACAATGCACCATTCCACACCCCATACAAATCTGCCCTGGCTGGTTGTCAGCGACGCCGACGGCAAAGTCTTTGAGATCCCCGGACTCGAGATGACCGGCATGCGTCTGCGCGAACGGCGCCTTCCCGAGCCGGCGGAGCTTATTCCTCTCCCCTTTGGCAGTGCCCTCTTCCAGCTGCCGCAGCGCCTGGCTGTGGGTTACGACCGCAGCCGGGACAAGTTCGTCGTGCTCAAGGAGCATGAGGGTCGGAAGATCTTCGCCGTCGGCGCTTTCATCGCCCCCGCCCATACCCAGACCCTGCTGGCCGCCTACGAAAGCGCACCCGGTGCGGATCCCCTCCCCCTCTTCGCCTACAGCGCCGCGGGCTGGCGGGACGGCCGGTTTTACACCGCGGGAGTGCGGGTGGATGCCGATATCCGGCAGGACCCCGCCTATTTCAACGCGCGCCTGATCGAACAACAGGCCGCTCTCCTGCTCAAGCGCTACCCGGGCAACCGCCTCGTCGAACATCTGGTCGAGAACTGCGTCCGCCGCTACGGCTGCCCCGCCGCCCAGAATCTCGCCCTGGGGCGCTGGGAAGCACCGATCCCCACCAGTCCCTCCTGCAACGCCCGCTGCGTCGGCTGCATCTCCAAACAGCCGGAGAGCTGCGTGCCGGAGACCCAGACGCGCATCACCTTCGTGCCGACACCTGAAGAGATCGCCGAATATGCCGTGCCGCACCTCGAGCAAGCCCCCCGTCCGGTGGTGAGCTTTGGTCAGGGCTGCGAGGGCGAACCCCTCATCCAGGCCGATCTGCTTGAAAAGGCCGTCCGCCTGATGCGCTCGCGCACCGCCAGCGGCACCATCAATCTCAACACCAACGCCTCGCGGCCGGAGGTGGTCGACCGCCTCTGCGCGGCGGGACTTGACAGCCTGCGCATCAGCCTCAACAGCGCCCGCCCGGCCCCCTATCGTGCCTACTACCGACCGGCCGGTTACGACTGGCCCGAAGTGGTGGAGAGCATGCGCGTCGCCCGCCGCCACGGGCGCTGGATCTCCCTCAACTATTTCATCTTCCCCGGCTTCACCGACGACCCGGAGGAGATCGCCGCCCTCATCGGCCTGGTCAGGAGCCATCGCATCGATTATATCCAGATGCGCAATCTCAATATCGATCCGGAGTGGTACGGCGAGGCCCTCGGGCTCGAACCGGAAGCGCCGCGCGCCATCGGCATCCTCGCCTGGATGGAACAGGTCAAAGCGGCCGCTCCCTGGATCCGCTTCGGCTATTTTAATCCCCCCAAAGAAGAATGGCAGGCCGGCCGATGACCACCCGCTCCCGCACCAAACTCCTGGTTCTGCTGATCCTGCTGGCGCTCCTCTCCACCGCCCTGTGGCTGCCCCAACGCCCGTGGATCGAGGATGCCCTCAGCCAGGCCCCCGCCGCCGGCTATTCCGTCCATCTCCCGGCCGGACGCATCATTCTGGAACCCTTTCTCGGTCCCCTGCTCTTCCTCAGCCGGGCCGATGATCCGCTGCAGCTCGTGCTCTGGATCGCCCTCTGGCTCATGGCCGCCACCCTCGTTTTCGCTCTTTTTCAGGCCCGCAGGAGCGGCGCCACCTTTGCGCAGGCCCTGGGCACGGCAGTCAAATGGCTCCCGGTCTCCTTCATCCTCTATGCGGCACTGCTGCTCGTCTTCCTCTTCTCCCCCTTCCCGAGCAGCACCATCGAACATCAGAAAAAAGATATCGTTTTGGTCAATCTGCACAGCCACAGCTACCACAGCCACGACGGCATCATCTCTCCCCTGCGCCTGATGCACTGGCACGCGCGCAACGGCTTTGACGCCTTTTTCATCACCGAACACAATAACCACCGCGCGACACTGGAGCTGGTGGAGGCGCAAAAGGCGGGCGACCTACCCGCGGAACCCCTCCTCCTCGCCGGCGAGGAGTACTCCGGCAGCAACCACCTCCTCCTTCTCGGCTTGACCCGCGATTTCAACAGCAAGGACTATACCGATCAGGCGGCCATCGATTCCGCCCGTGCGCAGGGCGGCGTCACCCTGCTCCCCCACTGGTTCGCACCCCAGCGCAACACACGGCCGCTCGCCGACTATTGCGCCATGGGGGTGGACGGCTTTGAGATCGCCAATCAGGCCGAGGGCATCTACTATCCCGAAAAGTACACCGCCGCCCTGCGCCAGGCCGCGCAGGAACACGGCCTGCTCCTGACCGGCAACCCGGACTATCACGGCTATGGCCCCGCCTGCCTCGTCTGGAACGCCCTGCACCTGCCGGGCTGGCACGGACTGGGGCGGGAGGAGCGCGCGCAGGCGATCCTCGAGCTGCTGCGCCGGCGCGACCAGTCGCGGGTGCAGGTCCTGCTCTATCGTGACCGCAAGCCCATTCCCGCCGGGCTCGCCTGCATCTCCCCCCTGATCACGCTGCTGGACTATTTCCGGTCCCTGCGTCCGGTACAGATGCTGGCCTGGCTGGCCTGGCTGGGGCTGCTGCTCCTCTTCATCCGCTCTGTCCGGCGCATTCCTGAACAGCTCCGCATCCCCATCAAGCCGCTTGAACTGCTCTCCATCGCCGGAGCGGGCGCCGCGGCTGTCACCGTACTCTTCGGGCTCTGGATGCTGGTGCAGCACTCCCTCCTCAGCGGCGAAAACAGGATCTTTCTGAATTACGGCACCTGGCTCAGCATTACAGGCATCCTCTTGTTTATTTACTGCATAGCCCTTCTGAAAAATCTGAAAAAACTGAACATTTTTTAACGAATCCGTCCCGCAAAATTCCGCAACTGTTGGTATGAATAGAAAAACGAATCAGGTTCACGGGGACTAAAGAGGGTGTGAGGCCATCAATGGAGATCACAGAGATCAGCATCAGACTAAGAAACGAGAGCAAGCTCAAGGCCTTTGTCAATGTCACATTCGATAACCAGTTCGCCGTCAAGGGTTTGAAGATCATCCAGAGCAAGAAAGGCGTGCTCCTTTGCATGCCCTCGCGCAAATCGGAAGACGGCATGCAGCGCGACATTGCGCACCCCATCACCAAAGAGTTCCGCACCAAGCTCGAGCAGGAGATCCTGGCCGAATATGCCCGAGTTGAAAAACGCGCCGAACGCGGCGAGATCGTCTTTGACAACAACAAGAACGAAGAATGGGCTTACGTTGACGACGAAATCTGATGTGACGCTTTCCCTCCCGCACTAAAGCTCGCCCCCCCTCCAAGGATCTTGATTTCATATTTTTTCAACACGCGCAGATGAACCCCTCGCCGGCGAAGGATTTCATCCTGCGCGTTTTTTTTGGGAAACCTGTCACCGGATTCTGCGTAACAAGAGGTGAAAGCGCCGGGAGCGGGGACCCTCGCTCCGAACAGCTGCGGCGGCATCTTACCCAGCAAGAACAAGGGAGGCAAAATGAATCTCTGCAGATTTATGCAAATCACCGGACTGCTGGCCGTCGCGGGCCTGACCATGGCCGCTCCGGTGCGGGCCGACATCGAACGTACCATCAATAAAAGCTACCGCGTCTCTCCCGGCGGTTGGCTGCGCATCGATTCCGATCTGGGCACGATCCAGATCAACAGCGGCGCCGGAGACGAGGTGGAGATCACTGTCCTCGAAATCATGGACACCTCCTCGGAGAAGGAGGCGGACCGCATCCTCAAAGATCTGCAACTCGATCTTGTTCAGGAGGGCAGCGAGGTCCGCGTCAACGCCCGCTATGACCGCAGCAGTTTCCTTGGCTGGGGCAACCGGCGGCTGAAACTGCGCTTCACCGCCACTGTTCCCGCGCGTTTCAACGTCGATCTGCGCACCGCGGGCGGATCGATCACAGTCGGCGCGCTCGACGGCGAAGTGATCGCCAAGACAGCCGGCGGCAGTCTCAATTTCGGCAAAATCACCGGACCGCTCAAGGCCAAGACCTCAGGCGGCAGCATCAAGGTGGAAGAGTGCCGGGGTGACGCCGACCTGGCCACCTCGGGCGGCAGCATCTCGGTCGGCAGCAGCGACGGCCATGTCGCGGCCCGCACCTCCGGCGGCTCCATCAAGGTCGGTTCCGCCGCCGGGATGGTTCAGCTCGCCACCTCGGGCGGTAGCATCTCTGTCGATGAAATCCGCGGGGCGATTGAAGCCGCCACCTCCGGTGGAGGGGTGTCAGCCGGGATCACCGGACAGCCGCAGGCACCCTGCCGGCTCTCCACTTCCGGCGGCAGCGTGCAAGTCCGCCTCTCCCCGGAGGTCAAGCTGGACATCAATGCCAGCACCAGCGGCGGACGTGTTCACACCGATTTCGACATCCTCGTCCGGGGTAATCTGACCGGCTCCTCGCTTCAGGGCAAGCTCAACGGAGGTGGACCCGAACTCTATCTGCGCACCTCCGGAGGCAACATCACCATCGCCAAAGGGGAAAAGTAGCGCAAGGTGCGCAGCGGCCAGCGGCTTGAACCGGCAGCCCGGCCAGCAGGAGGCCATTTCCGAAAGCTGCAAGCACAGTCCTCTCCGGAACTCAATTACAATATAGTAATTCACAGCGCGGCGCCGGTCAAAGGGCGCCGCGCTGCTTTTGTGGTGCCCGGGCGTGACGGTTGTCAAATTTTTGGACATTTCCCGCTCCCCGCTGCAACAATTCCTTGCGATTCTCCCGATTTGTACTATATTACATATAGATACAGCGACGGGGGTGACGAGCGACATACCCCTCCATCCGATCCGCCCTTCCCGCGCACGTCTCTCAGTCAAGCATTTTTCTCTCAAGATTCACAAATGGAGGTACAATGAAAAAAGCGCTTATTCTCATCGCTCTGTTCGCCCTGGCGGGCTGCAGCAAGCAGGTGGTCCGGTTCGATCAATACTCGGTGGCCATGAACCTCACGGTCGACGCCGACAGCTCGGTCTACCTGGGTGATGGCGATAAATTTAACGGCGTCCTCTTCATCGCGCCCATCCTCAGGGAGGAGAACCAGCCGGTCTCTGCGGTCAAACTCATCCAGAACTACGGCCGCTATTACCTCTGCGCCGAGGAGTTCAAAAACGTCTGGATGATCGAACCCGTTTCCGGCGGGACCGAGGGCAAATTCAAGGCCATCGATGTGACGCCGGAGGATGAAACCGATCAGCTCAGGAACATCAGCCTCTCCCGTTACGGCACAGAGGAGAAGGCCTGTGTCCGCTTCCGCTTCAATGGCAAGGAAATTTTCATCAATCAGAAAGGTGGTTTGAATGAAGAGTGCAAATAGCTGGATAATGCTCCTCCTGCTCCTCCTCGCGCCGCTTCTTCAGGCGCAGGATGTCCAGGATCTCTATGAGCAGGCCAAGGAGGCGCTCAGACAAGCGGACTATCAGAGCTGTCTGGACAAGATCGCCGCTGCCAAGGCGGAGATCAGCCAGGACGCGATGCTGGATCCGAACGGCGTGTTTATGAAACGGCTGCTCCCGGAAGTGGAGAAAAACGGCCAGAACATGGCGGCCGTCATGCTGGCCCTGGAGGAGCTTTACGACTCTTCGCAGAGCAGCCTGACTTTCGCCGATCTCGGTCTGAACCAGGATGCCGTGACCCAGTATTATACCCAGGCCCGGGATGCCAGCGATGAACTGCAGCGCAAACGCGACGAAATCCTCGCCTCGCGTGACCTCGCCCCCGAGTACCGCACTGCCCTGCTCAGGGCCCCGGTGCTGACCCGCATCGAAAAACTCGCCTCCACCGGGATCATGGAGAAACTGACCGGCAAGTTTTCGCAGATGGTTGGATTTCTGACTGACTCCCTCTCCGCCGTCGACAACCGCTTCAAAATGGCGGAAGCCCGTCTGGCCAAACTGCAGAAATCGGCCACAGCCTCCAAACAGGAGATTGAAAAGATCAAGGGCGAGATGGCCAAACTCAACACCGAGCGTCTCTCCTATATCAATACCATCTCGGAGATGCTGGCCGGCGAGGCGAGCGCGGAGATGGAACCCATCCGTGTCGCCCTCTCCGAAAACCAGGTCGACGATGTCTTCCGCGGCGTGATCGAATCGGAAATCCGCCGGGTCAAGGGCATCGCCCTCATCGACTCAGCGGGCTACAAGGAGCTGCTCAAGGATTATGATCGGATCCGCAACTATAACCGGATCTTTGCCAAGAACAATATTGCGCCGGACCAGGCGGCCCTGCTCGCCAGCTACGACGCCGCGATCAAAGCGGTCAAGGTGGAAGTGCCCAAGACCACAAACTGGACCTTGATCTATATCATCATCGGGGTCCTCTTTCTGCTCCTCCTCTGGGCTCTCTACAAACTCTTCGGCGGCAGCAAAAAGTCAAGCCCGCCGCCCGAATATAAAACCTACCAGCCCTGATCATACCGGCGGGTACGCCCGCCTGCATCACCAAAAAAGCTGCAGTCCGCGTAACGCGGGCCGCAGCTTTTTTATATCCGGACTTTTTTAAAAAGCCTGCAGCCCGCTGCCTGCGGGTTGCAGTGCTTGGCGCGCGTCAAGTGGCCAATCTGCCCTGCCGGGCTATTCTACCCGGATGTGCTGGAGTCGTGCATCAGCAGGCAAGTAAATCCTTGATTATTTCATAAATTATTCCTATTTTATGCCGAAAATCAGGGAGTATATTTAAGGAAAAGCCATGCTCAGCAAAAAAAAGATGGAGATCGGCATAGAGGTCGAGGCGCTGTGCAATAAATGCAAAGCCGCCACGGTCCACGTTGTGGTCGCGATCAAAAGCCAGGACATGGTCCGTGTGATGTGCAAAGCCTGTTCGAGTCTGCATCGCTTCAAGGCGCCGGAATCCAAAGGTGTCAAGAAGAGTGCCAAACTGCAGAAAGTCCAGAAACCCAAACTGACACCGGAGGCGAGAGAGAGCAGAAAGTGGAACAAGCTCCTTCTGGCCGCCGATCCGGAAAAAGCGGTGATCTACTCGATGTCCAGCGGCTATGCCGAAAATGATATCATCCAGCACGATAAATTCGGCCTCGGTGTGGTGGTGAAAATTATCGATCTCAGCAAAATATCGGTGGTCTTTGAGACTGGGGTTAAAAACATGGTCCAGAACCTCAAATAGCCGCCCTCCTTAAAGCAGGCATAAAAAAAGGTGCGATTCACATCGCACCTTTTTTTATGCCTTGACCTCAGTTTGTATAGAGGTAGCGTTTTATCTTCTTGGTCGCAGTCTTTTCGAACTCTTCGGCCTGCTCGATGATGCGGTGAATGCGCGCATAGGCCGCCACTCTGGCGTTGACCTCCAGGCGTATCGACTCCAGTTTTTGCGTCACCAGCCGGGCCGCTTCCGAGCCGTCCAGCCGGGAGAGATGATAAGCCTCCTCCATGGCATCCATATCGAGGTAGACCCTGGCAGTGATGCGCCCGGCCTGCTCGAAGACCAGGGATTCGAGCACAAAAGAATTCTCGGAGAGATGAAATTCAAGTTCTTCGGGATAGATGTTTTCGCCGCTCGGTCCGACGATGATATTCTTCGACCGCCCCTTGATGAAGAGATACCCGTCATTGTCGATCAGCCCCAGGTCGCCGGTGATGAACCAGCCGTCAGAGGTGAAGGCTTTCTGGGTCGCCTCTTCGTTGTGAAAATAGCCTTTCATGACGTTGGGGCCGCGCGCGAGGATCTCACCGATGCCGGTATGCGGATCAGGGTCGAGGATGCGGAGCATGACCCCCGGAATCGGCTTGCCGGCGGACTGCTGTTTGACCTTGCCGACGGGATTGACGGTCAGCAGGGGTGCACATTCGGTCAGGCCATAGCCGGTGGTATAGGGAAACCCCCCTTCGCTCATAAAAGCCTCGACATCCGGCGGTGTCGCGGCCCCGCCGAAGATCATCAAACGCAGGCGGGTGCCGAAAGCCTGCACCAGCCTCCTGCCGGCGATGCGATTGACCACCTTCTGCATGGGCCCGATGCGGTAAAGGGTCTTCGAGATCGGCTTGGCATTGATCTCGCCGAGCACCTTCTTTTTATAGATTTTGTCCATGATGAGGGGCACCGAGAGAATGATGGTCGGCTGCACCGCCTTGATGGCCGGCAGCAGAGTCTGCGCTGTGGGCAAACCCTTGATGAAATAGACCATGGAACCCATCAGAAAGGGGGCGAGAAAGCCCATACTGCATTCATAGGCGTGCGACAGGGGCAGAATGGCCAGAAAGCAGTCGCTGCTGCTGATCGATACAGCCTGGATGCCGGCCTGGACGTTGGCGACGATATTTTTGTGAGTGAGCATCACCCCTTTGGAGTGGCCCATGGTGCCGGAGGTGTAGAGAATTTCGGCGAGATCCTCCTCTTCGGGCTCCGGGCGGGGCTTGATTTTTTTCCGCTTTTTGACGGGCTCACCACCGGCGAGAAGTGTGGAAAATTTGACTGTTTTTTTCTCCTCCAGGGGGAGCTCCTGGTCGTCGAGGGAGGCGATAAAAACCAGGTCGCGCATGTTCAGCTCCGCCACTTTGTGGACCAGCTTGCCGGAGACGAAGAGCCCTTTTGCACCAGAGTTGCGGATGATGTGGTGGATCTCGGATTTGTGAAAGTCGGTAAGAATGGGCACTGCCACCGCCCCCATGGTGGTGACCGTCAGATAGGCGATGCACCAGGCGGGAGAATTTTCGCCGAGCAGGGCGATCCGGTCGCCCGGCTCGATACCGCGCTGACGCAGGCTCATGACGAGCTGATAAACTTGCTGCTCGATCTGCCGGTAGGTGACAGGTTCTTCATCGACGAAAGAAAAGGCGACGCGGTGGGAGAATTCCGACACACCAGAGCGGAAAAGTTCACTGAGTGTCCGTTTCTGCAGCGCGACCATAAGAGGACTCCTGGTGTTTTACACTTTCCCCCGGCATTCATGAGAGGTGATACGTTACAGGATGAAGAGGAATGAAAAATAGCAAATTTTCCGCATCCGGTCAAGATTTTCCTGACCGGCGCATAAAAAAATGACCGCCCTCCACGCGGGCGGGCGGTCATTTAAAGCCGGGTTGTGACGAAGCGGCTACTGGCTGCGTTTTTCGGTGATGCGGGCAGCCTTGCCGCGCAGACTGCGCAGATAATAGAGCTTGGCGCGGCGCACTTTGCCTTGCCGGATATTCTCGATCTTGGCGATGTTAGGCGAGTGGAGGGGAAAAATGCGCTCCACACCGATTCCTTCCGATATCTTGCGGACCGTGAAGGTGGCATTGATCCCGGCCCCCTTGCGGTTGATGACCACACCCTGAAAAACCTGGATGCGCTCCTTGTCGCCTTCGATGACTTTCACATGCACATTGACCGTGTCACCCGGATGGAACGCGGGAATGTCGGTCTTCATCTGAGCTGCGGCTACGAGATCTAATTTGTTCATGATGATATCCTCCTCGATGCGAGGGTTTATGTTTCAATCCTGCTGATTATATTTTTCATAGAGATCGGGACGAAGTTTCCTGGTCCGTTCCAGGCTCTGCTGCAGGCGCCACTCCGCTATCCCGGCATGGTTCCCGGAGAGCAGCACCGGCGGCACCTCCATGCCGCGGAAATTCTGCGGCCTTGTATAGTGCGGATGGTCGAGCAGTCCCGACTGGAACGAATCGGTCTCCGCAGAGTCAATATCGCTGATTGCGCCGGGCAGCAGCCTGACCACGGCATCGATAATCACCATCGCGGCGATCTCTCCGCCGGTGAGGATGTACTCTCCGATCGAGATCTCCTCGGTGACCCACTTCTGGATGACGCGTTCGTCGATGCCCTTGTAGTGACCACAGAGCAGAACCATCTTTTCACGCAGCGAAAAGATCATCGCCTGCTTCTGTTCGAAGAGCCGGCCGGAAGCCGACATCAGGGTCACCGGCACGCCCTCCAGCTCATATTTCTCATATAGATCTTCAAGGCAGCGAAAAAGCGGCTCAGGCTTGAGGATCATGCCCGGCCCGCCGCCAAAACCATAATCGTCGATCTGCTGATGCTTGTCCGTCGCAAACGGCCGGATCTCATGGAGATGGATGGTGACCAGCTCTTTGGCCTGCGCGCGTTTGAGGATGCTGTCACCCAGGGCGCTCTCGAGTAATCCGGGGAAAGCGGCTACAACATGTATTTCCACCCGTTACTCCGTCACAAATCCAGTAATCCATCCACAACATGGATGATCATGAGGCCGGTCTCGCTGTCGATCTGGCGGATGAACTCAGGCACAGCCGGGATGAGATACTCGCGCTCCTCGCCGCGCACCACATAGACATCGTGCGCCGGATTGCGGAGGATATCGACCACCTCTCCCAGGGCCACCCCCTCTTCGGTCACCACCTGGACGCCGATGATCTCAAAAAGGTAGTGCTGTCCTTCGGCCAGGGGCAGCACCTCATCCCCCGGTATTTCGACCCAGGCCTGCCGCCACTCCTCCGCCGCATTGCGGTCATTGATCTCGGCGAGGGTGATCACCACCCCGTCGGGCACGATCTGCACCCGCGACAGGGTGAAGGGGGTGCGCACATCGTCGCCGCGGTTGAACCAGACCTGTTTGAGCAGGTGGTAGCGGGACGGATCGTCAGTAAGGGGGGCGACACGCAGAGCGCCGCGGACCCCGTGGGGCCTTCTCACCTGGCCGATAACCACATAGGCCGGGATCCGGGCCCGTTTGCCGGTTTCTTCCGTCATGCCAGATGATGGGTTGTCGTCGCTCAGGCTTCGCTCTTGGGCTCGGTGCTCTCTTCAGCGGCGGGAGCTTCATCCGCCGGGGCTGGTTCGGGCGCAGGCTCTTCGGCTGCAGCAACAGGGGCCGGCTCTTCCGCCGCGGGAGCGGGCTCTTCAGCCGCCGGAGCAGATTCGGGCGCAGGCTCTTCGGCGGCGGCCACGGGGGCCGGCTCTTCGGCTGCGGGAGCGGGTTCAGGCTCAGGCACTGCAGCTGCGGCGACCGGGGCAGGTTTTTCCGCCGCGGGGGCCTTGGCTTCCGGCTTGGCCGGCTTTTTCGCTTCGGTCTCGCGCTTTGCCATGGCGTTCTTGGCTTCCTCGCGCTTGCTGCGCTGGAGCTGCTGATCCTGCCACAGGGTCATCTCCTCGGCGATTTTTTCCTCGCTCGCACCGCGCTTGCGCAAATCCCACTCGTGCAGAATGCCCTTGCTGCGGAAGAGGCTGTTCACCGTATCGGAGGGAATGGCGCCGTCACCGAGCCATTTCAGCGCCTTGGCGCGGTCAATGACCAGCTCGGCGGGCTTGGTGACGGGGTTGTAGTGCCCGATCTTGTCCAGATAGGAACTGTCACGTGAAGATTTGGAATCGATGGCGACGATACGGTAAAAAGGCTGTTTCTTCTTACCTATGCGGCTTAACCTTAACTTTACCGACAACTTGCTCTCCTTTGTTTAAAAGCCCATGGGCAGGCGCATACCCCTGCCCCCATGTTTCATTGCTTTCATCATCTTGACAATCATTTGATATTGATTAAGAACCCGGTTGACCTCCTGCACGCTCGTCCCGCTGCCGCGGGCGATGCGCTTGCGGCGGCTGCCGTCGAGGATGTTCGGATTATTCCGCTCCTTGACCGTCATGGAGCGGATAATCGCCTCCACCCGAACAAGGGCTTTGTCATCGACCTGCATGCCTTTGAAGGCCTTCGCCTGGGCGCCCGGAATCATGGTCAGGATATCCTGGAGCGGCCCCATTCGCTTGAGCTGCTGGAGCTGGTCGAGAAAATCCTCAAGATTGAACTCAGCCCGGCGCAGTTTTTTTTCGAGCTTGACGGCCTTTTCGAGGTCAACGCTCTCCTGCGCCTTCTCCACCAGGGAGAGGACGTCGCCCATGCCGAGAATGCGCGAGGCGAGACGGTCCGGATGAAAAGGCTCGAGCTGGTCGAGTTTTTCGCCGCTGCTGATGAATTTGATCGGCTTGCCGGTGACCGCTCTGATCGAGAGGGCTGCACCGCCGCGGGCATCGCCGTCCATTTTGGTCAGCACCACCCCGGTGAAATCGAGACGCTCAAGAAAGGCTTTGGCGGTGGTGACGGCATCCTGGCCGGTCATGCTGTCGGCGACAAAAAGAATCTCCGCGGGGGAGGTGGCCTGCTTGATACGCGCCACTTCCGCCATCATCTCCTCATCGATATGGAGACGCCCGGCGGTGTCGATGATGACCGTGTCGAGCAGGTTCTTGCGCGCATGATCCATGGCATGCAGGGCGATCGCCGCAGCATCCCGGCTCTCTTCAGAGAAGACCTGAATATCGAGGCTGCGGCCGAGCACCCGCAGCTGTTCGACGGCCGCAGGGCGGTAAATATCGGCCGCGGCCAGCAGGGGAGTGCGTCCTTTTTTGCGCAAATGACGGGCGAGCTTGCCCGCAAAAGTGGTCTTGCCTGAGCCCTGCAGCCCCGCCAGCAGAATCACGCCGGGCAGGGTCTTGCCGAAAACGAGCGGGGCCTCTTTCTCGCCCAGCAGCCGGGTCATCTCATCATAAATGATCTTGACCACCATCTGCCCGGGGGTGACGCTGCGCAGCACCTCCTGACCGACCGCGCGCTGCTCTACGTCGGCGATGAACTGCCTGGCCACTTTGTAGTTGACGTCGGCTTCCAGCAGGACCCGGCGTACTTCGCGCATGCTCTCGGCGATATTTTTTTCGTTCAGCGTGCCCTGGCCCCGCAGCTTGTGCAGGACGGCTTCCAGCTTGTCAGTCAGTTCCTGGAACATGCGCGTATTTAACCTCAAAAATGATACAGCCAATAAAAATAGGAAAAAAAAAGCTCTATTGCAAGATTTTTTTAGGAGTTTGCGGCGTTTTTGGGGAGGCGTGCATCAGAAGCGGATGCGCCCCGGCCGTGCCGGCCGGGGCGGCGCTGCGGAAAAAACAGCGGCGGGCTCAGCCGCAGAGGACCGAGCCGCCGTTGACGTTGAAAATTTCACCGGTGATATAACTGGCCCCGTCGGAGGCGAGAAAAACGATCGGCCAGGCGATCTCCTCGGCATGGCCGGCTCTCCGCATCGGGATGGTGCGCAGAATGGTCTCCTTCGACTGTTCGATCGCTTCGACCGACATGTCGGTGTCGACCCAGCCCGGCGCAACGCTGTTGACCAGGATGTTGTGCTGCGCCAGCTCGACGGCATGGGATTTGGTCAGGCTGATCACCGCCCCCTTGCTCGCCGCATAGGGCGAATAGACCGGCTCGCCGCGCTGTCCGGCGGTCGAGGAGATGTTGATGATCCGCCCTCCCCCCTGCCTGATCATCAGAGGCACCACCGCCTCGGTGCAAAAGACCACCCCGTCCAGATTGATCGCCAGGGTGCGCCGGTAGGTATCGACAGGAAAGCGCTCGATCGGCGCCGGCAGCCACACCCCCGCATTGTTGACCAGCACATCGATGCGTCCCCATTTTTCCGCCACCCGGCCGACCATCTCCCGGACCGCTGCGGCGTCGCTGACATCGCAGCCCACGATCATCCCTTCGCCCCCGCCGGACTCGATCTGCGCCAGCACCTCCCGGGCCGCCTCTTCCTGCTGATGATAATTGATCGCCACCCGCGCCCCGTAGCGGCTGAAGATGAGGGCCGCCGCCCGGCCGATGCCGCGTGAGGCACCGGTGATGAGTACTACCTTCTCCTGCAAACCGATCATGGCTCTTTCCTTGCCGTTTTAGGTTCTGTCCACAATTTTTAACGCAGCAGCAGCACCCGGCCGGTGCGCACGTCCGCTCCCGCCCGGAGCCGGTATACATAGAGGCCGCTCGGACGCCCCGCCGCCGTCCAGCGTTGGCGATAACGCCCCTCCTGCAAATCCTGCTGCGCCCACTGCTCAACCATCTCCCCCCGGATGTTGTAGATCGCCAGCGAAACCCGCTCCGGCCGGGGCAGGCTGAATTCCAGGGTCACCTCCGCGTTGAAGGGATTGGGATAGGCCGGATGGAGCTGCAGCTTCCGCGGTTCGGCCGCACCGAACCGTTTGATCCCCGTCGAGAGGGGAAAGAAGAACTCGAGCGCTTCATCGACATGGGCGCGCCAGCTGCCCCAGCTGTGCCCCTCGTGCCAGAGCCTGTACCTGGTCTCGACCCCGCCGTCAAGGAGATGGGCGAAGAGCGCTTGCGCATCCCCGATAAGAGAAGGCTCGTAGCTGCCGGCATCGATATAGCACTTTTGAAAAGGGCGGGCGGTGGCGAGCAGCTGCCTGAGCACCACCCTGTCATTCGGCCACATCGCCGGAGAATAGAGGCCGCAGAGTCCGAAAACCTCCGGATGGTGAAAACAGATCTGGGCCGATATCAATGCGGCCAGGGAGGGCCCCATCATTCCCCGCCTCGCCGGTTCGCGCGCGGTGTTGTAGGTCGAGTCGATGTGGGGCACGAGTTCCTCGATGATGAAGCGTTCGAAATTGACTGCCGTGGCCCCGCTGTACTCTTCGATCCGCTGCGTGCTCGAGACCGGGGGCACAAAAACGCCGATCATCGGTTCGATCCGCTTCCAGCCGATCAGATTGTCGAGGACGGTCTTGACGTCCCCCAGGGTGAGGAATTCGAGGCCGTCGTGAAAGAGGACCATCGGGTAGCCTTCCTCCCGCTGCGGATCGTACCCCGCGGGGAGATAGACCCGGAGTGACCGGCTGTTGGCGAGGATGGTGCTGACGAACGTCCCCTTGTCAATAATCCCGCCGCTGACACTGGTGTCCGTCGTGCACTCGGCCGCCGGCAGATAGGCGGGCATGCGCAGTTCCGAGTTGGGGCCGTAGCCGCCATAGCAAAGCAGGGGATTGCGCGGATCAAGGATCCAGCTCGAGTTATTGAGGACGAACTTGTAATCAAGCCGGGCATCGGGCTCATAGAGCTGGCGGAGAAACCAGAGGTTCGTGCCGGAGACCCGGTTCAGGGGATGGGGGGACGGATCCCAGCCGTTGGCGTCGCCGGCGACTGCGACGGTTGTGGCCCCGCCGCGGTAGAGGTAATAGACCACGGAGTCGGCCACGATGAAAGGCATGGTGCCGGCCGCCTGCAAAAAGCTGTCGGCGGCGGCCTGGCGCTCGCCTTCCGGAAGCGAGTAGACGCGCTGCAGAAATTGGGTGAACTGGTCACCCTGCTGATCGCTCATCGCATTTCCGGTGAGAGGTTCAATGGCATCGCCGCCCCCCGTCCCGGTGGTTGCACGGGAGAGCGACGGGAGCAGAGCAGAGATGACGAGGAGCAGGGATAATCCCAGAAAGATGCAAAGTCTCATGCTATCCTCATGAAAAAGTACAACCTCAATATACGCAATCCTGATCAGAGGGGCAAGTCTGATCATACGCTGCCGGGTGAATTTGCAGGTGAAAACATAACATTACCATTGATTACGACGAGAAATATTGATATACTACAGAGTAATAGCCCGCGGCCCCCAACCTGCACTGCGGGGTTGGGGCGAACGCTGTGCCCATTTTGACTGGAGAAAATCCGCAGCCATGGCTTGCCACTGCCCACGCTTGACCGCATTCCTGTTTGCTGCCCTGGGTCTTCTCGCCTCTCCAGGCATGCTGCAGGCGGGCACCACCGGCCGGCTTGAGGGCAACGTGCACGACGCCCGCACTGGCGAGCCCCTGGCCGGGGCGACCATCCTAATTCTCGAGACCCGCCAGGGCGCAGTCTCGGACCTTGAGGGGCGCTTCGTCATCCATAATCTGCGCGCCGGCACCTATCAGGTTCGCATCTCCCTCCTCAGCTATCAGACCCTGCTCTATCGCGAGGTCACCATCCTGCCTGACCTGCGCTCGCGCCTCTCCGTCCATCTCACTGCCGCACCCATCGAGATGGGCAGCCTCGCAGTGATTGCAGAACGGCCGCTGATCCAGACCGATATCACCGGGACGGCCTATGAGAAGAGCCAGACCCAGCTGCAGGAACTGCCCATTGGCAAATTTCAGGAGATTGTCGGGTTACAGCCGGGCGCTACCTCCGACGGTCACATTCGCGGCGGTCGCTCGCACGAAGTGCTCTACCTGGTCGACGGTTTGCCGGTTCAGGACGCGGTCAGCGGCGGCCTCGGCATGGAACTGCCCAAGAGCGCCATCTCCCAGGTCAGCATCAAGACTGGCGGCTTCGACGCCGAATACGGCCAAGCCCTCTCCGGCATTGTCCATGCCATCACCCGCAGCGGCGGTGACCGGCCTGAATTGCAGTTGCGCCTCGCCCGCGACAACCTCTTCGGAGGCACCCAGGTGAGCAAATACAGCGAAATCGAACTGACCGCCGGCGGTCCACTCGCCGCCCGAAAGGCTTCCTTCTTCACTGCCCATACACTCTCCCTCTCCGGCACACGCTGGTGGCAGGATCTGCAGTACTTTTTTGACTTGCCCGCTCAGAAAGAACTCTATGGCATCGGCAAAGTGGATTGGTTCGCTTCCGGGGACAAACGCCTGACTGCTCAACTCCTCTACGCCCTCAAGCGCAATCGGGACTATGCCTTCAGCTGGCGCTACAATCTCGACGGCTTGCCCCTGCGCCGCAATGAAAATTTGCGCGCCGCCCTCTCCTGGACCCACACCCTGAATCCGGCCACCTTTTACACGCTCAGCCTCAGCCAGGGTTGGCTGCGCACTCGTATCGGAGAAGGTCCGGCCGATTCCCTGCGCGGCGATCCCTATCAATATGATTTTTACCTGCTCTATGTCATCCGCGGCGACCGCAACTGGTGGGCGGACTCGCGCCAGAACACCACCATAGCCAAGGCGGAGTTGACCAGCCAGTGGCGCCGCGCCCACCTCTTCAAAGCCGGCATCGAGTTCCGCCAGTATGCCATCCATTCCACCCTGCTCAAGATGGAGCCGCGCCTCTCTTACTTCGGCAAACCTTTGCTCGACGCGGAAATGCTCAACTTTTCGAGCCGATTCCGCTATTACCCGCGCGCTGGCGCCCTCTTCATTCAGGATAAATACGAGTCGGCGGCGACGCGTTCGGTCATCTCCGCCGGTCTTCGGCTCGATTTTCTCGATCCCCGCGCCCGGCGGCCGGCCGTGGAGCTGATCCCCGCCGGACAAAACGAATTCCAAGAAGAGATTAAGGGCTACGTCCCCGCCAAAACAAGCTGGCAGATCAGTCCCCGCATCGGTTTTGCTTTTCCTTTGACCGATCGCAGCTTTTTCTTCATCAACTGGGGCCGCTATCTGCAGTTTCCCCTCTTCGAGCAGCTCTACGCCGGCCTCGACAATGTCACCTTTGCACGCGGGGTCAAGGTGCTGCGGGGAAATCCCGAGCTGCTGGCAGAGAAAAGCAGCGCTCTGGAGATCAGCAGTCGCGTCAACCTTCATGAGAACTGGGTCGCCTCAGCCCTCTATTTCCAAAAGGAGACCACCGACCAGATCGACACCAAGACCTTTGTCTCCGCCAACAGCCGCATCGCCGGGGACTATGGCTTCGCTGAATATGTAAATAATCCTTATGCCGTTGCGCATGGCCTGGAGTTCAGCCTGAGTAGGGAGAAGGGTGCCTGGATCACCGGGCAGTTCTCCTATACCTGGATGGAGGCCAGGGGGCTGAGCGAGACCGAGGCACAGGGCCTCTCCTATGCCCAGTGGGGATTTTCAGTCGCCCAGACCCCCTACTATCTTAGCTGGGACCAGCGTCATACAGTCAAAGCCGACCTCCGCTTCGCCCTGCCCCTGCGTCTGGTGGTAGACTTGCTCTGGCAATACCACACCGGCCGACCCTACACCTATTACCCTTCGCCGGACGGCTTTGCACCAGCCGATTCCGGCAGGACTTTTGTACCGAATAATCGCCGCCTGCCTGCGTGGCAGATGACCGATTTACGCGTCGGCCGGACTTTTTTCCTCAGTTCGGCGGGCAAAACCATTCGTCCAGCGCTCGAACTCTATATCGATATACGCAATCTCTTCAACGCTCGTAATCTCCTTTGGATGGACGCCTCCGGCCGCGCCGGAGGCGAGCTTGGCGACCCCGGCGCCTGGGAGATCGGGCGGCGCACCCTGGCCGGCTTCCGCGCAACCCTCTAGAAGTGCCCGGTCAGATTGTATCGACCAGAAAAGAGAGCCCTATGAAAAAGTGGATGCCCATCCTGGTCACGCTGCTCACCACCCTGGGGTGCGAGGAGCATCTGCCCGCACGCATTGTGCCGCAGAACACCCTGGAAATCACCGACCTCTCCTTTTCTCAGGGGATCCACCAGAGCGGCCCCTATATGGAATTCATCATCACCATCGCCAACGGGTATGAAGAAACCTTCCAGGCCGAGGTCGAGGTGAACGGCCATCTTGTAGTCTGGTGGAAAAACCGGCCGGAGGTACATATCACCTTGCCGGTAGATAACCGTCATTTCGCTCCACCAAGCCAGTTCAGCGGCCAAACCTTGACTATAGACGCAGGCGGTCGCTGCCTCCTCAAACTCTACTGGTATCTCAGCCTCGGGGACGGCCGCAGTCTGCTCGACCTGCTTGATTACAGCGGCAGTGTGCCTGCTCAGGGTTTGATCACAGCCAAACCCGAAATCTTTGTCGTTGAGGCGGAGATCAAACTCTTCGATCAGACTGGCTATCTGCCCAGCAAACGGCTCTCTTTTACCTTCACCGGAATAAAGCAGATTCCACTCGAGGCAGGCTTCACCCCAAAGACAGCAAAATAAAGTGTTGAATTCCAATGCAAAATATTCTATACTATGGGGTCATTTGGCAGGGGGAGGTGGCCTAGTCCATGCGCCCGGCCTCCGGCTGAGTGCAAAACTATACACTATACTATATTTGCAAGGAGCCGATACATGAGCAAGAAACTCCTGTTGCTCGGCGTCACTGCAGCGATCCTGGGCGGCCTGCTCGTCTCGCCCGCAGCCGCGCAGTACAACCCGGAGCACCTCTACCAGCACCTGCAGTCGGTCTATGAACGCAACGACGGCGACATCTCCGGTTATCTCATCGACGAGCTCACCCAGTTCGGCCTCATCTTCCCGGATGATGCCAGGGCGGCTGACGCCTCCTGGCTGCTCGCCAAGCTCTATCTGGACAAGAACAAGCGACATGAAGCGCTCGCCACCGCCTTCAAGACCCTCTACCTCTACCCGCGCAGCCTCCATGAGAGCGAATGCCGGGACATCATCCAGACGGTCCTAGCCAAGGAAGTGGTCTACGCGCCTAAAAAAGGCCTGCTCGAGAGCGCCGTCTATGGCACCGCCATCGATGCGGTAACCCTGGAGCGCTGGCACGCCTATCTCACCATGCTCAAGGAGCTCGACCAGCCCAAACTCTACGACTGGTCGCTGGCTGAAGCCAGAACCTTCGTCACCCGCTTCCCGACCGATTCGCTCATCTATCCGGTGCTGGAATGGAGCGGCGATCTCTACAGCCGGCTCGGCAAGATCTGGGAGGCCATCTACAGCTACCGTAAGCTTGAAGAGATCTTCCCCGACCATCCCCAGCTGCCCTACGCGCTCTACCAGCAGTCGCTGCTGCTCACCGAACGCGTCGCCAAACACGAGGATGCGGTCAGCCGCTGCACCCGCATCCTGGCCCACTATCCGGAGAGCGATCTGGCCCCCACCGCCGCCTATACCATCGGCAGGATCAAGGAGAGGGAACTCAAGGACTATAACGGCGCCATCGAAGCCTACCGCAAACTGGTCGCGGGCTGGCCCAAGGATGAGCGCGCCGTAGAGGTCCTCCTCTATATCGCCGACATCCAGGACCGCAGGCTGAAAGAGTACGACCTCGCCCTCGCCACCTACGACGAGATCATCAAGGACTATGTGAGCGATCCCCGCGGCGCCCGCGCCCTCGAATTGACCGGCGATCTGTACGCTGAAAACCTCAAGGATTATCTCAGTGCAGCAAACAGCTATGCCCGCGTCTCCAAACTCTACACCGCCGATGAAAAAGCACCCGAACTGCTGATCAAGGCAGGCAACGTCTGCGCGGACAAGCTCAAGGACTACCGCAAGGCTATCGAGTACTATCAGATGGTTCCCAACCTCTATCCCGCCAGCAAGAAGGTCAAGGAGGCGAACAAGCTGACCGACAAGGCCTCCAAAAAACTCACCGATAACCTCTAGGACACTTCCCCCTCCCCGCGCAATGCGCGGGGAGGGGGGCATTCCAGCATAAAAAATATATTGCATATTTATACATTCTATTGTATATTTATGCATGAAACAGAGAACCGACCGCCACCATGCCATCCGGGCGATGATCGAATCCCGCCGGATCGCCAGCCAGAATCAGCTCCTCGAGGAGCTGCAGGCGTTGGGTTTTGAGGTCACCCAGGCGACCCTTTCGCGCGATCTTTTGCTTCTGGGAGCGATGCGGATTCCCGATCCCGAAAAGGGTTATATCTACGCCCTCCCCGGCGCGGCACCGTTTGCTCCGCCGATGATGGACACCTCCGCCCTGCACGCCTGCCGTTCCCTCGCTTTCTCAGGCAATCTGGCCGTAATCAAATCTCTGCCCTCCTTCGCCCCCTCCATTGGTCTGCTGCTCGACGGCCTCAACCTGGCCGAGGTGGTCGGCACCGTCGCCGGAGATGACACCCTGATCATCGTCCTGGCCGAGGGGGTAAGCCATCACCGATTCAGACAGCTTCTTCTGGAGCGCCTCCCCGAACTGCGCGACCGTTTCTGATCCCGATCCTTTCACAGCACAATTCCTGAACAACCCCGGCGGCGAAATATCGGCCGGAATCACAGCATGCGGTATCTATCTTCATCTATCACAGAAAGGCCTGTCATGAAAGAAAAAGTAATTCTCGCCTACAGCGGCGGCCTCGACACCTCCGTCATCCTCAAGTGGCTCGAACTCAAAGGCTATGAAGTCATCGCCTACGTCGCCGACGTCGGCCAAAAAGAAGATTTCGAAATGGTGCGCGAGAAAGCCCTCAAAACCGGCGCCAGCAAGGTTTACATCGAGGATCTGAAGGAGGAGCTGGTGCAGGAGTACATCTTTCCGGCGGCGCGCGGCAACGC
>JAKQKF010000511.1 GCA_029560815.1 bacterium
GTGGTCTGCTCCCAGGGGAAGTCGGCGCGGCCGAAATGGCCGTGGTAGGCGGTGTGGCGGTAGATGGGCCGCAGCAGCTTGAGGGCGGTGATGATGCCCTTGGGCTTGAGGTCGAAGACCTGGGTCACGGCCTGGGCCAGGACCTCATCGCAGCAGGCGCCGGTGCCGAAGGTGTCGACCTTGATCGAGACTGGGGCGGCGACGCCGATGGCGTAGGCGAGCTGGATCTCACACTTTTTCGCCAGACCGGCGGCTACCACATTCTTGGCGATGTAGCGCGCCGCATAGGAAGCGGAACGATCGACCTTGGTGGGATCCTTGCCCGAAAAAGCGCCGCCGCCGTGCCGGGCATACCCGCCATAGGTGTCGACGATGATCTTGCGCCCGGTCAGGCCGGTGTCGCCCTGCGGTCCGCCGATGACAAAACGTCCGGTCGGATTGACATGATAAATGACGCCGTGGGCGGGCACCATCTCCTTGGGCAGTATGGGCTCGATCACCTTTTCGATGATATCCTGATGGATCTGCTTCTGGCTCACATCGGGGTCATGCTGGCTGGAGATGACCACGGTCTCAACATAGGCCGGCTTGCCGTCGACGTAATTGATCGTCACCTGGCTCTTGCCGTCCGGGCGCAGATAGGGCAGAACCCCCTGCTTGCGCACCTCGGCCAGTTTGCGCGTCAGGCGGTGGGCCAGCACGATAGGCATGGGCATCAGCTCCGGGGTCTCGTCGATGGCAAAACCAAACATCATGCCCTGATCGCCGGCCCCCTCGCGGTCCACGCCCATGGCGATGTCGGTGGACTGCTGATCGATGGTGGTAATAACCGCACAGGTCTTGTAATCGAAACCGAAATCTGCATTGGTATAGCCGATCTCCCGGATCGTCTCCCGAGCAATGGAGGGAATGTCGACATAGGTCTCCGTGGTGATCTCGCCGCCCACCAGACAGAGCCCGGTAGTGACATAGGTCTCGCAGGCCACCCGTCCCCGGGGATCATCCTTGAAAACCGCATCCAGCACTGCATCGGATATCTGATCAGCCACCTTGTCCGGATGGCCCTCCGTCACCGACTCCGATGTGAATAGAACTTCCGGCATGAACTCATTCTCCTTGATAGATAAATGTATGTGGGATTAAATGCTCTTTACCTTGCACAATACCGTCACAACGGCGGGTTTGCGGATGGATAAACCCGTCAGCTCTTCTCCCGCCTGACCAGGGGATGATTGGGATCGTTGATGATCAGGTCCCGGAATTTGCGGCGGAAGACGGAGCTCAGATAGTTCTCCACCTCGTCGGCCGTGCTGTAGCTGAGCACCCGCTCGGCGAGGTTTTCACACTCGTCAAAATGGACCCGGCGGATGATATCCTTGACCACCAGCAGCGAAACCGGACTGACGCTGAACTCATCAAGCCCCATACCGATCAGGGCCATGGTGGCCAGCGGGTCGCTCGCCATCTCGCCGCACATGCCGACCCAGACGCCCTGGGCATGACCGTAATGGATGGTATCACGGATCAGCCGCAGCACCGCCGGGCTGAAGGTGTGGTACATCTTGTCGACGTAGCGGTTGCTGCGGTCCACCGCAAGGGTATACTGGATGAGGTCGTTGGTGCCGATGCTGAGAAAGTCGCACTCACGGGCGATGAGGTCCGCCGAAACCGCGGCCGAGGGCACCTCGATCATCGCCCCGAACGGGATCTCCTCATCGAAGGGGATGGCGGCGGCGCGGAGCTCCTCCTTG
>JAKQKF010000163.1 GCA_029560815.1 bacterium
AGCGGTCAAAATCTACCCGATCAACGACCGGGTGCCGATGAAATTCTGGGATGTGCGGTTGAGCTATAACTGGCGCGGCCTGAGCTTCAAGCTCGGCGCCCTCAACGTCGGGCAGTACAACTATGCCCCGATGGAGAGCAACCTGATGCCAATGCGAACCTATACCGTGGGGCTGCAGGGAGAATTTTAGCCAACCGGTCTTGTGCCCAATGCAGGCGATCAGCCAACATAACAGGTGACGCCATGAAACCAGTCCTGATGGGAATTTTTCTCTTGATCAATATGCTCTGTCACAGCACTGCAAAAGATAGCAAAAAAGCCGATCCCGACTGGGGCCCGGCGTGGGCGCGCGAGGCAGTCTGGTACCAGATTTTTCCCGAGCGCTTTCGCAACGGTGATCCCGCCAACGATCCAACCCTGGAGGACCTTCGCGGCGCCTGGCCCCATGATCTCACCTCACCCTGGCAGCTCTCACCCTGGGGCTCCGACTGGTACGAGCTGCAGCCCTGGGAAAAGGCCACCGGCCGCGATATCTGGTTCAATATTCAGCGGCGGCGCTACGGCGGCGACCTCGCCGGCATCATTGAAAAACTGGACTATCTGCAGGAACTGGGCGTCACCGCTCTCTACCTCAATCCGGTTTTCGCCTCCCCCTCGCTGCACAAATACGACGGCGCCACCTATCACCACATCGATCCCAACTTCGGGCCCGATCCCGCCGGGGACCGGGCCATCATCGCCGGCGAGAACCCCGTCGATCCCGCCGTCTGGCAGTGGACTGCGGCCGACCGGCTGATGCTCGAGCTCATCCGCGAGGTGCACCGCCGCGGCATGCGCATCATCTTCGACGGGGTCTTTAATCACATGGGCATCAACAGCTTCGCCTTCCGGGATCTCGTCGCCCATGGCCAGGCTTCGCCCTATCGCGACTGGTTCACCGTCACCTCGTGGACAAAACCTTCCCGCCACGCCCCCTTCAGTTATGCGGGCTGGGCCAATGTCGCCGAGCTGCCGGAGCTGCGCGAGGATGAGAACGGCATCGTCGCTGGTCCGCGCGAGTACATTTTTGCCGCCACGCGGCGCTGGATGGATCCGGACGGGGACGGCGATCCGGCCGACGGCATCGACGGCTGGCGGCTCGATGTCGC
>JAKQKF010000548.1 GCA_029560815.1 bacterium
CTGCGCGACCGGTGTCGAGGCGGTGGTCAGATCATAACGGAAAAGTTCCCGCGTATGGTTCGGCTGACCCCAGGCCAGGCTCACCAGCCCCGCCATAATTGCAAGCACGAAAGTTGCTTTTTGCTTCAACATAACCTCACCCATTGAAAAGATTACCGTCACTTGAGAAATACCAGTTTAATCGTCTGATGAAAGCCCTCACCCCGGAGCACGCACGGATAGACGCCTGAGGGCACTGTTTCACCGCTGTCCGACCGGCCGTTCCAGACCAGCCGATGATATCCGGCCGCGGCCCTGCCGGTGTAGAGCGTCCGGACGGTTTGACCCGCCATGGAGAAAATTCTGATCTCGATCTCCTGAGGGGCTGCCAGTTCCCAGGCGATCGTGGTCTCGGGATTGAAGGGATTGGGATAATTCTGGACCAGACGGCTGGATCTGGGCAGCGCAGCCTCTCCACTCCCTGAGGCGACCCCCGTGGCCTGTTCTACCGACCAGGCTTGCGCAACCGAATCACTCTGATCGTAAACCGTCGCGGTGAGCGTAAACTGCGCTGGCAGGGCCGTACCGGTCAGGATGGTCAGGGTGTCTCCCATGCCGACCAGCCGGCCGTTGAGCCTCCAGCTGCAGGTCAGGGCATCACCATCCTGGTCGGAGGAGTGCACAATAAAGGTCGCAGGCTTGAAAGCCGGCGTTTGAAAATAGAAAGACTCCGGCTGGAAAGCATAGATCACCGGCGGGCGGTTGAGATTCTGCACCCGGACCGTCGTGGTCTTGCTGGTCACGCCGCCGTTCTCGTCCCTCGCCGTGAAACGGATCGTGTACTTCCCCTGCTGCTCATGTCCGGGGCGCCAGATGAAGAGCCGGCTGTTGACGGGATCGAAGGTAGCACCGGGCGGCAGATCATCGACCGCCAGAGTGACCGTCCCGCCGTCCGGATCGACAGTCCGGACTTCGAAAACCAGATTGACCGTCTCCATGACGGTGGTATCATCGACGGCGTAGATGACCGGCCCCAGGTTTTCCAGCAGCAGGGCGGAGAAGAGCGCCTGCTTGCCGGGCAAAGCCGCCGATTTGGCCTGCAGGGTCTGTGTGCCGCCTGCGCCGAGGGTCCACCGCGCTGCAGCGATACCCTCCCCGTCGGTGATCACGACCGCCGGTGTGACCGAACCACCACCCGCCAGGGGCGCGAACTGGACCGTCTGGTCCGGGACGCCGTTGCCAAAACGGTCGATGAGACGCACCTTGACCGGAGATGGAAGACTCTTGAGGGCGCGGGCGGTCTGCTGGTCGCCTTCATAAACCGCCATATCGGTTGGTGCGCCGGCGGTGGCGAAGAGGGTGAAGGGAACGGGAGAACCATCGACGTGGCTGCTGCTGGCCTGGCAGCGGTAGATCCCGGCCGTCGTACCCAGCCGCAGTGTCGCCGCCGCCTGGCCGTCGTTGCCGGTATGGATCGGCTGCGGCTCGACAATATCGGCCCCACCAGTCGTCTCCTCAAAAAAGACCGGCACATTGGCGACCGGATTGCCAAGATGGTCAGTGACCTTCACCATGAGCGGATAGAGGGTTTTGCCGGCCTCGTCGGAAAGGCTGTCGCCGTATATCCTGGTGATCAGCACCGGGATGGAGAGGGATACCGATTCCGTAAAATCGACCGGATCGCCCGAGGCCGCCATGGCGCGGATCCTGACCACTCCGGGCTCAATCCCTGCCGCCAGACGGACCCGCGCCAGGCCGAAACGGTCGCTGACCACGGCGCTGCTGGTGCCCAGCTCCACTGAACCCTGCAGCACAACGAAAGTGATCCCCACGCCATAGACGGGGGCGCCATGATCATCCACAACCCGGACGGCAAGGCTGTCGGGGAAGAGCGTGCCCGGAGCGGCGAACTGGCCATCCCCACCAGCCTTCTCCAACTGGATCTGCTGGGGCATGAGGACGGTGGCCGTAATGGTGCGGCGAGCTGCGGAACCTGCGGCCTGAACCACCAGCTGCTGCTCACCCAGGCTGGGACCGAGAATCCAGGTTACCTGTGCATACCCCGCCTGATCGGTCGGGATAATCGTCCCGGGTGAGACCTCCCCGCTGCCCCCGGCCGGAACGAAGAGGAGCTCCGCACCGGGGACCGGGTTGCCATAAAAATCCTCCAGCCGGACCACAACCGGTTTTTCGAGGGCCGACATGATGTAGCCGGTCTGAAAATCCCCCGCGACGGCCATGATGCGCTGCGGATTGCCCGCCTTGAACCGGACGACCGGGGCCGTCCCGAGATATCTCTCCTTGCTGGAGATGTAGATTCTGATCGTCTTGCTGCCGGCGACGGTTGAGCTCACGTAACCCACCGCCTCGCCCGCACTATCGGTCACCACCTCCGGCTGAATGACGCGGTTGCCGTCGCCACTGACCAGCAGGGTGACCCGCTCCCCGGGTACACCATTGCCCGCGGCATCGACCAGACGAACGCGCACTGCGCACTCACTCACACCGTCGGCGACCACCGGGGTATTGATCGTCACCGTCGAGGCGCTGGTATCGGGCTGCCCGTAGGGCGCGCTGACCGCCAGGGTCAGCGGCGAATTGATCAACGCCGTGACACCGTCGCTGGCAGAGGCCTGCACGACATGCGCCTGCACTCCCAACTCATGCCCGAGCCTGAAGCTGATCTGGGCGATGCCGGAGGCATTGCTCTGCACCGTGGCAGCCGCAAGCTGTCCCGCACCCAGGCCGCCCGTCCCCTTGACCACCTTGAAGAGTACCTCCTGGCCGGCCAGCACCTGCCCCGCCTTGTCCAGGATCCGCACCGCCAAAGGAGGCGAGAGCATCTCTCCGGCCTGGGCGCTCGCGCCGCTGCCGCTGACCGCCTCCATCCTGGAGGCAAGACTTTTGCGGGCGCTGACATGAAACTTGATGGGTGAACCGGCGAGCTGGACGCCGCCGGACTGGAACGACTGGGCCTCGAAGACGTTGTTGGCAATACCGTAAGCTTCTCCCAGTGTGGGCGTGACCGCCGCCACACCGTTGGCATCGCTGGTCCTGGTGATCTCCGTCTGCCCCTCCAGATGGCCGCCGCCGCGCCGTACCCAGAAAGTCACCGGGTGATTGGGCACAGCATATCCGCTGAGATCGGTCACCCGCACCCGCAGGGGGGCTTCGAGTGGCTGACCCGCCAGGCCCGAGCTGCTGTCGGGGGAGACACGCTGCAGCATGGCGGGATCGGTCACCGCTGTGGCCGAAAAGTAAACCGGCGAACCCGTCAGGGCGATCCCGCCACGCAGGGCGGAGACAGAGAGCGTATAGACACCAGGATTGCCACCCAGCTTGAAAAGAGCCTGGGCGATTCCCGCGCTGTCGCTCTGGATCGTCACACTCTTTTGATCGTTGACCCAACCATCGGACCCGGTGACAGTAAAAGTGACCGGATGATCCGCCACACCGTTGCCAAAATCATCCGCCACCCGGACCCGGAGGTAATGGCTCAGCGTATAGCCCGGCGCCCCGCTCTGCAGATCCCCGTCCACCTTGCTGAGCAGCGCGGGCTGCGCCGCGGCGGCCGAGGCGGTGAAATAGATCACCCTGTCCACTCCGCTGTACTGCACGCTGACATGGTTATTGGCTGTGCCCGCCAGAGTGCCAAGACGAAGAGAGACGGATGCCCGGCCATCCTCATCGGTCTGAACGTTCTGCTGCTGCGCTCCGCCAAGCGTGCCGCCGCCGGCAGTTACCTGAAAAAGGAGATCATAAAAAGGGCAAGGCGTGTTGACACTGTCGACCAGTTGAACAACAAAAGGTGCCGCCAGAAGCGCCCCCGCTGTGCCGGTCTGGGCATTGCCGCTCACGTAGAGCAAACTGCGCGGCCTGCCGGCCACAACAAGCCGCTCCATCGCCGTGGCCTGGAGATCGGCCGGCGAACCCGAGAGGTGCTGGCCGTTGGCCGCAGAGGTGATGCGCAGGGTCTGGGCTGAAAGGGGGACCGGGCCGAGCTGCCAGGCAACCGCGGCAATCCCTTCGCCATTGGTGAGGCGCTCTGCGGAGGCGCCATCGCCCGGCTTGAGCCGCCCCTCCCCGGCGGTGACGAGAAACTGCACCGGATGACCGCTCTGGGGCGTTCCGAGGCTGCTGGTCACCTGGACACGGATGGAGTCGGCCAGAATCTGGCCGGTATAGGCGGATTGGCCGCTGCCCGAAAGGAGAGTCAGAACGGCCGGACCGGTATTGATCACAGTGAAAGTGAATCGTGCAGAGTACTCGCCCGTCACCGCCGTGATCTCCCGCTGCCCCGCCGTATTACCGGTGGTGAACCGGACCTGGGCATAGCCGCGACCGTCGGTGTGGACCGTCCGGGCCGGGGTAAAATCACCCTCCCCTCCCTGTGCCGAAAAGGTCACCGGCGCGCCGGCCACCGCCTTGCCCTCGGCATCCAGGACCACCACGCGCAGAGGCTGATTGAGGGCCGAACCCGCGGTTGCGCTCTGGCTGTCTCCGTCGATCACGGCGATCGAGGCCGGCTTGCTGAAAAAGAATCTGCGGTTGGTCCCG
>JAKQKF010000024.1 GCA_029560815.1 bacterium
GCCAGGGCCGAGGACGCCAGCCGGATCTTCATCCACGGTGAGAAGGAGTATGAACTCTACGAAAAGCACAAAAAGGAGGGTGTGCCCCTGCAGGAGAAGGTCTACGATACCCTGAAAAGCATCGGCGCGCAGCGGGGCGTAGACTTTGGTCTATAGCAACACTGAACAAAAAAGTAATGATCGCTTCCAACCCGGTCCCGGGCGAGAGGCCGCTCCCCCCTTCTCGCTCCCACCCCGGTCCCGGCGGCGCGGCCGGAAATCCTACTCGAACCTTTTCAGCACCTCTTTGGCGGCATCCTTGTGCATGCTGCAGCAGAGCATCTTTAGCCGCACATAATCCTCATGAAAGAAATAGTAGCCGGGGTGGCTGCTGTTGTACGCCGAACTCCACGAGTCCTTGACCAGATACCAGTCCACACCCTCTTTCTCCACATAGCCGACCAGGTGCAGCCCATGGTCATCAGCGGTGGTGCCATTGCTGAAGCGGAACTGGCGCGCCTCATCGGTGATATTGGCTGATGGCATATCCCACGATGGCACGACTGCCATGCCGGCGGCGCCGCGCGAGTAGCCGGGTTCGCTCATGTCCCCGCCGATCTCGATCGAATAACCCTTGCGGATGGCGCTCTTGATCGCCGCCATGAACTCGTCGAGGGGGATGTTGTAATAGTCGGTGCTGTGCCACCAGTTGTCCGGCACGGTAAATTCGACCTTTTGATACCAGGGCTTTTCCATCAGCGAGAGCAGATCGACGTAATCGTCCGGATCGATGCGCACCACTTTGGCGAGATACTCCTGCGGCGTGTATTTGACCCCTTCAACCGTGACCACCGCCGGCGGGGCGCCGAGCCAATGGTCCAGGATGGCGCGCACTGTGGCGACGACGGTCTCTTCATTCCAGGCCTCGGCGGTCTTGACGCTCTCCAGATAGCTGTGAATCTCCGGAAAAAGGGTGTTCTCGTGGTCGTGAAATTTGACACCGGATTTGAGGCCGGTGTAGGCGGCCGCGGGCACGCAGCCGTATTTTTTCCAGATGCGAAAAACGGCGTTGGCCTCCGAGCCCTCGCCGTGGACGCTGCGGCCGCGTGTGCGTACGTATTCGCGCGCCTTTTCGACGTGCTCCCAGTAGACCGTGTAGAGCTCGGAGATATCGATCACCCGCCCGCTCTGGCGGTGGATCTCCGACTCGAGCATCGAGGTCGTAGAAAAGCACCAGCACATCCCCGACAGGCCCTGCAGGACCGGGGGCAGATGCCAGACGCTCTTGAACTCCGCGGCGGAAACGGGCGCAGCGATGGTCGAGAAATCGAGCTGCATCAGCTTTCCGGGTTCGCGGGCCGGTTTCGCCTTCTGCATCTCGGCTGTGATCGAGTCGAGCATGGCATCCCGGCGTATTTCAAAAACGGCGCGGTCGCGGCGCTCCTGGGCGCGCAGGGGGAGCAGAAGGATCA
>JAKQKF010000175.1 GCA_029560815.1 bacterium
GTCAGGGTGCAGGCGCGGCGGCGCAGCAACGACATCTTTGACAGCTTTTTCGATGATCCCTTTTTCGGCCGCACCGTGCGCAGGACGGTGCAGAGTCGCCCGGTCTCCATCGAGGTGCTTCCCTTCCCCGAGGCGGGCAAGCCCGCCAATTTCAGCGGACTCGCCGGCAAGTTCAACATCCAGGCCTCGATCGACAAGGAAGAGGTGACCACCAACGAGGCCATCACTTTCAAGGTGGTCGTCTCCGGCGAGGGCAATATCAAAACCATCCCCCGCCCCAACGTGCTTCTGCCGCGTGATTTCGAGCAGTACGAACCCAAGGTGACGGAGAACATCCAGCGCACCGGCGACCGCATCAGCGGCTCGAAGAGCTTCGAGTACGTGCTCGTGCCCCGTTTTCCGGGAGAGCAGCGCATCCGGCCCATCACCTTCAGTTTTTTCGACCTCGCCGCCAGGCGCTATGCCACGGTTTCGACTCCGGAGCTCGTCATTCCGGTGGCCAAGGGAAGCGGCGATGTCGCGGTGGTCCCCTCCGGCCTGAGCAAGGAGGAGGTCGCGCTCATCAACCAGGACATCCGCTTCATCAAGCTCAATGCGCCCGAATGGCGGCGCAAGGGTGGAGAGTTTTACCGCAGCGGCTGGTTCAGTCTGCTCTGGATTCTGCCCCTGCTGGCCCTGGCAGGTGCGCTGGGCTACCGCCGCCATCTCGACAAACTCAGCGGCAACGTCGCCTATGCCCGCAGCCGTCGCGCCAACCGCATGGCCATGAAACGGCTGAGCAAGGCCTCCGGGCTGCTGCAGGTGGAGAAGCAGAAGGAGTACTTTGCCGAGATCGCGCGGGCGCTGCTTGGCTTCGCCGCGGACAAGCTCAATCTCGCCGAGGCGGGCATCCTCAGCAGCGAGCTGGAGGCGCGTCTCAGGGAGCGGGGCGCGCCTGACGCGACCATCGAACCCTATCTGCAGCTGTTAAAGGTATGCGATTATCAGCGCTTCGCCCCCTCGGAGGTCACCCTGGCCCAGATGCAGGGAATCTATAAAGAGGCCAAAGAGGCGATCATCAATCTTGAAAAAGCGATTTAGCCTATGCGAATGCGATCAATCTTCACCCTGATTCTGCTGGCCACTTCGGCCCTCGCCAATCAAAACGCCGTGCAGTACTACCAGCAGGGCAATGCAGCCATGCAGAACAACGCCTATGACGAGGCGATCAAGGCTTATGAATCGGCCGTCGCCACCGGCTACGAGAGCGCCGAGCTCTATTATAATCTCGGCAACGCCTATTTCCGCATGCAGGAGCTGGGCAAGTCCATCCTCAACTACGAGCGGGCCAGGGCGCTCAAGCCTGCCGATCCGGACATTGCCACCAATCTCGAACTGGCGCAGCTGCGGGTGGTGGACAAGATTGCGGCTCCACCCGCCCTCTTCGCTGCCAGGGTCTGGGAGGGGATCAAACAGGGGCTGAGCGTCGGACAGTGGGGAGTGCTGGCGGTGATTCTTTTCAATCTGCTCATCGCCGCCGTCATCGTCCGGCTGCTGGTCTCAAAAAGCGGAGTGCGCACGGTGGCAGGCTATCTCTTCATCCCCCTCCTGGTTCTTTTTCTTCTGGCCGGGACTCTCTACTGGGCCACGGCGAGGGATGCCAAAAACCTGCGTTACGGCATCATCATGCCCCACAAGGTGAGCGTGTTGAGTGCGCCCGCCAGCGATGCCACCCAGGTATTCGATCTGCACGAGGGGACCAAAGTGCGGGTCGCCGACCGTTCCGGAGCGTATGTCAAGGTGATCCTGCTCGATGGCAAGGTCGGCTGGATGACCCGGGACGGGGTGGAGGAGATCTAGGCTCCAACACCTCTTTCGCCCACCTGGCCGCAGCCATCCTGCTCCCACCCGGCGGGCGCTGCCAACGATTTCTCCCGGCCCATGCCCTCGCGCCCCGGTACTCTCGCTCCTGCCCGGCTGAGGCCATCTTGCCTCCACCAGCCAAATCCGCCATTTTATAAAGTGGGATCAGGAGCCTCCATCCAGGGTGTTCCGGACGGCCATGTCAAGCGATTTTCTGCATGAAAGCGGAACATTTCATTTTAATCACCGTTAGATATTATGCAAAGGGCACAGGGGCCAATTGTGAAGAAAATACTTTGCATTTG
>JAKQKF010000043.1 GCA_029560815.1 bacterium
CTGTCCGGTTTTCTGCTCGTGCGGCAACAATTTGCTTGACATTGGCTGCTTTTCTGCTAAATTTAACCTGTAAACGGTTACAATTTATCGGCTCCCGGAGGCCGGATGACGCGCCGTTCCATCCCCCTGATCGCCTTTTCCCTCGCCTGCATGCTGCTGACCGGCTGCCGCCGGGATGCCGGCGAGCAGATCATCCTCGATTTTTGGGCCATGGGCGCCGAGGGCGAGAACATCCAGCCCCTCCTGCCCGGCTTCAGCCAGCGCCATCCGGAGATCTCCATCCGCGTCCAGACCGTCCCCTGGGGGGCCGCCCACGACCTTCTCCTCACCGCCTTCGCGGGCGGCTCCAGCCCCGACCTCTGCCAGCTCGGCAATACCTGGATACCCGAATTTCAGGCCATCGGCGCCATCCGGCCGCTCGACCCCTTTCTCGCGGACTCTTCACTCCGGCCGGCCGACTATTTCCCGGGCATCTGGGAGACCAACTGCATCACCGGCAGGGTCTACGGCATCCCCTGGTACGTCGATACCCGCCTGCTCTTCTATCGCAGCGATCTTCTCGCCGGCGCCGGCTATCCCCGGCCGCCGCGCGACTGGGTGGAGTGGCTCGACCTCAGCCGCCGCCTGGTGCGGCAGCGGCCCGGCAGCTATGCCCTCTTTCTGTCGACGATCTTTAACGACTGGCAGGTGCCGGCCATCCTCATCCTTCAGAACGGCGGCCGACTGCTGCGCGAGAACGACTGCTACGGCGCCTTTTCCGAGCCGGCCACACTCGAGGCCCTGCGCTACTATGTCACCTTTTTTCATGACTCCCTGGCGGTCATCAACATGAGCGAGGTGGCCAACATCTTTCAGGGCTTCAGCGAGGGGGTCTTTGGCATGATGGTGACCGGGCCCTGGAACGTCAGCGAGATGCGCAAGCGGATGCCTCACCTTTCGGGCCGCTGGAGCACCGCTCCGCTGCCCGCCGGGCGCAATGGCGCGTCGGTGGCGGGCGGCGCCAGCCTCGTCCTCTTTGAAAAATGCCGCCACCCCGAAGCGGCCTGGAAGTTCATCCGCTACCTCTCCGAGGTGGAGACCCAGCAGGCTTTCTTCGGCCTGACCCGTGATCTGCCCGCGGTGCGGGCGGCCTGGCAAACCCCGGAGATCGAAAACGACCCCGAGACCGGCGCCTTTTACCGCCAGCTGGAGATGGCCCTGCCGACACCCCGTATCGCCGAATGGGAGCAGGTCGCCGTCAAGATGCAGGAGTATCTCGAACAGGTGATTTACAAGAAAATGAGCCTGGAGGAGGCGGCCGGCAAACTGGACCGGGATGTCGACCGTATCCTTGAAAAGCGGCGCTGGCTGATCGCGCGCAACCTGTTGTGAAAGGGGAAGGATGAAGCACAAGTGGCTGATACCCTGGTTTTTCATCGCTCCGGCGCTCGGGACGCTGCTGATCTTTTTCTTCCTGCCTGTTCTGGCCTCTTTGCTGATGAGCTGCACCGACTTTGATATCTATGCTCTGGGCCATCTGTCGCGGGCGCGCTGGACCGGCCTTGAAAATTACGGCCGGCTGCTGCAGGATCCCCTCTTCTGGAAGTCCCTCGGCAATACAGTCTATTTCGTCCTCGCCGGCGGGCCCCTCACCATCCTCGCCGCGCTGCTGGCCGCCATCGGTCTCAACAGCCGCCAGCTCAGGCTGCGCGACTGGTTCCGCCTCGGCTACTTCACCCCGGTCATCACCTCCCTGGTCGCCGTGGCGGTGGTCTGGCGCTATCTCTACCATCCCCGTTTTGGGCTTTTTAATTACCTGCTCTCCTTCATCGGGGTCGGACCGGTAAACTGGCTCGGCGATCCCGTCTGGGCCATGCCCGCCCTGATCATCCTGGCGGTGTGGAAAAATTTCGGCTATTACATGATGATTTTCCTGGCCGGGCTGCAGACCATCCCCGATTATCTCTACGAGGCGGCGCGCCTCGACGGCGCCGGCTGGTGGGGGCAGTTCCGTCATGTCACCCTGCCGCAGCTGGCCCCCACCACCTTTTTTGTCACCCTGATGACCATCATCGGCTATTTTCAGTTCTTCGCCGAGCCCTACGTCATGACCCAGGGCGGACCGGTCAACAGCACTCTCAGCGTGGTCTTTTACCTCTATCAGCAGGGCTTCCGCTGGTGGCGGATGGGCTACGCCTCCTCGATCGCTTTTATGCTCTTTTTCATCATTTTCCTGATCGCCATGATCCAGATGGCCGCGCGCAAGCGGCAGGAGGCGGCATGAGCGCCCGCGATGTCAGGATGAAAATCCGCTCGGAAGCGAGTGCGGCAGAGCGGGCTGGAGGCGTGACCGCCTTCCGCCGCCGGCACGGCCGGCTGCTGAGCGTGATCGGCCTCCACAGCCTCATGCTGCTCGGGCTGGCGGTCACCCTGCTGCCCTTCTGGTGGATGGTGATGGCCTCTTTCATGCCCGGAGGGGAGGCGAGCACCTTCCCGCCGCGCTTCTGGCCGTCACGCTGGAGTCTCGAGCATTATGCAACGCTCTGGGAGCGGCTCCAGATCGGCCGCTACTTTCTCAACAGCCTCATCCTCGCCGGCGGAGTGACGCTCGTCAGCCTGCTGATCAACTCGCTGGCCGGTTATGCTTTCGCCAAGTTCGCCTTCCGGGGCAGGAAGTCAATTTTCACCCTGCTGCTCTCGTCGCTGGTCATCCCCGGCCAGGTGACGATGCTGCCGGTCTTTCTCATGCTCAAGCAGATGGGGCTGCTCAACAGCTATTTCGGTATCATCATCCCCGGTATGGCGAGCATATTCGGCATCTTCCTCATCCGCCAGTATCTGCAGGGGGTGCCCGACAGCCTGATCGAGGCGGCGCGCATCGACGGTGCCGGGGAGCTGCGCATTTACTGGACGGTCATCCTGCCTTTGGCCAAACCGATCCTGGTGACCCTGGCGCTCTTCACCTTCATGGGCACGTGGAACGACTTTCTATGGCCGCTGATCGTCCTCAACCGTCAGGAGATGTACACCCTGCCGGTGGCGATCGCCAACCTGATGGGCGAGCATGCCCCCGATCCGGAGCTGATGATGGCCGGAGCGGTGGTGACGATTCTGCCGATCCTGCTCCTTTTCCTTGCGCTGCAGAAATATTACATCCAGGGGATCCTCATGGGGGGATTGAAGGAGTAGCCGATAATTATCTTGCATTCGGACGCCGAATCCACTAAATTTATCGGCTGTAGTCGTTTCCCCCTTCGCTCATCAATCTGTGAGGCGATGTAGTGGTCAATATGCAAAAAATTGCCGTGCTGGCCGGGGTCTCCATCGCCACCGTCTCGCGCGCCCTCAACAACAGCGGTCCGGTCAAGGAGGCGACCCGCGCGCGCATTCTCCAGCTCGCCGGCCAGTATCAGTACAAGCCCAACCCCATCGCCCGCTCGCTTTCAACAAAAAAGACCGATACCCTCGGACTGATTCTGCCAGAGATGGCCGACGAATTCTTTATGGATATCATCCGCGGCATCGATGAGGAGGCCTACCGGGCGAATCGTTTTCTGCTCGTCTCCAGCTTTCATACCCAGCGCGATATCGCCGGCACCCTGCTCGAATTCATGGGCAGCGGCAGGGTGGACGGAGTCATTCTGATGGCCCCGGAGGGGCAGAACGGCTTGATCGAGACCCTGCGCCGCAGCCGCCGTCCCGTCGTCCTGCTCAATCCCCCCGGGGACGCGGACGAGTTCGTCTATTTCAAGATCAACAACTTTCAGGGGGCTTTTGCCATCGTCGAGCACCTCTTCGGCCATGGCTACCGCCGCATCGGCATGATCACCGGCCCTGAGGGCAACATCGACGCCGACGAGCGTCTGCATGGCTGCCTGGAAGCGGGGCGGCAGTGCGGCCAGCCGATCGCGCCCTCTTTTATCATCCCCGGTGATTTCAGCGCCCGCTCCGGCTATTACGCCTTCATGCGGCTGATGAGCCAGATGGAAAGGCCGGAGGCGATTTTCGCCGCCAACGATATGATGGCCATGGGCGCCTACCAGGCGGCCCGCAGCCTCAATCTGCGCATTCCCCAGGATATCGCCCTGGCCGGATTCGATGACATATTTCTCAGTCAGCTGCTGACTCCGCGTCTGACCACTGTGCATGTGCCGATCGTCGAACTCGGCAGCAAGGCGGTCCGCTACCTGCTGCAGATGATCAACGGCGAGGTTGACCCTGCAGCGCCCTGTCACGAGGAGCTTACAGCGGGACTGGTGATCGGCGGTTCCTGCGGCTGCGAGTCGATAGCCGCCGCCATGCCGCTGTGATATCCCGGCCGCCGGACGATTTCTGCCGCTGTGCTATTTGTGCCGCTATACCATTTCTGCTGCAGCGGTCCGCCTCTACGTGGCGGCCGGCAGCGTGAAAAGGGAGCAGGGTGCGCGGCGCCTCACTAAATGACCGGATCAGGGCCACGGCCCGCGCGGACATCATCCGCGCGGGCCGTTTCGATTGTAGCCGGCCGGGGAGGTGCCGGCCCCCGCAAAAAAAGAAAAAGAGTATTGATTGTTTTAGAAAAAAGGGATATATTTACACGTTATTTTTTCAATAAAAATAATTGATTCTTCCCGGCGGAGCACGGATATACCCGAACGATCCCGTATGCTGCAGAAGCGCCTGCTCGGAACAGGTAGAAGGGCACAGTGAGGCTATGAAAAAAATCATCACCGGCGATTACCGGCTTGTAAAAAGCCTCAACAGTCATATCGTCCTCAATCTCATCAGGACGCGCGGGCCCATCTACGGAGCGGATCTGGCCAAGATCACCGGCATGCGCCCTTCGACGATCATGAGCATCCTGCGCAACCTGGAGAAAAAGGGATTGATCTTCAAATCGGGGACAGGCGCTTCCTCTGTGCAGGGAGGGCGCAAGCCCACCCTGTGGGAGATCTGCGGCAATTACGGCTATATCATCGGTCTGCAGATCGAGCTCAATGAGGTGCACGGGGTGCTCATCGATCTCAACTCGCACGTGCTCGCGCGCAGCGCCCTGCCGGTCGAGGGCAAGCTGACCCTCGAAGACCTCCAGTCCTACATCTTCCGCATCGTCGACACGCTGCTCACCCCCCAGAAGATCAGCCGCAAGAACCTGCTCGGCATGGGCATCGGGGTCTCGGGGCTGGTCGATTACCGTAACGGGGTGATCGTCAACACCGCCCTGATGGGCAAGGTGCCGGTCCACCTCAAGGCGGCTCTGGAAAAGAACTACGATTTTCCCATTCTCGTCGAGAATGACGCCAACGCGGCGGCGATGTGCGAAAAATGGTATGGCAAGGGCAAGAACATCAGCGATCTGATCTACATGCTGCTGGTCATGGACCAGCACGTTTTCGGGGTCGGCTACGGCCTCTACCTCGAGGATCAGATCTACCGCGGAGCGCACATGTTCGCCGGCGAGACCGCGCCGCAGCCGATCTCGATCAAACAGATGCTCGAAAAGGTGGCGCCGGAGTTCGGGGGCGAGGTGATGCTCAACGGCCGCTCCCTGCCCAAGGAGAGGGTGACGCTGCAGGACCTCATCGATGCGGCTCTGAATCAGGACGGTCTGGCCATCCGCTACTTCCAGGAGCTCGCCAAGATTGTCGCGCGCGATCTGGCGCATATCATCAATCTGCTCGATCCGGAGATGATCCTGCTCGGCGGGGAGGTGAGCAAGGTGGGCGATCTGCTTTTGAATGCGGTGCGCAGCGAACTCAAGGCGGATGCGCGGGCGCGGGTCAGCCATGATCTCGATGTCAAGATCGAGACCTCGACGGTGGTGGATGCGGTGGCGATGGGGGCGACGACGCTGATACTGCAAAATATTTTCACGAGTCCGGTATTGCAGACGAAAAACTACCTCTAGACCGGAGAGCAGGTGATTGACGCCCGGGTTGGCCCGGGCGTTTTTAACCCCCGTTCTATTTTTTTAACAAAAAAACTAACATAGTTTTGACGGAGGAAGCGATGCAGCGCCACCCCGCCAACCCGGTGGTCACCCGGCAGGATGTGCCGGCGTGCGCGCCCCACCTGACCGATGTCTCCTCGGTCTTCAATCCCGGCGCCATCCGGTTCCGCGATGAGACCATTCTCCTCCTGCGCGTCCAGAACCGTGGCCGCGAGACTTTTACCCTCGCCGCCCGCAGCCGGGACGGTATCCATTTCACCCTCTCCACCCCCGAAATCCGCTTCCGCGGCCTCGAAGAGGTCAAGGAGCGCATCTATCACTGCTACGACATGCGCATCACCCCCCTCGAAGGCCGCTATTATGTGATGTTCGCCATGGACATGGAGGAGGGCTGCCGCCTCGGCCTCGCGGTCACCGATGATTTTCTCACCTTCGACTTTCTCGGCATCACCAGCGGCGGCGATACCCGCAACGGTGTGCTCTTTCCCGAGCGCTTCAACGGCCTCTATCTCCGCCTTGAGCGCCCCAACCGCGTCCAGCTGGCCGGGGGGCCCGCCAGCGGCAGCTCCATCATCCTCTCCGGCTCCTCCGATCTCCTCGAGTGGAGTCCGGTCGGTGAGGTGGCTTCCGGCCGTTTCCACTACTGGGATGAGCTGATCGGCAGCGGCCCGCCGCCGATCAAGACCCGCGCGGGCTGGCTGGCGCTCTATCACGGCGTGGCCACCCATTTCGCCAGCGCCAATATCTACCAGGCCGGGGTGATGCTCCTCGATCTGCAGGACCCCTGCAAGCTGCTCGCGCGCAGCCGCTACAACATCCTCGAGCCGCGCGAGAGCTGGGAACTCACCGGCCAGGTCCCCAATGTTGTCTTTCCCTCCGGCCTGATCGTCGAGGAGTACGACGACCAGGGCTTTGCCCGCTTCGACTCGCCCTTCCGCCTCTATTACGGCGCAGCCGATACCGTCGTGGGCCTCTTCACCGGCAGGGTCTCCGAGCTGATCGAGGCCGCTACGGCCTGATAGTGTCTGGTTTTTCAAGGAGGCTGATTGTGAAATCCGCACACCATCTTTGCACCGCTTTCTGTGCCCGGCTCGCTCCCCTGGCGCTCATCCTCGCCCTTGTTTTCGTCCCCGGCTGCCAGCGCGGTTCCGGCCCGATCGACCGCGCTGGACTGGCCGAACAGGTGCGCGCCGAATTCCTCCATGCCTGGTCGGGCTACAAGAGCTTCGCCTGGGGGCATGATGAACTCCTGCCCTTGAGCAAGGGGTACCGGGACTGGCACAACGTCTCCCTGCTCATGACCCCGGTCGATGCCTTCGATACGATGGTGATGATGGGGCTGACCGCTGAAGCGGCGGAGGCGAAAAAGCTCATCCTCGACAGCCTTGATTTCGACCACGATATCAGCGTCAAGAATTTCGAGATCACCATCCGCCTGCTTGGAGGGCTTCTCTCCGCCTATCAGCTGGACGGGGATCCCCGCTTCCTCGCCCTGGCGCAGGAGCTGGGCGACCGTCTTCTGCCCGTCTTTGACTCCCCCACCGGTATGCCCTACACCTTTGTCAATCTCAAGACCGGCGCGGTCAGTGGGCCGGTTTCCAATCCGGCCGAGATCGGCACCCTGCTGCTCGAGTTCGGCACGCTCAGCAAACTGACCGGCCAGAAGCGTTATTACAACAAGGCCAAAATCGCGCTGGTCCAGCTCTTCAACCGCCGTTCCGAAATCGGCCTTGTCGGCACGACCATCAATGTCGAGACCGGTCAGTGGGCGGATACCTCGAGCCATATCAGCGGCATGATCGACTCCTACTACGAGTATCTTTTCAAGGGCTGGAAGCTGTTCGGTGATGGCGACTGCAAGCTGATGTTCGATTCGAGCATGGTCGCCGTCAACCGCTATCTGGCCGACGAGGTCAAGGGCCGGCTCTGGTACGGTCGCGCCGACATGAACACCGGCGCCAGGGGGCTGCGTCATTTCGGCGCTCTCGACGCGTTCATGCCCGGCCTGCTCATCTACGCCGGCGACCGCCTCCGCGCCGAGAAACTGCAGGACTCCTGCTACCGGCTCTGGATGCTGCACGGCATCGAGCCGGAGATGCTGGACTATGGCAAAATGGAGGTGACAGCTCCAAATTATGAGCTGCGGCCCGAGAACATCGAGTCGGCCTGGTACCTCCACCGCTTCACCGGCGATGACAGGTATCTCGCCATGGGTCGAGACTATTTCGTCTCCCTGCGGACCCACTGCCGTACTGAGCACGGCTACGCCGCCCTCGCCAGCGTCATCACCAAAGAGAAGAAGGATTCCCAGGAGAGCTTTTTTCTCGCCGAGACCCTGAAATATCTCTACTTGCTGTTCGCGCCGGTGGAGATCGACCTGGACAAGACCGTTTTCACCACCGAGGCCCATCCTCTCAAAAGGACGTGGCCTCCTGATCCCGTCTATTGAGAGCGTAAATCATAAAATAACAAACCTCAGATAAGGAACCGTACCATGGCCAAACAGCTGACGGCCGTTCTCCTCTGCTTGCTTCTCTCCGCCGGGGCTTTGCTCGGCCAGACCACCGGCAAGATCGCCGGCAAGGTCACCGATCTCAACACCGGCGAAACCCTCACCGGCGCCAATATCCTGCTGGAGGGGACAAGCCGGGGCGCGACGGCGGACATCAACGGCGAGTTTTTCATCATCAACCTCGAACCCGGCACCTATACGGTGCGCATTTCGATGGTCGGCTATGAGAGCATGCGCATGCAGAATGTACGCGTCTCGGTCAACCGCACCTTCGAGCTCACCGCCCGGCTCAAGAGCACCGTCCTCAGCGGCCAGGAGGTCACGGTCGTCGCCGATCGCGTCGCGATCAAGAAAGACCAGACCAGCTCGGTGCGCAACGTCTCCTCCACCCAGATGGATATTCTGCCCAACGAATCGGTGAGCGCGGTGGTCGCCATGCAGCCGGGCGTTGTGCTCGGCCACTTTCGCGGCGGCCGCAGCGATGAGGTCACCTATCTCATCGACGGCATGCAGGTGGATGAGTCTTACGGCCGCGGCGGCCGCACCGTCAACGTCGAGAAGGATGTGGTCGAGGACCTCGAGGTCATCACCGGTATTTTCAGCGCCAAGTATGGCAATGCCATGAGCGGTGTGGTCAATGCCGTCACCAAGGACGGCGGCCGCAAATTCCACGGTTCCGCCTCCCTCGGCCTCGGCAACTATCTCACCCCCCACAAGGATATTTTCATCGGCCTCAAGGACAGCGATTTCGCGCGCCGTCAGGACTATCAGTTCGCCCTCAATGGTACGGTCATTGGCGACCGCTTCACCTTCGCCACCAACGTCCGTTACCAGAACAACAAGGGTCATCTCAACGGCATCCGCCGCTTCATGCCCGATAATTACAGCGATTTCACCTCCTCGGATTCGAGCCAGTGGTATTCCGAACACACCGGCGATAACGCCTATGTGGCGATGAATACCGGCAAGAACCTGAATGTATGGGGCAAGCTCACCCTGCGGCCGACCTCAAAAATCAAGACCGCTGTGCAGTACATCCTCAACGATGAAGAGGGCCAGGGCTACAGCCACAGCATGAAATACAATCCCGACGGCCGCGGCACCGGCTATCACACCTCCCATCTGGGTTCCATTCAGTGGAACCACATGCTCTCGGAGAAGGCCTTTTACGAGCTCAAGGGCTCGTACGTTTCCGACTATAACGCCAGCTATATGTTCAAGAATCCCTATGACAGCCGTTACATCCACGATCTCTATTCCCGCAGCGAGGGTCCGGGCTTTTCGACCGGCGGCCAGAGCAAGGGCTACAGCGAGCGCACTCTCGAGGACTATACCGCCAAGGGCGACTTTGTCTGGCAGCTGCACACCCAGCACAGCATCGAGGGCGGCGCGCAGTACTCGCAAAAGGTGCTGGAGAACGAGTCCTTCTCCATACGCAACAAGTATTACGGCACCGCTTTTGAGACCCTCTGGGATGTCGATCCCGAGACCGGCCGCCGGCGCTATCTTTTCTACGAGCCGATGGTCATGCCCGATTCAACCCTTTATCACTCCTATTACCGGGTGAAACCGGTTGAGTTCAGCGCCTATCTCCAGGACAAGATGGAGTTCGACGAGATGGTGATCAACCTCGGGCTGCGTCTTGATTACTTTGACCCCAGGATCACCTATCCCTCGCAGTGGCGCAATCCCTCCAACCAGCTCAGTTTCCCGGAAAATCCGGAAAAGATGAGCCGGCAGATCGAGGCCGATCCCAAATACCAGGTCAGTCCGCGTCTGGGCATCTCCTACCAGCTTGGCAAGACCGCCCTGCTGCGCTTCGGCTACGGCCATTTCATGCAGATGCCCCCGCTCTATGCGATGTATGACAACTATGCGCGGCTGGTTCCGCCCGGGGACTATTCGACCACCATGGGCAATCCGCAGGTACAGGCGCAAAAGACCATCCAGTACGAGGTGGGGCTCTGGCAGGAGCTGATGCCCGACATGAGCCTCGAGGTGGCGCTCTTTTACCGCGATATCTATGATCTGCTCAGCGCCAGGGTCATCACGACCTACAACCAGATCCGCTACGGCCTCTACAGTAACAAGGACTATGCCAATGCGCGCGGGCTGGAGCTCAAGTATGAGTACATCGCCGGCCGCTTGTCGGTTATGGCCAACTATACCCTGCAGTTCAGCCGCGGCAATGCCGACACCCCGACCAGCACCTTCAGCCGCGCCGGCTCCCAGCGTGACCCGGTCAACAAGCTCATTCCGATGAGCTGGGACCAGCGCCACACCGCCAATGTGACCGTCGGTTATGCGCTGCCGAAATACGGCGCCACCATGACGGTCTATTACAATTCGGGCAGCCCCTACACCTGGAGCCCGCTTGCGGACAGCCCGCTCTCCCGGGTCAATCTCTTCCCGAACAACGAGCACATCCCCAGCAGCCTCAGCGCCGATCTCAGCGGCTATGCCGATCTTCTCCGTTTCGCCGGCATGAAGATGCGCGCCACCCTGCTGGTTTATAACCTCTTCGATCAGCTCAATGACAGCTGGGTCAACAGCAACACCGGCCGGGCCTACACTGCCATCATCCGCGAGACCGATCTGGCCAGCCATCGCAGCGATTTCAATACCTATGAAGACCGTATTCACGATCCGACCATGTACAGTACGCCCCGTCTGGTCAAACTGGGTCTGGAGATGGTTTTCTAGGGTATTTCCATGGACATAAATAGAGGAAAATTTTTCATGAAGCGTTCATATGGCATTCTTTTTCTCCTGGGCATTCTTTTACTGCCGGCCGTGACATTAGCGCAGGGGCACAAATACGACGGGCCCGACGATCCGGCCGGCGATATCGCTGCCATCCGCGAAGGCTGGATGAATGGCAACCGGGTGCTGCTCTATTTCAAGAATACCACCGAGCTGGCCAACTGGCCCAACTTTGACCAGTCGAAATGGCCCAACGATTATACCGGCACCGGCATGCACGACGGCATCGCCCTCTACATCGTCGCCAAAGTACACATCGCCAACGATTCCATTCCGGTGACCGATCCGGCCGAGATCGCCTCGCGTTCCGATCTGCAGGAGCTTTATTTCTGTCAGACCAGCTACCGCATGGGCATGGATCACTCCAGGGACGGCCTCATCCGCTGGGGCCTCTATCCGGTCTTTGGCTATTTCAACGAGAACAACGAGTACCCGGCGATGAGCAACCGCGAGGACTCCTGGCCTGTGGCGGGCTGGCCGTCCGCGGGCTCAACCCTCAAATGGCCGGGCGAATGGGACGGCCGTTTCGGCCGCGGGGTCAAGTATGCCGACCTTGAGACCTATTTCGTCGCCAACGACGCTCAGGACCTCGAGTATGTCCAGCCCGAAGCTCCGCTCAAGTATTACCCCCGCCCGGGTGTCAGGATCGGCGAGAACGATCCTGAGGTGACGATTCAAAAGGGGGAGCACTGGGGCGGCCTCGGCATCCGCGTCAAGGTGCGCAGTTATCAGTGGAACAATCCACAGACCCGTGACGCCATTTTCTGGGAGTATGATATCGCCAATATCTCCGATCATGATCTCGCCGACGTCGCCTTCGGCTACCTCCTCGATGCCGGTATCGGCCACCGCGGCAACTCGGGTGAGTCGGATGACATCGGCTTTTTTGACCAGTACGAAGACATCGCCTACTCCTGGGATTACGACGGCATCGGCATCGGCGGCCTCCGCACCGGCATTCTCGGCATGGCCTTTCTCGAAAGCCCCGGCCGCTGGAACGACGGCATCGATGGTGATGATGACGGCCTCATCGACGAGCGGCGCGACAACGTCGCCATGCGCCTGGTAGGGCCGACTGAAGGGATCAGTGATATGGCCAAGTTCCTCGCCTGGTACGGACTGGCCGAAGACCAGCTCCGGACTCACTGGGATGCGGATGAGGACCAGGACTGGCAGGATGGCAACGATGCCAACAACAACGGCATTTATGACCTCGGTGAGGATTTCGGCAATGATGTCGGCACCGACGGCGTCGCCCCTACTGACCTCAACTACACCGGCCCGGATGCGGACGGCAGTGAGTGCAACCACAAGCCCGACTTTGTTGAGGGCCTCGGCTGTGAACCCAACTTCGCCCTCACGGACATCTCCGAATCCGACATGATCGGTCTGACCGGCTTCCAGATGCTCCATCATCCCCAGGAGAACGAACCTCCCTTCTCGTCTTACGACCGCGATGCCTACAATCAGATCGCCGCTCCCCGCCTGGAGGAGTATTTCGGCGAACTGGCCAACCTGATCATGACCTTCGGCTCCGGCACATTCCGCCTGCCTCGCGGTCTGACCGAGCGCATCTCCATGGCCGAGCTGCACTCCTACGAGGAGCTCTCCGGCCTCAACTCCCCGGGCCATCTCGCCCCCTCGCTTTTTGAGAAAAAGCGCATTGTCCAGTTCATCTATGAGAGCGACTACCGTTTCGCCCAGCCGCCGATCATGCCCACCCTCAAAGCCGCGGCCGGCGACGGCAAGGTGATTCTGACCTGGGACAACTTTTCCGACCGCTATACCCGCGAGCCCATGCTCAAGGGCCTTAACGACTTTGAGGGCTACAAACTCTACAAGGCGACCGACAAGTACTTTTCCGACGCCGAAAAACTGACCGACATGTACGGCAATCCCATCGGCAAGCTGCCGATGTTCCAGTGTGATCTTATTGACGGCATCAAGGGCGCCGCCGAATTCGCCAACATCAACGGCGAGCTTTTTTATCTCGGCAAGGACAGTGGCGTCCAACACTATTATGTGGATACTGAGGTCCAGAACGGCCGCACCTACTACTATGGCCTCTCCGCCTACGATTACGGTATCAGCGGCCTCGAGGTCGCGATCATGCCGGCCGAGAACAATATCGTCATCGATCTCGACGAGGCCGAGGAGATCCGCTTCACCGGTCCGAATGTCTGCATCGTCGTCCCCGAGGCCCAGGCCGCCGGCTATCAGGCGCCGCAGATCGATGCCGGGGGAATGACCCAGATCGAAGGCTGCGGAACAGCCGCCGTCGATATCCTCGACCAGCACAGCATCATGCCGGATCACACCTACAAGATCAGGTTCCTCGCCGATACCCTCGGCTTCGCCCGCCGCAACAAGGGCATGCGCCACTACCTCGACGCCGTGATCGTCAACTCCGGCCTGGAGGTTTACGATCTCACCTCGGACTCCCTGGTCTATCGCGAAAGCCTCGATGACTATCCCGGCGACCATTTCCTCCACAACGGCAAGACCTATGTCAACGACGGCCAGGAACTGCGGGAATTCAGCTACTACAATACCAGGGATGAACTGCTGACCGACATCTTCCAGGGTCTCCAGCTCCGTTTCACCATGCCCACCGACCTCGGCGAGATCGATCCGGAGCGGACCGGCTGGGTGACCGGCCAGGGCCCCCTGCAGGTGGAGGCCAGCATCTATGAATCCGACGGCTTTCCCTATCAGTACGACATCGTCTTCACCAGTGACGATTCCGCTACGGTCTGCAAGCTCAATCAGGGCTCATACATCTACAATGTCGACGGCCAGACCATGAAGAGCTACCTGCTCGGCCAGGCCTTCAATTTCTACGTCATCAACCGCGCCGCGGTCGATTCGACCGGCCAGTTCGAGCGCCTCGATCTCATCGTCCACGATATCAACCAGAACAAAACCTTCGACATCTTTGAGGATGCGATTCTGGCCGGCCATACCCTCACCCGTAAAAGCATCTCCGGCAAGCCCCTGGTCTACTGGTCCGGCACCATTTTCAGCATCGACTTTCGCGGCTATATGAGCGAGGAGGAGCTGCCCAAACCCAACGACGTCTTTCGCGTCAGCTTCAAGCGCCCGTTTGCGGCGAGTGATTCATTGATGTTCACGACCCGGCCGGAGGTGGCGGTGGATGCCGGTATACTCGCCTCTTCCCTGGACGATATTCTGGTGGTCCCCAATCCCTATGTGGCCACCAATGCCATGGAGACAGCCATCTCCAACCCCTTTCTCAATCAGCGCCGCAAGCTGATGTTCACCCATCTCCCGGCGCAGTGCACAATCAAGATCTTCACCGCCAGTGGCATCTTCATCGACGAGATCGAGGTCAACAATCCCCCCGAACGCGGCATCGTCCACTGGGACATGCTCACCCGCGAGGGACTCGAAATCGCCGCCGGGATCTATGTCTACCATGTCAAGACCCCGACCGGCGAGGAGAAACTGGACAAATTTGCGGTGATCAAGTGATCGCACTCCGGCCGCAGCAGCGGCCGGATGGTGCCCCTGAAGTGTGGCCGCTGCGCCGGGCTGCTTTTGCGCCCGGCTGCGGCTTGCGACCGGAAATGACAAACTGAGGTTTCGAGCATGAAAAAAAGTGCACTTATAAGCGTCCTTCTCTTCGGGCTGGCGCTCTCCGGCCCGATGCAGGCACAGGAGCCGACCCGCATCGGCACCACCGCTGCCAATTTTCTCGAGATCGGCTACGGCACGGCCGGATCGGCCATGGGCGACGCGTATGTGAGCATGGCCAGTGATCTTTCGGCCCTCTACTGGAATCCCGCCGGACTGGCGGATATGCAGAAAAACCAGGCTCTCTTCGTCTACCAGCCCTGGATCGCCGGCATCAAGACCTCCTTCGCCGGCGTCGGCCTCAATCTGCAGAATTACGGCACCCTCTCTCTCGGCTTCACCACCGTCAACTATGGCGACATGAAGGTGAC
>JAKQKF010000015.1 GCA_029560815.1 bacterium
TCTCCCGCCCCTTCTCCCTTTTCGCTCAGAGGGTGATGACCACTATAAAAAACATCGCCAAGGTCGCCCACTGTTCGGCGGCCACCGTCTCCAAAGCCCTTAACGGCCGCCCCGACGTCGCTGAAGCCACCCGCCAGCGCATCCTTGCCATCGCCAAAGAACATGATTTTCATCCCAATGCCCTCGGCAAGGCCCTCAAGAAAAAGGTGACCGAAAGCATCGGTGTCATCTTTTGCCGTGAACAGCTGCCGCTCTCCCTCAACCCCTTTTATTCGCGCGTCCTTGAGGGCATCGAGGCGGAACTCGCCGTCAGCAATTACAGCCTCGTCCTCCATCTTCTGCCCGAGGGGCATACGACCGCCATTCCCAAGATGATCCGTGAACGCCAGGTTGACGGTCTCATCCTCATCGGGGTTTTACAGCAGAATTTTATCGACCAGCTCGCCTCCCTCGAGATCCCCACCGTCCTGGTCGATCCCAAGATCACCAACAACACCTTCTCTCAGGTCCTCATCGACAACGAACACGGCGCTTTTCAGGCTGTGCAGTTTCTTCTCGACCACGGCCACACCCGCATCGGCTTCATCTCCGGCGATCTCGACCGGCTCAGCTTCCGCCAGCGCTTCGACGGCTATTGCAGGGCTCTCGAGTTCGCCCGCCTGCCCCTCTGCGACGAGCTGGTGCGCTCCGGCGGCCTGGAAAAGGGCTACGACCATCTCAACGCGCTCCTGGATCTGCCCGAACCTCCCAGCGCCATTTTCGCCGCCAATGACATCAACGCCATTTACGGTTTCAAGGCCGTCACCGATCATGGCCTCAGCGTGCCTGATGATATCTCCATTATCGGTTTCGACGATATTGAGCTGGGCAAGATGATCTCACCGCCCCTCTCCACCATTCGCGTCTACAAGGAGCAGATGGGCTCCATCGCTGTGCGGACGCTCTTCAAGGTTTTGAACCACGAGATAGTGCAGCCGGTCACCACGCTGGTTCCGACCCGGCTGATCGAACGGGAATCAGTGGCCACGCACGTACCGGCGTGAGCAGCGCCTCGCCCCGCCGGGAGGCCACGCAAGTTCCAGGGCTGGATTAGACGAAAAGGAAGGAGGTGAGCCTCGTTTGCAGACTGGTTGTAGATGCGACGAAGCATTTCATTTTACTACAGTTGATCTCACTATTCCAAACCGTATCAGGAGGCAAGCATGAAACTGTTTTCGAAAATGATGGTGGTAGCCCTTACAGTTTTGCTGCTCAGCAGTCTGACGTTCTCTCAGGTAAAATTTGATTTTGAGAACTCTGCTGAAGGCACGCAAAACTGGGGCATCTGGTGGGGTAATGCCGGCACCGCCCTGGCGCAGGCTGCAGATCCCTCCGGACGCAGCACGGGTGTTCTGAAGCTCTCGTGCACCGCTGCCACCGGCGACGGCAAGGCCGCCATCGGCGTCGACCCCCTGCCGCTGGGCTGGACGGCCGCTGATGCGCAGGGCGCCAAATTCTTCACCATCGACATCTTCGTCCCCGAAGGCTTTCCCGATTCTGCAGTGGTCAAACTCTGGGCCCAGATCGCCGAAGGCTCCTGGGCTTGGACCGATTACAAATGGTCCATCGCCGGCGAGGGCAACCATTTCAAGGCCAACCAGTGGGTCACCCTCCACTACCCCGTCCTGGCGATGATGGAAGCCAATGCCGGTTTTGAGCCCTGGCTCAAGATCAAGGGCGGTGTCGAGATCTATTTCCCGAGCGATCTGAGCTCGAGCCCGACCTGGGCCGGCGATGTCCTCATTGATAATTTCGCTCTCGTGGGTGTCGAACCCGTCGTTGTGACCGATTTCACCGCCAATAATGGCAATTTTGGCAAATACTGGGGCGATGCCCTGCTCTCGGTTGCGGTTGAGGATGATCCCGCCGTCGCCGGCAACAAGGTCTTCGCTCTTAACTGCGATGCCGCCCAGGGCGATACCAAGGCCGCCATCGGCACCGATCCGGTCAACATGCTCTGGACCTCCGCCGAAGGCGTGGGCGCCTATTTCGCTACCTTCAAGGTCTGGGTCCCGGCCGATTTCCCGACCAATGCTGTTCTCAAGGTCTGGATGCAGATCGCCGAAGGTTCCTGGCAGTGGACCGACTACAAGTTCTCCATCGCCAGTGAAGGCGAACGCATCAAAGCCGGCCAGTGGAATACCATCCACTACCCGATCAAGCGTGCCATGGAGACCTGGGCCGGCTTCCAGCCCTGGCTGAAGGTCAAGGGCGGCATCGAGATCTTTTTCGGCGCCGGCCAGACCTGGGCGGGCAAGGTCCTGATGGATGACTATTCCCTGCACACCCTCGAAGTGGGCGACAAGTGGATCGTCGCCAACTGGGAAAAGGCTTCGGCCGGCACCCAGAATTTCGTCAACAACAACTGGGGCGCAGGCCTGGTCGGCGTCGCCCAGGGTGCCGATCCTTCCGGCCGCACCACGGGCGTGCTCGTGACCAACTGGGATTTCAGCAAGGCCCTCTCCGGCTCCAAGAAGGGCTCCTTCGATAATGCCAACATCAACCTCGGCTGGCCCAGCAAGACCGATACCGGCGCCACCGCCATCACCATGGATGTATGGGTTCCCGCCGATGCTCCGCTCGGCGCCCAGATCTCGATCTTTGCGATGGACCATACCACCTGGACCTGGACCGAGAAATCCTTCTTCCTCAGCGACAGCACGTTCAAGCCGGGCACCTGGAACAAGATGACCTACGACGTGCTCAATTATGTCGGCACCGGCGAAATTGACCCCACCGCCGTGCTCACCGTCGGCTGCCAGATCTATTACAACGTCGACAACGACTGGGCGGGCACGATCTATTTTGACAATTTCACCCTTCTCGGCGTCAAGGCCCCTGAAGGCAAGGTGGCCTCTCCGGCCATCGCCGGTGAAATCGGCACTTTCAGCGCCAGCGGGACTGTCTTCAACTATTTCAACATCACCTGGGAAGACAACGAGATCGGCACCGAGACCTACAATGTCTACATGAGCACCGCCCCGATCAACAATACCACCGATCCGGGTGTGATCCTCATTGGCGACAAAATCCCCCATGGCACCCAGTACTATGCCTACCGTCCGTGGTCCGGGGAAAGCGTGCCGGTGACCTATTACTTCGCAGTCGCAGCCTCCGATGCCGAGGGCACCGAGATGGAGCTGACGGACAAGTCCAGGGTCGGCCCGCTCACCACCAACACCAGCGTCACCGCCAAGGCTTTCTTCGTCGAAAATTTCGCTTCGGTTTTTTCGCTGGATGGCCTCGACAACGAATTCGCCGATTACAAGCAGTTCGGTCTCAAGGCCGAGCGCCACAACGGCACGGATACCACCGGCTGGACCGCGGCCTCGCCGGACATGAGCTGGAACGCCACCTTCATCATCGATGCCGATTATCTCTACATCTCCGCCGACGTCACCGATGACGATCTCAATGCCTCCGGCAGTGAGCCGATCGTCTCCGGCAGCCAGGCATGGATGGGTGATGCGCTCGAGTTCTACATCGGCTTTTACAACGCCGTGATCGAACCGCCGCATCTCTACAAGGATGTCGATCTGGCCGGCACGGGTGACTGGCGCATGAGCTTCACCGCCTGGGGGACCACCCAGAAGAGCGGTTCCTCTGACTTTGAGTTCCCGGGTGTGGAGCGCACGGTCTACCAAAAGTTCACCGGCGACGGCTACATCATTGAAGTCCGCATCGCCCTCGACTCCCTCGCCAAGGGCGGCAATATCGATATCGTCAACGGCGCCATGCTGCCGCTGCGCATCGACGGCACCGACCTTGATCCCTCCAAGGGCGACACCGAGCGCTCTCTCTGGACCGGCTGGGGCAACACGGGCAATTCGGAAGACTGGAAACGCCCGGCCACCTTCGGCTTCCTGCAGGTTGTCGGCGGCCCGACTGCGGTCGAGACCGAGGCCCAGCAGCCGCTGGTCTTCGAGCTGAAGAACAACTATCCGAACCCATTCAACCCGGTCACCACGATCAACTATCAGGTGGCCCGGAGCACTCAGGTCCGGATCGCGGTGTATGACCTGCTGGGCAAAGAGGTGGCGACGCTGGTCGATGGCCGCATGGCCGCTGGCGCGCACGTCATCACCTGGAATGGCCGTAACAACGCCGGCCAGTCCGTCAGCAGCGGCGTCTATTTCTGCCGCATGGTCTCGCCTGAATATACCCATATCCTCAAGATGACGCTTCTCAAATAGCTCTGAAATGGATGGGGTGGCCGCAAGGCCACCCCATCTTTTATTTACGACGACCGGCAACGCCCCGGGCAGAGAGGCGCTTGCGCCCTCGATCCGGAGGAGAGGGGCTCTGCCGGAGGACAGCGGGGAGAGGTTCCGCCGCCGTTTTCCGGCAGATCTCACTATCCTTTTCACATTCACGCAGTGCAAAGCCCTAATCTGTTGGAGGTACTATGTCGTATCGTTCCGCTATCCTCCTTCTCGCTCTCCTGGCGTTGTGCGCCGTTTTGTGGCCGGCGCCGCTCATGGCGGGGGAGACGGGAAAAATTGCCGGCCGGGTCACCGATGCCGCGAACGGGCAGCCCCTCATCGGCGCCAACGTGATGATCGTCGAACGCATCGAGAGCGGGCGGACCATTCCGCTCAGCGGCTCGGCTGTTCAGGGGGCGGTGACCGATCCCAACGGCGAGTACTATATCATCAATATCAAGCCCGGGATCTATACGGTCAAGTTCGTCTATATCGGCTATCAGTCGGTCAATAAAACCCAGGTGTCGGTCAGCGTTGACCTCACCACCAAGCTCGACACCCGGCTCTCCACGACGGTGCTCGAGAGCGGGGAGTCGATCGACATCATCGCCGACCGGGTGCAGATCCAGAAGGACCTGACCTCCTCGCAGGTCTCCTTCGGGGCGGACAAGATCGACCAGCTGCCGGTGCGCAGCGTCGCCGAACTGGTCAATCTGCAGGCCGGCGTGGTCACCGATGACGGCGGCAACCTCCACATCAGGGGTGGGCGCACCAGCGAGATCACCTATATGGTCGACGGTGTCAAGGTGGTCGATCCGCTCAGCCGTTCGGCGGGCATCAGCATCGACGATCAGGCGATCCAGGAGCTCAAGACCATCACCGGCACCTTCAATGCCGAATATGGCCAGGCCCTCTCGGGTGTTGTCAACATCGTCACCAAACAGGGCAGCGATCAATTCCGCATCAACGCCACCGGCTATTTCGGCGATCATCTCAGCTTCGATGACGGCACCTATTACGTCATGAGCAACGCCACCTGGGCCAAGTCGGCTGCGCGTGCTCTCACCCGCGGCGGCCGTTTCATTATGTACGATTTCGGGGATGTCAATCCCTTCACTTCTTCTGCTCAGGCGACCAAACCCTGGCTGACCAAGAAAACCTATCTGGATCGCTACAATCCAGTTACCAATACCGATTTTCAGGTCAATATCTCCGGTCCGATTCCCCTCACCAGCAAGAAATTGACCTATTTCATCTCGGCCCGTGTTCAGGACAGTCCCAGCTTCACCCAGGGGGTGCGCTATTTCATGCCCTGGGGGTTCCAGTCCCCGGTCGGCGATACGGTGCACACCTTCGCCGCGGCCGACGACGAGATGGTGCCTTTGGGCTGGTACAAGGGCTACTCCTCCCAGGCCAAATTTTTTCTCGATGCCTCCAGCAAGCTCAAACTCTCCTACGGCCTCTATTATAATTACGATCGCAGCTACGGGGTCGGCTGGAACTACAAGTACGTCCCCGATGCGGGCAAATACTACAACACCCGCAGCCAGACCCATATCTTTTCGGCGAAGTATATCGCCTCCAAGAGCACCTTTATCGATTTCAAGGCCAACTATTACGACAAGGCGCACAAGAATTTCCTCTACGAGGATCCCTACGACCCGCGCTACATGCCGACCGAGTCGGCGATGATCGAGCAGTACGTCTATGGCCGCCGGGCGGAGGACGATATTTCGGTCATCACCCGCGTCAATGATTTCACCTATTATGGCAATTCGAGTGATATCGGCAAGAACGATGTCGAGTATTACAATTTCAGTCTCGATCTGACCAGTCAGATCAACAAGCGCCATCTCATCAAGATGGGCGCCGCGACCACATTGAACGATCTGCGCAACGACTGGTATCAGCTCCAGTTCTCCGATGTCACTTTTCGCCCGATCGTACCGGCCGAGAGTTCGCCCTTTCACGTCAAGTACGGCGTCAAGCCGAAGGAGTATTCGGCTTACATCCAGGACAAGATCGAATTCAACGAGTTGATCATCAACATCGGCCTGCGCTATGACCGCTTCGATCCGGACGGGCGCGTCCTTGCTGATCCCATGGATCCGCAGATCTACTCCCCCTTCAAAATGGACCACATCTACAGCAACTATACCCCCTCCACTCCCGACAGCGAGCTGGTGCAGTACTCCGTCGCCGAACGGGAAAAGTTCTGGTGGAAGAAGGCCGGTGCCAAATCGCAGTTCTCGCCCCGGTTCGGACTCAGTTTTCCGATCACCGACAAGGGCGTCATCCATTTCAGCTACGGCTGGTTCTTCCAGAATCCCCAGCTGAGCTATCTCTACAATAACCCCAATTTCTGGATCACCGGGGCGGGCGCCAGCAACCTGGTCGGCAATGCCGACCTTAATGCCGAACGCACGGTGATGTACGAACTCGGATTGCAGCAGCAGCTCTCTGAAAATCTCTATCTTCATCTCACCGGTTTCTACCGTGACATCCGCGACTGGCTCGGGACCGGGGAGCCGATCGACACCTACCAGGGCATGACTTACTACATGTACGTCAACAAGGATCACGCGGCGGCCAAGGGGGTGACCCTTTCGGCCAGCTACCGGCTCAGCAAGCTGGCGATCAATGTCGATTACACCTACATGACCGCCAAGGGGACCTCTTCCGATCCGCAGGACGCCTATTATGACGCCCTGGCCAAGGAGGCACCACGCATCCAGATGATCGATCTCAACTGGGATCAGCGTCAGGCGCTCAACACGGTGATCAGCTATGCCAGAGGCGGCTGGTCAACCAGCCTGGTCAGCACCATCAATTCCGGTCTGCCCTACACGCCCTCTTTCGCACGCGGCGAGGTTTCGGGTTCCGGCACCTTCACGGGGCTGCGCGAGAACAGCGAGCGCAAGCCTCTCACCTATAACCTGGATCTTCGCGTCGGCCGGATGGTCAATATCGGTTCTTTCCGGGCGCAGGTATTCTGCAACATCACCAATCTGCTGGACACCCGCAACGCCACCAACATCTATTCCGATACCGGCCAGCCCGACTATACCCTGCAGGGAATCAATCAGGTCGACCGCGTCGGGGTGCCTGATGTGGAGATCTCGAGTGTTGATGAGTATTTTACCCGGCCCGGCAACTATTCCTCGCCGCGTTTTATTCAATTTGGATTGCGACTGAGCAAGTAAGCAAAAAGAGGATGGTCATGATGAACAAGAGAGAAAAATTGCTGCAGCGGAGAGGAAGCGCCGGGAATCTGTTGCTGGCTGCTGCCGTGCTGCTGTTTCTGCTTGCCGGGACGACCCCGCTCCTGGCCCAGAAGGTGAGCGGTGTCGGCACCAGCTCCGCCGCCTTTTTAAAGATCGGCGTCGGCGCCCGCGCTCTGGGCATGGGCGAGGCTTTCGCCACCCAGGCCGAGGATGCCACCGCAATGTTCTGGAACCCCGCCGGCCTGGCCAAAATCGAGCGCATGCAAATCCTGCTCAATCACTACGATTATCTGGCGGACCTGAAATTCGAGTTTGCCGGCATCGCCGTCCCGGTGCGCAACGTCGGCACCTTCGGGATCTTTTTCTCCTATCTCGGCATGCCCGATATCGAGCGCACCACTATCACCTATCCGGACGGCAACGGTGAGATGGTCTCCGCCGGCTCTTTCGCCGCCGGCCTCAGCTATGCGCGCAGTCTGACCGACCGCTTCGCCATCGGCGGATCGGCCAAACTCATCCACGAGTCGATCTGGCACAGTGACGCCAGCGGCCTGGCCATGGACGTCGGCATCCAGTACCGCACCTTCTTCAAAAATTTAAAGATCGGCATGTCGATCTCCAATTTCGGCTCGGACATGCGGATTGACGGGCGCGACATGCTGGTGCAGCATGACATCGACCAAACCAGTGAGGGCAATAACGGCAGCATCAACGCCCAGCTCTCGACCGACCGCTTTCCCCTGCCGATCCTCTTCCGGGTCGGTCTCTCCGCCAATCTGGCTGAAGATTTCTTCGGGATCCAGGAGCATGATTTGATCGTCGCCGTGGATGCCATCCATCCCAGCGACAACAAGGAGTACCTCAATATCGGTGCCGAGTATACTTTTAAAGAGCTTTTCTCGCTGCGCGGCGGCTATCGCCAGCTCTTTCTCGCTGACACCCAGGGCGGGCTCACTCTGGGCATGGGGCTGCGCGCCCGGGTGCTCAACACCGAAGTCCTGTTCGACTATGCCATGATCGACTTTGGACTCCTGGACAAGCAGAACAAATTTTCGCTCATCTTAGCGCTGTAAGCAGAGCCGGAAGGAGAATTTCCATGAAATTACGTCTTTTGATGATTCTGACGCTCTCCGCACTTCTGGCCGATGCGGGAGCGCAGACCATGCACGGCAGTTATCAGAACCGCGCCCGTAACATTCATGCGGGCAACCTGATCCGCGTCACCTTTTACAATCACGGCATGGTCGGCGGGATCAAGGGCGACAACAGCCTGATCTACGCGGGCGAATGGCCTATCAACTCCGGTCATATCCAGATGGGCAATGCCTCGATGTACGTCAGCTCCGCGCTGCGTACCTTCGCCGGCATCGATTCGGTCGGCGACTCCACCTATACGGTCATCACCCCGTGCGTCTTCTGCCAGGGGTGGGACCCCAACATATTTTCGCATGACTCCCTGGGGGTCTTTCTCGGTTTCGAGCCGCTGCCGGGCTATTATGACCTGGCCAACAAGGAGGCCGATCCCTATCACGCCATCGCCATGAGCCACCAGGCCTACACCTGGCCCTCGATCTGGCCCGATAAGATGGATGACGGCACTAATCCCGGCTGGGCCGGCAGCTGGAACGGCTATTTCGGCCGCGACCAGAAGAACTCCGACGAGGAGTCCTTTTACGCCATGGACGACTGGAGCTTCAAGAAGAAGGTTGACGGCCTGCCCCTGCCGCGTCCGATCGCCTCGGAGTCGCAGCGCGGCGGCATCGGCCTGCGCCAGAACGTCCGCGGTCTGCAGTGGTCCAATCCCGATGCCCAGGACTGCATATTCTGGATCTATGAGATCAAGAATATCGGCGAACTCCATCATACCAAGACCATCTTCGGCCTCAACGTCGGCGCCTCGATCGGCGCAACCATCAGCGACAACACCGATTATGACGACGACTGCGCCACTTTTTATCGCGAGCTCGATCTGACCGTCAATTACGACTGGGACAATGTCGGCACCGCCGGCTACAGCCCTGTGCCCTGGGTTGGCTATGCCTTCCTCGAGAGCCCGGGCAATGCCAGGGACGGCATCGACAACGACGGCGACGGCATCGACGGCGGCGGCCATCTCATCACCACCGAGGATTTTCTCCGCAGCTATATGGTCGGCGATCCGGTCGTGCTCATTGATTATGTCAGCAATGAATATACCCGCACCGTCTCGAACATGCCGGCCGAGGGCGTCACCATCCGCCACAACGGCACAACCTATGTCAAAAAGCCGGGCGCGCCTCTGATGGAGATCGAACGTAACGGCATCGACGACAATCTCAACGGCCTTATCGACGAAGCCGACGGCGCGGTGGCCCCCGATTCGATGGCCTATTACCTCTACATCCGCGATTCAAAATACAATAACCGGGACTATCTCGCCAAGGACTATCTCACCGGCGAGGGGCTGACCAACCTGCTCATTGACGAGCGCCGCGATGATGGCATCGACAACGACGGCGACTGGGACGTCAAAACAGATGATATGGGCATGGACGGCAAGAGCGGCACCGGCGATCCCGGCGAAGGCGACGGCCTGCCGACCGCCGGTATCGGTGATCTGCCCGGCGAGCCCAATGTCGACCACACCGATGTCGACGAATCGGATCAGATTGGTCTCACCAGTTTTGTCTTTTACGAGTACGGCAACATCACCTACAGCAACGACGCCCAGATGTGGGACGAATCGGCCCCCGGTTATTTCGACGGCCACCTCGAGAACGTCGATGCTGACTATATCTTCTCCTGCGGCTACTTTCCTCTCAACCCCGGTCAGCAGGAGTACTTTTCGGTCGCCATGGTCTACGGTGACGACCAGCAGGATATCCTGCGCAACAAGGATATCGTACAAAAGATCTACAACTCGAACTACAACTTTGCCGTGGCCCCCGAAAAGCCCAGATTGCGCGCTGTCGCCGGCGACCGCAAGGTCACTCTCTACTGGGACAGCCGCGCCGAAGAGAGCGTGGACCGCTATCTGCACGAGTATGATTTTGAGGGCTACAAGATCTACCGCGCCACCGATCCCGGCTTCAAGGACGCCGGCGCCATCAGCGACGGGTACGGCTACACCCGCTACGTCAAGCCGCTGGCCATCTACGACAAGGTCGACAGTGTCTTCGGCTTTTTCCAGAACACCTTCGGTACCGGCGTCCAGTACAACCTCGGCAACGAGACCGGCCTGGTGCACGTCTTCGTCGACACCCCGCTGGTCAACGGCCGGCGTTACTTCTACGCCGTCAATGCCTATGACAAGGGCAGCGTCGAGAAGAACATCGCCCCCTCCGAGACCAATATGTACGTCTCGGTCAATGCCTCGGGCGATATTACCACCGGCGACAATGTCGTGGTGGTGGTGCCCCAGTCGCCCGCACTCGGCTACAGCGGTCCCGGCCTGACCGAACAGCCGCGTCAGATCGGCACCGGCAAGACCTCGGGGGCGGTCAATGTCCGTTATGTCAAACCCGACGAGATCCGCGACGGCGACCGCTATGAGGTGCAGTTCCTCGACAAGTCGATGGACCAGCGCGACAACGACAACGACGGCCTCATCGACGGCGAGGACGTCGATGAGCTGATGCCCACGGTAACGACGGGGTTTGTCTTCCGCAATCTGACCCAGACCTCGCTGCCGGAAGATACAGTCATGATCATCCAGCGCGAGTACAGCGCCGGAGAATGGGTTGAGGTGAAAAATCTCTATGAGGATGCCGACAGCGATCCCCGCACCCTCACGACGGTCCTGCACGGTCTGGAACTCAACATCTACAATCCGCCCGAGGGTATGATCAATCGGCCGGAGGAGCGCATCTATAACGGCGTGCAGTGGAGTTCGAATATCAACTTCACCACCGCCTACAATATCCGCTTCTCGATCTTTAATCTCAGCGGCTTCAAGGAGGGGACCTACTACCCCCGTCAGTACATGGTGGTCTTTTATGACGACATCGTCAAGAAATCCGAACTGCTCCAGGTGCCGCTGGCGACCAGTAACAAGACCATCCCATTGCCGCCTTCGGATGCCAATTTCCGGGTTTTCGACAAGCAGACCATGGAAGAGCTGCCCTTCGCCCTGGTGGACCAGACCCTGACCCCGAGCAAGTTCAAGAAGGGAATGTTCTCGGCCAAGGACCGGATCGTCATGTTCGAAAAGCTGCCCAACGATTCGACCCTGATCACCTTCAACATCCTCAACAACGCTTCGGAGGACACGGTCTTCTGGAACGCCTACGGCCGTCCTCTCGGCGCCGGGGATACCCTGAACGTCTATCCTGACTTTCCCTTCACCGGCAACGTGCGCTATCAGTTCGTCGTCCGGGGACAGAAGGTGGATAACACCTTCGCCGCCAAAAATCTGGACAAGATCAAGGTCGTGCCCAATCCCTACGTCGTCGCCGCCGCCTGGGAGCCCACCAATCCCTACACGAGCGGACGCGGTCCGCGTTCGATCCAGTTCATCCATCTGCCGCAAAAATGCACCATCCGCATCTTCGCGGTCGATGGCACGCTGGTCCACACCATCGAGCACGACTCCGGTTTGACCGACGGCTCCGAGGAGTGGGACATGCTCACCAAGGACCGCATGGATATCAGCTACGGCGTCTATATCTACCATATCGAGGCGCCGGGGATCGGCAATACCACAGGCCGCATGCTGATCATAAAATAGTCGTCGGGCAGGGGCCGGCCTGGCCGGCCTCTGCTCAGGAACTCACCCTTCAGCAGGGACGCAGAGCACCCAGAGAGTCCTCTCTCTCTCTGCGCCTTTGTGTCTCTGCGCGAGCCCTCTTTTGGAGTTTTTTTTGACAAGGCATGCATTCATCGCTCTCTCTCTCGGACTGCTCCTCCTCGCCTGCAGCAGGGAGGATCCCGTCGTCGCGCGTATGGGCGGGGAGCGTATCACCCTGGAAGAGTTCAAAACCGCCTATCTGGAAATCATCAAGCAGCCCAACGCCTTTGATTCCCGCGCGCTGCGCGAGCAGTTCCTCGATGAGATGATTGACCGGCGCCTCCTCGCGAGCGAGGCGAAAGCGCTCGGCCTGGCCGGCGACGAAAGACTCCTCTATCGCGTAGGCGCCAACCGCGACAAGAATCTGCGCGACGCCCATTTTCGCAAGGTGATCCAGCCCGAGATCCGCTACTCCGAGAGCGATCTCGAGCGAAGCTTTGCCTGGATGACCGAAGAGCGCCATATCCGCCATCTCTTCACTTCCGGCCGGGCGGGCATTGATTCCCTTCACCGTCTCTTGCAGGAGGGGGCCGACTGGTTCGAACTGGCGCGCACCACCTTTGATGATCCCCGCCTCTCTGAAACCGGTGGCGATCTCGGCTGGGTCGCCTGGGAGCAGATGGAGTACGATCTGGCCATGACCGCGTTCAGCCTGCCCTTGATGACCCCGTCCGGGCCGGTCGCCTCCAGCTACGGCTGGCACATTCTCCAGGTGGTGGACTGGCGCAGGACGCCCATGATCTCCGAGACCCGTTACCAGCTTCAGCGAGACAAGGCCAGGGCGGTGCTCGAAAGAAAGCTCGGCGATAAGGCAGCCCTCGCCTATGTCGGCAAGATGATGGCGGAGAGACAAATCAAGATCTACCCGCAGAGCCTGCGCGCTGTTGGCCAGAGGCTCGGTCTGGTGCTCAAGCGCCAGCCCTCCACCTCCGATCAGCTTGCTGTGGAACAGCTCAGCGAAGCGGAGATGGGGGAGATCGAATCCTCGCTCTGGGAGATGCGCACGGAGCCGCTCGCCAGCATCGATGGTGAAATCCTCACCATCGGCGAGTTCATCGCCGCACTGAACTATGTCCCCTACCACGCCGTCCACAAGAGCATGAAGACGGCTCTCGACTATGTGCTGCGCGACCGGGCCCTGAGTGCGGAGGCGCGCCGGATGGGCCTCGAGCGCGATGCCCGGGTCAGGATCAGAACTGCCCAGTTCGAGCAGAACCGGCTGCAGATGGTCATGCGGCAGCGCCTGCTCGCGGATATCAGGGTGGAGGAGAAGGATCTGCAGAGCTATTTCGACCTCCATTATGGCAAAAAATATCCCCACCTCGGACTGGCGGAGACGCGCGATCTGATCGCCCGGGATGCGCTCATCGAGAAACGGACCGTGACCATGCAGAACCACCTGCAGCAGCTGCGCAGCGGGTTCAGGATCGTCAGGAATCCGGCACCAATCCACGCCTGGTACGACGGGGTGTTGAACAGGCGTTAACCTCATCTTCACAGGAGTTCATCATGATGATTTTGCGGAAATGGTTCGCATTGATGCTGCTGGGTGCGCTTCTGGCGAGCGGAATGGTCTGGGCTGCACCGGCTCCCTCGGCCTTTTCCCGTTTTGTCACCGTCTCCGGCGACCGGCTCATGGATGGTCCCGATCCCTTGCGCTTCATCTCCTTCAACATCCCCAACCTTCACTGCATCGAAGATTATATGCTCTTCGAAGAGACCAATGTCTGGCGCATGCCGGACGCCTATGAGATCCGCGACGCCCTCGAATCGATCAGGGCGATGGGCGGGACGGTGACGCGGATGTACACCATCACCGTGCGGCGGGAGGATGACACTCCGGACATTCCGCGTTATGTGACCGGGCCCGGGCAGTTCAATGAGGAGGCTTTCCGCGCTCTCGACCAGGTGATGGCCATCGCCAACCAGGTCGGGGTGCGCGTGATCATCCCCTTTGTAGACAACTGGCCCTGGATGGGGGGGAGGGCGGAATATGCCGCTTTCCGCGGCAAAAAAGCGGATGATTTCTGGAGCGATCCCCAGATCAAGGAGGATTTCAAGCAGACCATCTCCTACATCATCAACCGCAAGAACACCATCACCGGCACGACCTACCGCGAAGACAAGGCGATCCTGGCCTGGGAAACAGGCAACGAACTCTACAGTCCGGATGCCTGGGTGGAAGAGATGGCTGCTTTTATCAAGTCGCAGGACAAAAACCATCTCGTCCTCGACGGTGTCGCCCCCAACCGGCTGCGCGACGAAACCCTCGCCAATCCCTATACCGATATCATCACCACCCATCACTATGAGAAAGACCCGCGCGATATGGTGCGTAATATCCGCGCCAGCGCCGCCAAGGCAAAAGGCAAAAAGCCCTATCTCATCGGCGAATTCGGCTTTCTCGGCCTCAGCGGGGTCGAAGAGGTTTTACGCGAGGTCGAATCCCACCCCGGCATCTGCGGCGCTCTGATCTGGAGCCTGCGCTTTCACAGCCGCGACGGCGGATTCTACTGGCATTCCGAGCCCGGCAACGGCGGCTATTTTTACAAGGCCTACCACTGGCCCGGCTTCTCCTCTGGTGAGAACTATGCCGAGCGTGATGTGATGCAGCTCATGCGCGAGCGGGGATTTGCCATTCAGGGCAAGCCGGTGCCCATTCTGACTGTGCCCGGGGCCCCGCAGCTTCTCCCCTTCGACGATCCGGCCCAGATCAGCTGGCAGGGGTCTGTCGGCGCCTCCGGCTACGATGTCGAGCGCTCCGCCTCCAGGGGCGGCCCGTGGAAGCGGATCGGATACAATATCTCCGACGCCGAGACCGCCGACCGGCCGCTTTTTCATGACCGCCGCGCCGAGATCGGCTCGACCTGGTACTATCGCGTGCGCGCCCGGAACGCCGCCGGCCTCTCCACTCCATCCAACATCGTTGGACCGGTAACCGCCCGGCACAAGACTCTGGTCGATGAGTGCTGGAATTTCGCCATCGCCTTCAGCAGGAAGGGCGATCTCTCCCTGGAGACCGCCGATTCGCGTCTATTCAAGGAGGATGCCCATCGCATTGCCGGCAAGCCGGGGGCTGAACTGGTTTATTATATCCCCGGTCCGCTCCAGACCCTCAAATTCTATCTCTTTGCCGTCTCCGCTGACAAGAGCATCGAAATCAGTCTCTCGACCGACGGGGAGGAGTACACACCGCTCCAGGTCGAGGCCAGGGATTTCTTCGCCGGCGCGGCCGACTATGAGTACCTGCGTCCGCTTCTCTTCGCGAGCAGCGGCCTGCCTGCCGGAATTCACTATGTGCGTGTCGCCTTCCTGGGGGAGGCTCAACTTGGAAGGGCGGAACTGATTTATGGCAAATGAAACCTGCAAGCAGCTGGCGGCAAGAACGGAACATGAGCTGCTGGGCAACATCCTCCCCTTCTGGCTTGAGCAGGCGCCGGATCGGGAGCGGGGCGGTTTTTGGGCGCGGGTGTCGCCCGATCTCAGCCGCCGCGAACGGTCACCGAGAGGGTTGATCCTCACCACCCGCATTCTCTGGACCTTTGCAGCCGCTTACCGCCAATACCATGACGAGGCCTACCTGAAGATGGCCCGTACGGCCTATGAAGAGGTCTGCTCGGCCTTTGTCGATCCGCAGCACGGCGGAGTCTTCTGGATGCTCGATGAGATGAAAAGGCCGCTCGATGAGAGTAAAAAGATCTACGGACAGGCTTTCGCCATCTACAGCCTGGTCGAGTATCACCTTGCCTCCGGTGATGCCAAAGCGCTCGAGCACGCCCTGGCCATCTATGAGCTGATCGAGAAACACAATTACGATCCCCTCCACACCGGCTACCTGGAAAGCGCCAACCGCGACTGGTCTCCCACCGAGGAACTCCGCCTCAGCGCCGTCGATATGAACGAGAAGAAATCGATGAATACCCATCTCCATCTGCTCGAGGCCTACACCCGGCTTTTCAGCGTCTGGGGGGATGGCGGTCTGCGTGAAAGACTGGTCAGCCTCATTAACAACTTTTTCGACCATATCATCGACAACCGCACCCATCACCTCATCCTTTTCTTTGATGAATCCTGGCGGCCCAAATCGCGCAAGATCTCATACGGTCATGACATCGAAACCAGCTGGCTGCTCGATGAGGCGACGCATCTGCTCGCCGATCCGATCCTCTCCCGCAAGTCGGGGCAGCTTTCGGTGGCCATGGCGGAGGCGGTGCTCAAGGAGGGGGTGGCCCCGGACGGTGGCCTTTTTTATGAGCGCGACGAGACCGGCCGCCCTGATCACGATGTCCACTGGTGGGTGCAGGCGGAGGCGGTGGTCGGATTCGTCAACGCCTATCAGAACAGCGGCCGAGCGGAATTTCTCGCAGCTGCTCTCCGCTCCTGGGAGTTCATCGAGGAACATTTGATCGACCGCACCCACGGGGAGTGGTTTTACAAGGTGGATGCCGGGCGCAATGCGGATCTGCAGCTGCACAAAATATCCGAGTGGAAATGCCCCTATCACAGCAGCCGCACCTGCCTTAAGCTGGCACGGCGGGTAAAAAAGTGCTGAAAACGTACCCCAGGTTTATAGCAATGATCCTATCGAGGAGAAGATGATGCAAGTGGAATCTTTTGCCGAACGGCTGGCCAGGCTGACCAGAGATCACGAAGCCTATATCGAGCGCCGCAACACGCCCCTGCCCTGGCATAACGGCATCTATCAGCGTTATGCCCATCCGGTGCTGACGGCTGGTCATACCCCCCTTTTCTGGCGCTACGACCTCGATCCCCAGCGCAATCCCTTCCTGATGGAGCGGTTGGGCATCAATGCCGCCTTCAATGCCGGCGCCATCGAGCTGGATGGCAAAATTCTGGTCATGGCACGCGTCGAGGGATGGGACCGCAAATCCTTCTTCGCAGTCGCCGAAAGCGCCAACGGCATTGATAATTTCCACTTCTGGGACTATCCGGTGGTGATGCCCGAAACTGAAGATCCGGACATCAATGTCTACGACATGCGTCTGGTCCGGCATGAGGATGGCTGGATCTATGGCGTATTTTGCACCGAGCGCAAGGATCCCGACGCCCCTCCCGGCGACCTCTCTTCGGCTGTGGCCCAGGCCGGCATCGCCCGCACACGCGATCTGGTAAAATGGGAGCGTCTGCCCGATCTCAAGAGCCGCTCACCCCAGCAGCGCAACGTGGTGCTTCATCCCGAGTTCGTCAACGGCCGCTACGCCTTTTACACCCGCCCGCAGGACGATTTCATCTCGGCAGGCAGCGGCGGGGGCATCGGCTGGGCCCTCTGCAAGGATATAACGCGCCCGGTGATCGAAGAGGAGAGCATCATCGACCAGCGCCTCTATCACACCATCAAGGAGGCGAAAAACGGTCTCGGCCCGGCCCCGATCAAGACCCCGTACGGCTGGCTGCAGCTGGCCCACGGCGTGCGCGGTTGCGCGGCGGGTCTGCGCTATGTTCTCTATCTCTTTATGACCGACCTCGACCATCCGGAGAAACCCGTTTATACCCCCGGCGGCTATTTCATCGCACCGCAGGCCGAGGAGCGCGTCGGCGATGTCTCCAATGTCGTCTTTTCCAACGGCTGGGTCGCACGCGCCAACGGCGATGTATTTATCTATTACGCCTCCTCCGACACCCGGCTGCATGTCGCCACCACTACGGTGGAGCGGCTGGTCGACTATGTGCGCAGCACGCCGCCCGATCCCCTGCGCTCAGCCGCCTGCGTCGCCCAGCGCAACGAACTGATCACCCGTAATCTGACCCTGCTTCGCAAGAGATGATGGCCATGTCGATGAAAATTCTGCGCATGTCACTTTGGGGGATCGTTCTGATGACTTCCTCCGCCCTTACCCAGGTTTTGATACATGAGCTCCACTCCGGCTGGTCCTTCAGCCCGGACGGGGACCAGACCTCCTGGCTCGAAGCGGAAGTGCCCGGGTGCGTCCATACCGACCTGATGCGGCACAATCTTATCCCTGATCCCCACTACCGCATCAATGAAAAGTTCATGCAGTGGGTCGGCGAAAGGGATTGGCTCTATCGCACCGGGTTCACGCCGGATGAAGAGCTGCTGGCGAGAGAGCGGATCGAGCTGGTCTGCGAAGGACTTGACACCTATGCCAGCGTCCTCCTCAACGGCCAGCAAGTTCTCAAAGCCGACAACATGTTCCGAACCTGGCGCGTAGACATCAAACCCTGGCTGATCAAGGGCGAAAACCGGCTGGAGATTCATTTCCGTTCAGTTTTCGCTGAAAATATGCCCAAATGGGAGATGGCTCCCTTCAGGCTGACCGCCTATCCCAACAACGATCAGGCCGACATCAAGCTCAACATGTATTCCCGCAAAGCGGGGTTTCACTATGGCTGGGACTGGGGGCCGCGTCTGGTCACCTGCGGTATCTGGCGGCCTATCCACCTCGAGGCCTGGAATGATTTCCGCCTTGAGGATCTGCAGATCCGGCAGAACTCGCTGACGGACCGGGAGGCCAGGCTGACCGCCGAGTTCACTGTCTCAGCGGAAAAGGCCCGGGAGGTCGCGCTTTCGCTGAACGACGCGGAGACGCGCCTGGCGGGCCGGATGGTCAAACTGGCGCGCGGGCGCCAGACGGTAGCGCTCGATTTCACCATCAGGAATCCCGAACGCTGGTGGAGCAACGGCCTCGGTGCGCCCCGTCTCTACACCTTGACCGGACGGATGTCCGGGATGGATACTTCTGCCGGCAAGAATTCAGGCCAGGTATCCACGCTGCAGGAAAAAACTGTGCGCATCGGTTTGCGTACCCTGAAGATCGTGCGCGACGCGGATAAACAGGGGCGCGCGTTTTACGTCGAGCTCAACGGCGTGCCGGTCTTTATGAAGGGTGCCAATTACATCCCCCAGGACAACTTTCAGAACCGGGTCAGCCGGGCGCGCTATGAGCACATTCTCGGTTCGGCCAGAGCGGCCAACATGAACATGCTGCGCGTTTGGGGAGGCGGCATCTACGAAGAGGATACCTTTTACAACCTCTGCGACGAATACGGCATCCTGGTCTGGCAGGATCTGATGTTCGCCTGCGCCATGTACCCCGGCGACGAAGCTTTCATCGAGAACGTCCGCGCCGAGGTTCGCGATAACGTCCGGCGCCTGCGCAACCACCCCTCTTTGGCCCTCTGGTGCGGCAACAACGAAAACCAGATCTCCTGGTACGCCTGGGGCTGGCGCGACCAGTACCCCGCCGAGGTGCGCGCTCTCTATGAAAAGGATATGCACCGCCTCTTCGATGAGGTGCTGCCAGCCGAGATCGCGGCTATCGATCCCGAACGCTACTACCATCCCGGCAGCCCGAGCACCGGCTATCAGGATATCCCCTACTCCGAGGGTGATGCCCACTACTGGGGCGTCTGGCACAACCGCCATCCCTTCAGCGATTACGGTAACAACATCCCCCGCTTCATGAGTGAGTACGGTTTCCAGTCCTATCCCGAGCGCGCCACGGTCGAGGGCTTTACCCTGCCCGAAGACCGGGAACTCCACTCCCCGGTCATGCTGGCCCATCAGCGCTGCATGGCCGATGAGCGCCGCGACAAGGAGTACGGCAACCGTCTTATCCGCCACTATATGGAGAACGACTATCTCCTGCCGAAGGATTTCAACAGCTATCTTTATCTCAGCCAGGTGCTGCAGGCCGAGGGGGTCAAGCGCGCCATTCAGGCCCACCGCGGCGCCATGCCCTTCTGCATGGGCTCGCTCTTCTGGCAGATCGACGACTGCTGGCCGGTAGCCTCCTGGTCGAGCATCGATTACCACGGCCGCTGGAAAGCCCTGCACTACTACGCCCGCGATGCCTATAAAAGCTTTCTCATCATCCCCGCCGAGGCGGGGGAGACCCTGCAGGTGAAAGTGGTCTCCGACTCGCTGCGCGACTGCACCGGAGCGCTGGAGATGACGGTGATGGATTTTTCCGGCCGTAAAGGATTTTCAAAATCAGTGCCGGTGCGCATCAAGGCCAACAGCAGCCAAGTCATACACAGCCTGCCTGTAGCGGAACTGCTCGCCGGATTCGAGCGCCAAAACGCTTTGCTCAGACTTACACTGCGGATGGGGGAGAGGGTGCTGGCCTCCGGCATCCACTATTTTGTTCCGGTCAAATCCCTGGACCTGCCGCAGTGCGCACCTGAAGCGGAGGTGACTGCATCGCCCGGCGGCTGCGCGATCACGCTCCGCTGCGCAAACCTGGCCAAGAACCTCGCTCTGGAATGCAGCGATCCCGGGGGCTTCTTCTCGGATAACTATTTCGACCTTTTGCCCGGTGAGAGCAGAACCATCCAGTACCGCACGCAGCTCACACCCGAGCAGGTACGGGCCGGCCTGCGCTGGCAGACCATTTTTGATACCTATCAGGAAACGAACGGAAAGGAGAAGGAATGAAGCTGACCTGGATCGATTTCGCCATCATCCTCTTTTACATGGTGGGCGTGACCGCCATCGGCCTGGCCTTTAAAAAGCGCGCCAAGGAGGGTACCGGTTCCTATCTGCTCGGCGGCAACAAGCTGCCCTGGTACCTGCTCGGGCTCTCCAACGCCTCGGGCATGTTCGACATCTCCGGCACCATGTGGCTGGTGACCATCGGCTTTGTCTACGGCCTCAAGAGCATCTGGCTGCCCTGGCTCTGGCCGGTCTTCAACCAGATCTTCCTGATGGTCTTCCTCTCGGCCTGGCTGCGCCGTTCCAATGTTACCACCGGCGCGCAGTGGATCGGCACCCGCTTCGGCCATGACCGCGGCGCAACTCTCTCGCACACCATCGTGGTCATTTTCGCCCTCATCGGCTGCCTCGGCTTTCTCGCCTACGGCTTTATCGGTCTCGGCAAGTTTATCATGATCTTCATCCCCTGGGAGATCGTCTCGCCCTATATCCCCTTTGATGTGCCGGCCCAGTTCGTGCCGCATGTCTATGGCATTATCTTCACACTGGTGGCGGTCTTTTACACCATTATCGGCGGCATGACCAGCATCGTTCTCGCTGACCTGCTCCAGTACATCATCATGACCGTGGCGAGCATCGCCATCGCTGTCATCGCCATGCTGGCCCTGCACGGTCACAGCCTCAATGTGCCGGATGGCTGGATGAATCCCTTCTTTGGCTGGAACCTGAATCTGGACTGGAGTTCGATTATCGCGCAGGTCAATGACAAGATCGCCAGCGATCAGTTCGGTCTCTTCACCATCATCGTCATGATGATGGTCTTCAAGGGGATCCTCGCCAGCGCCGCCGGACCCGCACCTAACTATGACATGCAAAAGATCCTGGCAACCAAATCGCCCAAAGAGGCGGCCAAGATGAGCGGCTTCGTCTCCCTGATCCTCCAGCCGGTCCGTTACCTGATGATCGCCGGTTTTGTCGTTCTCGCCGTGCTCTACTACGATCGCCTCAACCTGATGGTGGGCGGCCGAATCGATTTCGAGCAGATCCTCCCGTCGGCGATCAGCGAGTTTGTTCCCGTCGGCCTGCTCGGCCTGCTGCTCGCCGGCCTGCTCGCTGCTTTCACCTCGACATTTAGCGGCACCCTCAATGCCGCCCAGGCGTATATCATCAACGACCTCTACCTCAAATATATCCGGCCCCATGCCACCCAGAAGCAGACGACGATGATCAACTACACCTCGGGATTGATCGTGGTGTTGATCAGCATGGTGCTCGGCTTTTTCGCCCAGGATGTCAACAGCCTGCTGCAGTGGATCGTCTCGGGGCTTTACGGCAGCTACGTCGCCGCCAACGTGCTCAAGTGGTACTGGTGGCGCTTCAACAGCTATGGCTATTTCTGGGGCATGCTCGCCGGTCTGATTCCGGCCCTGATCTTCCCGCTGGTTTTCAAGAGCACGCTCGACCTCTACTATTTCCCGGTCCTGCTGCTCATCTCGGTGGCCGGCTGTTATCTTGGCAGCCTGCTGACCAGGCCTACCGATGAAAAAACCCTGATGTCGTTCTACAGGACGGTGCGGCCGTGGGGATTCTGGAAGCCGGTTTATGAGAAGGTCAAAGCTGCGGATCCCTCATTCGAGCGCAACCGCGATTTTGGCCGCGACATGGTCAATGTCGTGGTCGGCACCATCTGGCAGACCGCCCTGGTGATCATCCCCTTCTATATCGTGCTGATGAAGAAGGGACCCTTCTTCATCACACTGGCCATTATCCTCGTCACCAGCTGGTTCCTCAAGAAGAACTGGCTCGATAAACTGTCGGAATAATAGAATCCTGACATCCCGGGGCGGACGCTCCGCCCCGGGATCTGTTTTATCCCTGTCAAGGAGTTCCTCATGCACCGCCGCTTCGCCCTTTTCACCCTCGCTCTCCTCGTACCTGTCGTCCTCATCGCTCAAGCCACCGCCCCCACCATCACACGCCGGAGCGAAAACGCGAACCGGATCGGCCTCTACGAAAAGTACGAGGCCCTGCTCGAACCTGGCAACGCAACCTATCTCAATCCTTACAATCCCGAAGAGATCGATGTGCGCGCACTCTTTACATCGCCCGGCGGCCGGCAGTGGACCATCTACGGCTTTTACGACCATTATCAAAACCGCGATCAGTGGAAGGTGCGTTTCGCACCGAATGAAGCGGGCACCTGGAGCTACACACTCTCTGTGACCACCCCGGCGGGCAGAGGCGTCAGTGAAGTTTACACTTTCGAAACGGTCGCTTCTGCGCACCACGGCTGGCTGCATCTAGCGACGGGAAACCCGCATTATATGACCTATGATGACGGCACTCCTTTTTACGGCATCGCGATATTTTGGCCCTGGGGGATCGCAGAGTCGGGGCTGAATACCCTCAAGGGCCTCGGCTGCAACTGGGTGGGTTTGTGGAATATCACCTATGATACCGGCAACACCCTGATCGAATCGATGAGCTCCGGGCTCGGGCGCTATGATCAGAACAAGTGCAAGCGCATCGATGATATCCTCGAGTGGATGGAAAAGCGCGATATGGCGCTGTCACTCTCGATCTGGCCTCATGATCTTTTCTGCAAGAGCCTCTCCGGCTGGGCGCAGCGCTGGAATGACAATCCCTACAACCAGCTCTGCGATGTGGTCGAGATCTATGAGAACGAGACCGCCTGGGGCTATATGGAAAAGCAGTACCGCTATATCATCGCCCGCTGGGGGTACAGCCGTGCATTGGGCCCCTGGGAGATCATCAACGAGATCACCGGCACCGACGCCTGGGCCGCCGGCCGCACTGCCGGGGCTGAGGAGTGGACTCGCAAGTCCTACGCCTTTCTGCGGGCGCACGATCCTTTCGACCGGCCGGTGACGGCGAGCCAGCACGGCGGCCATTTCTGGGCGACCGGCTACGGGATTTTTGATCTGCCGAACATGCACCTCTACGAAACCGATGGCGGCACCGCCCGTTTCGCCAGCAACCCGGTGCGCAGCAGCGCCTGGGCCTACCATGACGCCGCCCGGCGGATGTGGGAGGGATTTGCCAAACCGGCGATTTTAGGCGAAGCCGGGGGCGGCTCGAACAAGAATTTTGGCGGCTACGCGCCCGGTTCAGCGGAGTATACCCGTATGTTCCACAATGCCCTCTGGACAAGCTGGTCAAGCGGACTGGCCGCCTCCCCGATGTGGTGGTCGTGGAATACCCATCAGTCCGATGTCAGGTTTCAGGAGCAGCTCAAGGCCTTCAGCCGGGTGGCTCCGGGCATCGACTATGCCCGCCGGCCTTTCCGGCCCGCCGAGGTGAGTGTCGCCGGCGCCGATGCCTTTGCCATGGGGGACGGAGAGATGGCCTTCGGTTGGGTGCGCGAGGAGTGGGGGAGGGACCTCTCGGCGCGTTCTCTGCAGATCAACGGGCTGAGCGATTCGGTCTACAACGTGGAGTATTATGACACCTGGAAAGGGATGGTCATCGCCAGCCATGTCAGCCCGGCGGTCGCCGGCCAGCTCGTTGATGAGCTGCCGCAGATGTCCGCATCAATCCCGGACCTCGCCTTCATCATCCGTCCGGCCGCCACCGGCACTCTCCCCTTCCGGCTGGTGCTGATGGCCGCGCCGCGCCGGCTCTACAGCGACGGCGAGAGCCGCGCCGAGGTGCGCTGCCTGATCTTCGATGAGCAGGGACGTTTTTGCAGCGGAGCCGCCAACGCCCTCACCTTCGCCCTCAACGGTCTTGGGCATCTCGTCAGCCCGGCCGTTATCGAGGCTGAGAAGGGGCTGGCGATGGTTGTAGTGCAGTCGGATTCCGCCGGCAGCGGCGAGACGCAGATCATGGTCTCATCCCCCGGTCTGGTCGGCGATACCCTCTCCATCATCATGAGCGATCTTCAGTGGGTCGATGATTTCGAGTCCTATGACCAGGCCAATCCGGTCGGCAACTTTTGGAAGACGACCACCGGAACTTTTGCCGCCCTGATGCTCGAGTCGCGGCCGGGCATGGCGGGAGGGCAGTGCCTGCGCGTCGACTATGGCATCGGCAGCGGCAAACCACCCTATGCAGGTTTTATCTATACCCTGCCCGCAGCCCTGAAGGGCGCCAAATTCCTGCGCCTCTATCTTCACGGAGACGGCTCCGGGCGCGGCCTCGCCGTGCGCATCAACCGCACCAGCAGCAGCTACTGGCAATATGAGATGACCTTGGCATCGTCTGAAGAGAGGATGGTCGAGCTGCCCTTGAGCGCATTTGTCGCCAGCGACGGTTCCAGCCCGCTCGACCTGACCCGGGCGCTGAGCCTTTCCTTCCACATCCTCAAAGGCAGCGGGGGTGACGGTTCGGGGACGATCGCCCTCGACGATATCCTCTTCGCCAACAGCGCCACTTCAGGAGTCACAGTTGAAGGTGAGCCGATCCTGCCTGAGTCCCTGCAGCTGCTGCAGAACTGGCCCAACCCCTTCAACGCCGCCACCGAGATCAGCTTCATTCTGCCCCGACGCGCACGGCCTGAGCTGGCGGTCTACAACGTACAGGGCAGGCGGGTGGCAACCCTGACGTCGGGAGAGCGGCCGGCCGGCCGCCACCGCCTGCTCTGGCAGGCGGTGGGCATGCCTTCAGGTGCCTATTTTCTGGTATTGGAGGCGGGGGGTGAGCGGGCGGTGCTGAAGTGCCTGCTTCTGCGCTAGAGGGCGTTTAGACCGCTGAGAGCGGCTGACGATCAGGAGCCGGCATAGAGGCCCGCTGCGGCGCAGCGGCTGTCATGGCTTCCAGCCGCGCAGGAGCTGCTCGCGGGTGTACCAGGCTGCCGCCTCCGCCGTGAGGCGCGGCCGGGCCGGACTGGCAAGGGTGCCGGGACCATGACTGCCGAACTCGAAAAAGCGTGAATCCGGCTCGATTTCAAAGGAGAGTTTTCTGCCGCTTGAGTCGGTGGCGCCGATAGCGGCATAGCCCTCCGGGCCGATATGGTCGTCCATCCAGCAGTGCAGAAAAACCGCGCTGCCCGATACGGTGAGATCGCCCTGCGGATGCCAGGGGCGGCCGAGGCGGACCGAGCCACGCGGCAGTTCCGGGGTCTCCTTGAGCAGACGGCAGTCCAGAAAGAGAAAGCCATAGGGATAGCTGGCCGGGGTGCTCGGAGCAGTGATGTAGCCGGTCGGATTCTTGCCCGGGCGGTCGCGCGAGACGATCTCGCACGCCTCAAAGAGCGCCTGCCCGGCCCCGAAGATGAAATCGACATGACCAAGAATCCGGCATTTGCTGAACAGGGCGCGTCCGGCATCGGGGAAGAGGGTGTCCTGAAAGCCGCTGATGACGCAGTCGATAAAAGTGGTTCTGTCACTGCCCGCTGCGATCATCACCGCCACAGCCTGGGAGTGGGCGATTTTGGCCGGGTCGGTGTCGGCGCGCAGGGCATTGGCCGGATAATCAAAGTTGTTCTCGATGGTCATCCTCTCTGCAAAGAAGCCGGGGGCCTGGATGGTGAGGGTGGCGCTCCCCCGGGTGCCCAGGGTGGTGCCGTCCGGGGCGGGAGTGTCGCCGCAGGCATCGAAAGAGAGGATGGTCTCCTCCCGGCTCTCGCCGAGCAGATGAAGATTGGCGCGGTCGACTCTCACCTTTTCATGATAGCGGCCCTTGCGCATGAGCACGCGCCAGGGGGTGTCACCCGCGGGCGCAGCAGCCAGGGCCTGACTCAGAGAGGGGTAACAGGGCACGCCCGCCACTTCCGCCCCGGGTCTTCCCCGGAAACCGGCGTCGACAACCGTATCCCATGAAGAGTCAGAGGGTTGGGTGCATGCCGAAGCGAAGAGAAGGGGCAGCAGCAAACAAAGGCTCTTATGCATCGGGGTCCTTTCTGATTAAGAACTTCTCTACCTTACGAATATTTAAGATCACAGTCAAACTGTTTTCATGGAGGGAAAAGCGTATGAAAAAAATTCTCTCCGCCGTACTGCTCACAGCCCTGTGGGTGACGGCGGTTTCCGGCCAGGACCGGACCATCCGTGTCGCCTGCATCGGCAACAGCATCACTATCGGGAGCGGCGGTTCGACTGCCTGGCCCCAGCAGCTCGGTCAGAGGCTGGGCCCGCACTATAACGTCCGCAATTTCGGCGTCAGCGGAACCACCCTGCTCACGCATGGGGATTTCCCCTACCGCAACGAAGCGGCCTTTCTGCAGGCGCAGGATTTCGATCCGCATATAGTCATCATTACGCTGGGCACCAACGACAGCAAGCCGCAGAACCGGGTCTTCATCAACGAATTCTTCACGGATTACCTGGATTTCATCGAAGTGCTGCGCAAGGATGGCCGCGATCCCCAATTCTATATCGCCCGGCCCTGCCCGGTCTTCGGCGATGGGGGCGGCAGCGGCATCAACGGAGCGGTGCTGCATGAACAGATCGAGCCGATCGTCGATTCGGTCCGCGTCGCCGCCGGCGGCTTTATGATCGATTTTTACCGGGCGATGCTGAGCCACAGCGATCTTTTTCCGGACGGCATCCATCCCAATACCACAGGCTACGCTATGATGGCTGATACTGCCGCCTGGTACCTCAACAACAGCCCCTCCGGCTTTATCCGCCTTTTCGCCGCCACCGACACCGAAGTGGAGGTGGGCGAAGAGAGCCTGCTCTATTGGGAGGCCACGCCCGGCTCCCAGGTCACCCTTAACGGCGCACTGGCCGGCGCTATCGACTCTCTGGTCGTCGCTCCTGCCGTCAAGAGCGTTTACACCCTGATCGCCACGGGGGCGGTCGCGGATACCAAGCGGGTGGTCATCGACAATATCCCCTCCGGCCGCATCAAGTCTCTCAGCGCTTTTCCTCTCCAGCTCGATGAGGGCGCAGGCGATACCAGCCTCATCTCCTGGATGACGACCAGCGGATCGTCGGTCACTCTCGATGGCGCGGCTGTGGAACAGAACGGCTCGATGGAGGTGGTGCCCGCCCGGACGACGACCTACACCCTCGCAGCCACCGGGGGAGAGAACCACAGCGCCCAGATCACCATCGAGGTCCTGCCCTCCGCCGTAATCAACCGCGCCCTGCGTCATCCGCTCACTGTCTCCTCGACCCTGCGCGGCGGCTATGCTGAATGGGCGGTGGACGGTGACACCACCACCGCCTGGCAGAGCGCCGGCAAGAACACCGAGTGGATCATGGTCGATTTCGGCCGCACGATCACCCTCGACATCCTAAAAATCCGCTGGGGTGGAGGCTTTGCCAGCCAATATGCTGTCCATTTTCTCGATGAGGCAGGAAAGGCGGTCAAAGCCCTCACCCGCAACAATGGCGACGGCGGCCTGGACGAATATACCGGCATCGGCGCCCGGGCGCGCTATGCCCGGCTGCTCTGCCAAAAGACCGGCGGGGCCAATTACACCGTCAACGAGCTCGAGGTCTACGGGTCAGTCGATCCGGTCGGCGTGGAGCGTCACGACATGCTGCCCGCTCTCTTTGATCTCGAACAGAACTATCCCAATCCTTTCAATCCGGTCACGACCATCGCCTACACGCTCGGGCATACGGCGCCTGTGCGGTTGGCGCTTTATGACGTGAACGGGCGTGAGGTGCGCTTGCTTGACGCCGGCGTACGCCCGGCGGGCCGGCACGAACTTGTGCTCGATGGCTCCGGTCTCAGCAGCGGCGTCTACTTTTACAAACTGACCACCGCCGGCTTTACCCTGCAAAAACGGATGCTGCTCATTAAATAATCAAGGGAGAGAGAATGAGACGCTTTTTCGCACTGCTGCTCCTGTTCGCCGTACCGGCCCTGCCGGCCCAGCCCGATGATTTTGTCCAGGTGAAGGGGACGCAGTTCCAGATTAACGGCAAGCCCTACTATTTTCTCGGCACCAACCTCTGGTACGGCTGCATGCTCGGGCAGGAGGGGGAAGCAGGCGACCGCGCCCGGCTGCTGCGTGAACTCGATCACCTCAAAAAACTCGGCATCACCAATCTGCGCGTGATGGGCGCTTCGGAAGGCCTCGGCTTCGCCGGGCAGATCCAGCCCGCGATCCAGCCCGAAGCCGGAGTGTACGACCAGAAACTGCTGGTCGGGCTCGATTATCTTCTCGCCGAGATGGCCAAACGCGATATGCGTGCCGTGGTTTTTCTCAACAACTATTGGGAATGGACCGGCGGGATGTCACAGTACATCTCCTGGGTGACCGGAGAAAACTATCCGAGCCCGCAGGATCCCAAATACGGCTACTGGGGATTGATGCGGACAAGCGGGCGCTTTTACACCTGCGATTCGGCCAACGCGATCTTTCGCAGCTATGTCCGCATGCTGGTCAGCCGGGTCAACTCGGTCAATGGCCGCTGGTACAAGGAGGATCCGACCATCATGGCCTGGCAGCTGGCCAATGAGCCGCGGCCCTCGCCGGAGGAGGAAAATAGGGAACAGCACCTTGCTGAATTCGCGATCTGGGTGGACGAGACCGCGGGTTATATTAAATCCCTCGACCCGTACCACCTCGTCACCACCGGCAACGAAGGGCTGAAGGGGAGCCTGGAGTCGGAGAGCTGCTACCTCGAGTCGCACCAGAGCCCCCACATCGATTACCTCACCTTTCATCTCTGGCTGCTCAACTGGTCATGGTTCGACCCGCAGAAGGCGGCGGAGAGCTGGCCTGAAGCTGCGCGCAAAGCGGTGGAATATGTGCGCCAGCACGTCGCCTATGCCCAAAAGCTGGGCAAGCCGATCACCCTCGAGGAGTTCGGTATCCCGCGTGACGGACACACCTATGCGCGCGCTGCGGCCGTGACCTGGCGTAACCGGTACTACACCCTGCTTTTCGAGGAAATGTACAAAAGCGCCAAAGCGGGCTCGCCGATGGCCGGCAGCAACTTTTGGGGATGGGGCGGCGAAGGCAAGGCCCGCGATCTGCAGACTTTTACCTGGCAGAAGGGAGACGATTACACCGGTGATCCTCCCCAGGAGCCGCAGGGCCGCAATTCAGTTTTCAGCAGTGACAAGAGCACAATTAAAATCCTGCGCAAGTATGCGAAAAAGATGGCGGCCCTGGGCAGATAGGCCGGAGGGATACGCAAGAATCTGATGTCAAGGGGGCGCGCCTGCGCAGCATGTGCGCCTTTTTCCTCCAGCCCCCGCATTGCAGAGTCCAATCTGGCCTTTCCACTCGTCCTTTCAATTCTATTGCTCACTAACTGAGGTTTTCATGAAAAAGTGTTGTTTCATCCTTATGGTTAGTTTCATCCTCTTTGCCGTCTCTCTTCTGCCGGCCCAGGTCACCGGTGTGCGGGAGGATTTCAACGACAATCTGCTCACCGGCTGGGAGGTTCCCAACACCGCCACCTTTGCTCTCGCTGAGGTCAATGGCGCACTGCGGGTCAGCTACAACCGCACCACCGCCTCTTACGAGTGGGATAATTTCAACTATACCCCGCCGGTTGTGAATGTCAGCGCCGTCCCCCGCATCACCTTCAAGGCGCGCGCCAGCCTCGCTTGCGAACTGGTCTTCAAGACGATCTACGGCGACGACAGCGACAACTGGCTGGTCTTGCAGCTGCCGGCGGATAACAGCTGGCATGACTATGCCTTCACCTTGACTCCGGGCACCAACACCCTGCTCACCCGGATCTATCTCTACCTCGATGGCGGCACAACCCAGCCCAAAGCGGGCGTAGTCTATTTAGACGATCTCTGCATCGGCGATGCGGCGGGTGCTGCGGCCGCCGATGGCTCCGCCCTCGCTGCGGCCCTGGAAGCCGCGGCCGCCCTTCATGACGGCGCCGTCGAGGGTGCGGGAGAAGGCGAGTACCCCGCCGGCGCCAGGAGCACCCTGCAGGCGGCCATTGCCGCCGCACAGGCCGTCGCTGGCAGCGTGGACGCCAGCCAGGCCGAAATCGACCAGGCTGAATGGGATCTTCTCGACGCCTGCGTCGACCTGGAAAAACGGGCCAACATCCCCAATCCCGGTCTGATCGATCCCCTGGCCACATCCGGGACCAAGTATCTCTACATGAATCTGGAACAGGGCTCCGGCCAAAGGCTCTTGTTCGGCATGCACGACGCCACCGGCTATGGCGTGGGCTGGAAGGGCGATGACGACCGCTCCGATATCCGCGATGTCTGCGGCGACTATCCCGCTCTGTACAGCTGGGACATGAATACCGTCGATCGCAGCACGCCCCAGGAGATAGCGCGTTTCACCTATCGCATTAAATCGGCCTTCGCCCGCGGCGGGGTCAACACCCTTTGCTGGCACCAGTACGATCCCCTGGGGCGCAGCTTTTACGGCAGCAAGGTCAGCGATAATGTGGTCATCACCCTGCTCCCAGGCGGCGCCTGGCACGACTTTTATAAAAAGCGCCTGGCGCGCATCGCCCGCTTTCTCAAGGGGCTGCGCAGTGAGGACGGCCACTCCATTCCGATCATTTTCCGCCCCTACCATGAGCACGACAGCGGCGCCTTCTGGTGGGGCACCAACAACTGCACGGCCGACGAGTACAACCAGATCTGGCAGTACACCGTCACCTGTCTGCGTGATTCGCTCAATGTCCACAACCTGATCTATGTGATTTCGCCGATCAGCTTCAATACCCGCAACAGCTATCTCAAGATCTATCCGGGCGACGATTATGTCGACATCCTCGGGATGGATTTCTACTACTGGTACCCCCTGGCCGACCGGCAGAAGAGCTTCTTCAACAGCCTGCACATTCCCGCCCAGCTGGCTCTGGAACGCGGCAAGGTGTCCGCCCTCACCGAGGTCGGGCTGGATACCCTGCTCGAGCCCTCCTGGTTCAACAGCTACCTGCTGCCGCCCTTCAAAAGCGACAGCCTGGCGATGAGGATGGCCTATGCAGCGGTCTGGCGCAACGAATCGGTGCACCACCATTTTGCGCCCTATCCTGGGCACCCCAGTGTGCCCGGATTTCTCGAATTCTACAACGATCCCTACACTGCCTTCGAGCGGGATCTGCCGCCGATGTACAGCCGTCCCGGCTCGGACCAGACGCCGCCCCTCTTCACACTGACTCCGGACACCTCATTCAACGCCACCGATACCCTTTTTTCACTCTATTTCGAGACCGATGAGCGCGCTCATCTCGCTTACGGCTTTTCCGATCTCCCCTATGCCTTGATGTCCGGGGCCTTTCTCTCCGGCCAGGGGGGATTCAAGCACAGCACAACCCTGGCGCTGCGGCAGGGGGAGAAACGCACCGTTTTCATCCGCGCCATCGACATCAGCGGCAACGAGATCCCGCAGCCCTTCCGCATGACCGTCAGGGTAGATACCCTGCAGCGGCGGATTCCCTGGTACGACGAGCGCTATCCAGCCGGTGGTTGGAAGAGCGGCGCAGCCCCTCTGGGCTATGGCGCTGCAGCGGGAAATGTCACTGTCACAGCGGCCGCCAAAAGCCTCTACTGCGTCACACGTTTTAACCTGCCGCAGCCTGTATCGCAGCTGGGCCTGCTGCTCAAGTGCCACGACGGCGCCCTGGTGCGGATCAACGGCCGCGAGCTGCTGCGCTACAATCTGCCCGAAGGAGAGATCAGCCACGACACACCAGCCGCGAGCGCGGTCAAGACCAATCAGATCTATGTCTTTACGGCGGAAGACCTGCAGCTGCTTCGCGCCGGCGATAATCTGCTCTCGGTGGAACTCCATGCCGCAAATCTTGCCGTCGCCGACCTCTCCCTCAATGCCCGGCTCTTCGACGCGGCCGGGATCTATCTCAACCTGGGTGCAAACTGGCATTACTATGACGGGGGAGAGCCCCCCGCCTTCACCCTGGCCGATTATCTCAGCGACGTGCGGCTGCCGCCGGCGGCTCTGCCCCGCACTTTCGGCCTGGAGCAGAATTATCCCAATCCTTTCAATCCGGAGACCACGATCGCATTTACCCTTGCCAGTACTGGCCATACGCATCTGGAGGTCTACGATATCTCCGGCCGGCTGGTGGCGCGGCTGATCGACGGCCGCAGGGAGGCCGGACAGCACACAGCGGTTTTCAACGGCGCGGGGCTATCGAGCGGGATTTATCTCTACCGTCTGATTGCAGAAGGAAAACACGAGGTGAAGCGCATGCTGCTGCTGCGCTGAGCGGCTGAGCAGCGCATAAAAAAAGCCCGGCTGGTTATCCCCAGTCCGGGCTTTTTTTATGCAGAAACCGTTATCATTTCCTGCGTTCAGATGCGGGCTTGAATTTCAGGACATAGAAGGTGCCGATGGCCAGCAGCAGGAGGCCCCACCAGAGATCGGTATGCAGCTGCCACAGGGCGACTCTCTCCGCGGCCGGTGGCGGGGAGAGCCAGTTCAGGATCCCGGTCCCTGTGATCAGCACACCGTAGATCAGGACGATCGCGCCGATGAAGAACCAGATGGGGATCTGTTGTTCTTTTTGTTCCATGATCACCTCACCAGAATAGAAGGTTGATCGCGACAAATGCCGCGAAAACGACGCCCGCCCACAACAGCGGCTTCTGATACCACGCGCCAGCTTCTTCCCTGGGCAGGGGCGTCAGCCCCATCACCAGATTCTTGAGCTCGGCATCGGGCTTGGGTTTGGTGAAGAGGCTGACCACGATAGTGACCAGCAGGCAGACCACCAGCGACCACCAGGCGCTGTACATGTTGACCGCCATCGGCTTGGCCTTTTCAGAGCGGGCGATCACCTTGACATGGTCCGGATTGAAGGCCGCCGGATCGAATCGGCGGGAGATGAAGGTGGAACGGACTTTAACGCCCGGGCTGATGCGCGCCGGAACGGCGGCGACGCCAAATTTATGCTGCTCCCGCGTATTGGCCACCACCACTTCGGGGGCCAGAATCTGGATGGGAGCGGCGGTTTTGCGCAGCGGTGCGACTTCGCGCATGTAGAGGGGCTGCTCCTGGACGGTGAATTCACCGCCCCGCTCATGGCCGTAAAGGGGCACATTGACCAGATCGAGGGTGCCGCTCTCGATGCTGATATAGGAGATGGCTCCCGGTCTGGCCGTATCGCCCCGGGTGAGGAGCACCTCGGCCCCGCGGCTGAGCGTCGCCTTGGGCTGGGGCTGATAGCCGTGCGGGAAAGTGTGAACGAAAGCCCACATGCTGATGGAAAAAAGGATGGCGATGAGAAAGCCCCAAAAGCCGCCCGCGGGCGTCGCCCGTTTCCACAGCATGCCGAGGATCACCGTGCCGAAAAGAGGCACGATGAAGAAAAAGACCAGTACTTGCAGATATTCGAGAATGTTGGAGAAGAAAAAGAGCGTGTAGGCGGTGGCGATCGAGAGCAGCACGCCGATCACCGAGCTCCAGCGGCCCATATGGAGATAGTGACGGTCGCTGCCCTTTTTGTTTATGAGCGGTTTGTAGACATCGTGCGTCCAGACCGTCGCGAAGGCGCTGACATTGCCGGCCATGCCGGACATAAAGCCGGCGATCATGGCCGTCACCCCCAGGCCGAGGAGCCCCGGGCCGAGATATTTCCCCATCAGCAGCGGCAGGACGTCGTTGAAGGTGTTGTGGGTGATGCCGGCGCGCGGGTCGCTCTCGGGCACCAGCACCATCGGTGAGCCGTCCGAATTCATCAACACCGCCAGCCCGAGCAGGCCGGGGATGGTGACGATCAGGGGCACCATCATCTTCAGCGCCGCCCCGATGATGGTGCCGTTCTGGGCGGAGCGCAGGTCCTTGGCGACGATGACGCGCTGCACCTGGAGAAAATCGGTGCACCAGTAGCCGAAAGCGACGGCGATCCCCTGGCCGAAGAACATGCCGAACCAGTCGATCCCCATCGGATTGCTGCCAAAGGAGCCGAGGTTCTGCCACAGACTGGTGAAATCGGCGTTCTGCACCGCCGGATGGATCACCGCGACATTGCGCTGCACCGCCTCCATCATCTTGCCCCAGCCGCCGGCGTGGATGATGCCGAGGATCGGGATGAGCAGCGAGCCCAACCAGATCAGGAAGAACTGCAGCACCTCGTTAAAGACCGCCGAGAGCAGTCCGCCCAGGGTGACATAGACCGCCACGGTGAGGGAGGCCACCCAGATACTGATGTTCATGTCCCAGCCGAGGAGCAGATTGAGGATCTTGGCCATCGCGAACATGCTGGCGCCGCTCACGGCAATGGTCATGAATGAAAAGGAGATGCCTGCGACGGAGCGGGCGCCCTCGCCGTAACGCAGCTGCAGATAGCCCGGCACTGAGTGAGTGCGGGAGATGTAGTAAAAAGGCATCATCACGATGGCGAGGAAGAGGATGGCCGGTATGGCGCCGATGAGGTAGCCGTGTGCGCCGAGCATGCCATACTGGTAGGCCATGGCGCTCCAGCCCATGGTCTCGAGGGAGCTGAGGTTGGCGGAGATGAAGCTCAGTCCTGCGATCCAGGCGGTCATCTTGCGGCCGGCCATGAAAAAGTCGTCGCCGGTGCTGGCGAACTTTTTGAGATAAAAGCCGATGGCGAGGACGAAGATGAAATAGATGACGATGATGAGCAGATCGACCGGCTTGAGATGGAGCATGCTCGAGGAACCGGCTGTGGCGGCGAGAAGGGAGAGAAAAGCCATAGGCGCTCTTTCGGTTGATGAGATGCGACCCGCAGAGAGACGGCATGGGCCTGCCGCTTCCCGGGTGGAACGGGCGACGATCTTTAATTCGCGCTGTAAATGTAACCATTGACGGAGACAGAAAAAAGGTTTTTTTGTCTTCGCTGCATGATTTATTGCTTGATAAAAAGCGCCTTCGGTCCTATATTGCTGCAGGGGGACAAACCGGAGAGAGACGGGAGGGCATACCATGCACAACACAACCCGACGTGATTTCATCATTAAAAGCGCGCAGGGAGGACTCGGCGCCGGCCTGCTCGCCTCCGCCGGCGGCATCATCCAGGGCTGCCGGCACCGCCACTTCGATCTGCTCATCGTCAATGCGAGCATATATGACGGCAGCGGAAGCGCGGCCCGGCGCGGGGATATCGGCATTCGCGGCGACCGCATCGCCGCCATCGGACGCCTGCAGCGGGAGGGAGGCGCCATGGTCATCGACGCCCAGGGCCTTGCGGTCACTCCCGGTTTTGTCGATGTCCACACCCATACCGACCTGCAGCTTCTGGCTGAACCCAAAGCCGAGAGCAAGATCCGCCAGGGAGTGACCCTGGAGATCGGCGGCAACTGCGGGGACTCGGTTTTTCCCCTCTCCGCGGCCGGGGCCGAGGAGGTGCAGGAGGAGTGGCGCCGGGAATATGGAATACAAGCCCGCTGGAGCGATCTGGCCGGCTTTTATGCGGCCATCTCAGAGAAGGGGATCGCCCTCAATTATGCGACCCTGATCGGCCACAGCACCATCCGCACAGCCGTGCTGGGGGGCGAGAACCGTCCGCCCACCGCCGCCGAACTCGAGGCGATGAAAGGTTATCTGCAGGGCGCCCTTGAGCAGGGGGCCCTGGGGCTCTCCACAGGACTCGAATACACGCCCGGGGCTTTCGCCACTACCGAGGAGATCATCGCGTTGTGCCAAGTGGTCGCCCGCCACAGCGGTGTTTACGCCACCCATATGCGCAACGAGGACCTCTTCGTCGAGGAGGCCCTGGATGAAACCCTGCGTATCGGCCGCGCTTCCGGTGTGAGCGTGCAGGTCTCCCATTTCAAGGCCTGCCAGCAGCGCAACTGGCACAAGACCCCGAAGCTGCTGGCGGCGGTCGAGGCCGCCCGCCGGGAGGGGCTTAATGTGCACGCCGACCGCTATCCCTATACCGCCTACGCCACTTCGCTGAAAATGCTCTTTCCCCTGTGGGCGCGCGAGGGGGGAAATGCGGCTTTCGTCGAGCGCCTCAGGAATCACAAGCGCTTTGCAGAGATGGCTGGTTTTGTGCGGGACAAGATCGCCGCGACCGGATCGTGGGCCTCGATTATGATCACCCAGGCCTACCTCTCGGGGAGGCGGGACTATCAGGGCAGGAACGTCGAGGAACTGGCGGCCGCGGCCGGAGAGGATCCCCTCGATTTCACCCGCTGCCTCCTCATCGAAGAGGAGGGCCAGGTGGGGATGTGCGGATTCAGTATGAGCGAAGAGGACACCCGGGCGACCTTCGCCGCTCCCTACACCATGGTCGGCTCGGATGGCAACGCCATCTCCCCCTCAGGCCTTCTCGGCCGGGGCACGCCCCACCCACGCTATTACGGCACTTTTCCGCGTTATCTCGGCCACTATGTTCGTGAAAAGAAGACTCTGCCCCTGGCCGAGGCGGTCCGCCGCATCACCGCGCTGCCGTGTGAAAAGTTTGGCATCAGGGAAAGAGGGCTGCTCAGGGAGGGCTTTTTTGCCGATATCGTCATCTTTGATCCGGTGACGGTCATCGACCGGGCTACTTTTGTCGAGCCGCACCAGTTCCCCCTGGGCATCGATTGGGTCATCGTCAACGGCAAGATCGTTGTGGCGGGAGGGGAGCAGAACGAAAATCTGCCCGGCCGCATTCTGCGCGCGTAACCTGGGCATGAGGGTAGATGGTGCCGCTCAGAGGCAGATTTTTACGCGGCCCTGCATGGATTGTAGCCCGTATCGGGCTCAGGAGCGGGCGGGCCCCGTTTTCACTGCCGCTATCAACTTTTCCCCCTCCTGATCGAGAATCGCGCCGGTAAAATCGGCGGATTCCACGCCCCGGGCCTCGGCCAGGTTGCGGAGACGTGTGAGAATGGCCCCCCTGAAGATCGCTCCGCTCAGGTCGGCTCCGCCGAGATCGGCCTCGATGAGCACGGCGGAGGTGAGATCGGCGCCACGCAGGTCGGCGCCGCAGAGGGTGGCGCCGAATGGATTGGCCCCCTTGAGCGAGGCTCCCCGCAAATCAGCGCCGGTCAGATCGGCTTTCCAGAGGTTGGCTCCGCTCAGATCAGCCCCTGCCAGACCGGCATGGCTGAGGCTGGCGAAGGCGAGCCAGCTGCCCGAGAGATCGGCTCCACTGAGGTCTGCCCCACCGAGATCAGCCCTGCCGAGAGCGACGGCGTGCAGGTCGGCGGCGTGCAGATCGGTTCCGGCGAGATCAGCTTCAGTCAGGTAGGCCGGTCCTGCGCAGGCTCGGCCTCCGCTCTTCCTCTTCCATCCTGCATGCCCTGCGAGTATCACAGCCAGGGACACACCTTCGATCACGATATCTTGCGGATTTCTCAGTTTCATCGGCACTCATCCTTCAGAGGGGGGATGTGATTCCGCCGCCCCGGCCATAACCCGTTCCCGCCGCGCAGTGCTCAGGAGTATCTGATCCATTTCAACACCTCCGGGAGAGTGGGCTTTTTGCCGTACATGAGAAGACCGACCCGGAAGATGCGGCCGGTGAGCCAGATCAGAGCAAAGATCGAGGCGATCATCAGCACCACGCTCAGCGCCACCTGCCACATCGGGGCGGCGCCGACGGAAATGCGCAGAAACATCAGCAGCGGCGTGAAGAAGGGGATCAGGGAGAGGATGACCGCCAGCGTGCTGTTGGGATTGTTGAGGATGAAAAACATGAACAGGAAGCCGAGCACAATCAGCATGGTCACCGGCCACTGCAGGCTCTGGGCATCGGCTTCATCGTTGACCAGGCTGCCGAGGGTGGCGTAGAGAGTGGCATAGATGAAATAGCCGAGCACAAAATAGACAAAGAAAGCGAGATAAACCGAAACAGAGACCGTGGGCAGCGGAATCTGGCCCGCTCCCGGAGCGAAATAGTTCATCATCACCATGCCATAGGCGGAAGCCAGCGCGATAAAGATCGCCCAGATGAG